>JAJRZC010000007.1 GCA_024275435.1 Alphaproteobacteria bacterium
ATCTGAACGAAGAACCCATCACCTCAATCGAACACATCAACGCCTCAACCCGCACCGTATCCCTCCACATCCCCGGCACCAACACATACTTGGCCGAAGGCGTCTGGACCCACAACGACATGGCCAAAGCCGGTGCTTCAAGTCTGGGCGGCGGACTCAGCGGTGCAGGTTCAAGTGGAGCCGGATCAAGCGGCGGCGGTTCCGGATCAGGCAGCGGCTCCGGCGGCAAATCCAGCGGCTCAAGCTTCGCCAGCTCATCCGGTGGTGGTTCCAGCGGCTTGCAATCAGCGACATCAATGACAGGCTTGTCAACGCTGGTGTGAGAATCCTCCCCCCCACTCATGCTCTAGGCTTGTGAAGATGGAACATCGACAGGTTCATCATACTCATCTGCATCGAGTTGCTTCACACGCAGTGAAAAAGCGCGGTGCAGAGCTTCAAGTCGCTCAGCGATCCATTCATGCTGATAGGGCCACCCGCTTTGGTTCATAGGGTCGATATCGTCATAACGGATGGAGATTCGGCTTTCCTTTTTGCCCGGGAGTTCTTCCCACACAAGATCATACTCGATTTCCTGTTCGATGGCAGATTGTTCCTGCTTGAGCAAGTGATAATGAGCTTTACCTTCCAAGCCTTGGCAAACGACAGCAACCCAAATCTGTTTGTCCCGCGTGTTCACCGCAGCAACCAATCCGAAACTTGATCGCCCTATCGCATAATTTGCCCAATGTTGCGGCAATGCTTTCTGCGGCTTAATGATACTTTTCCTGCTGTTCAGATGCTCTGCGAGTGCTGCCCAGTAGTTGCGCTGAAGAATTTTTGTATCGGTCAATTCACTATCTCGAATCGGTGGACGAACAGCTTTCGTCCAGTCATTGGGCTTACACACTGTATTGAACTTTGGAGCAATCGGGGAGTCTCCAATCCGCCAAGCCTCGATTTCTAGACCAAAAAAATTGAAGCGGTCATCAGTGATCTCATTGAGCCAATCCAAAGAAGCGCGATGCTCATCGGTAAACCGATCCGCGATCCAAACAATTGTAACCGCTTTGAGCCCCGCCGCGTATGTCAATAGCTGACCAAGATGCGTGTGATCGGTTTTTTCGAGTTGATTCTCGATGAGTACCCAGTTGCCGTTTCCTGTGTCTTTGCAGAGAATGTCAGCCCGAAAGGGGCCTACATTCTTCTCTTGCGCTTCGAGTTCCAGATCAATACCAATCGTGTCGCCTAGAAGCCTAAGGCTGTGCTCTACAGCCAGCCATGGCGTGAAATCTCCCGCCTCACTGGTCCAAATCGTTCGCAAGTCAATCTGCTCAAGGCGTCCAAGATCAGTCTTCGGCATTGCATATCTCCGCTGTGTTAGCAACAATCAAATTCGCTGCCGCAGGAAACCCGAACCCGCGACAAATGCGGATTCCAGCCAAACCCGCCAGCTAAAGCATACACATTCAACATTGCCCCTTGCCCCATATCTTGCTCGCAAGGTCCAAATTGCCTGAAACCCCGACATGAATGGCCAAGTTCCCTGATCGTTGCAGCGAAAACTATTTCACCTTATATCAGTGAACTTTGCTTCAAGACCAAAGAGTTGGCAAGCCAACCGTCCCCCTCCCTTGCACCCAGACACTGACATCATGCTGTCAGTATCAGTCAAAGCAACAGGCAAACACTGCCAATATCAGCTATGGTAGACCGCTCAAAATTTGCATGGCAAATGGACGGGTAAGCCCCCTTGTATTGCCATCTCCCCTATCCTTCACGCATGCCGAAACAACACGCCTCGACAAAACCATCGCCACTCACTGTCGCCGACATACTCAAGGGTTCAGCCTACGCACTGAGCATCTTCACCGACGAAGAGATTGAAGCCCTCAAAATCGTTGACCGTAAAGGCAAGCCCTATCTCACCTGTGCCGCCTCCGACAAACCACGCCCCGCCAAGCCCGAAGAGATCGTCCGCCAACTCTATCTCCACCGACTGATCCACCAATACGGCTACGCCAAAAACCGCATCGCCATCGAGAAAAAGGTTTGGTTTGGTTCTTCGGTCCACGACAAAGCCGCCGATATCGTCATCTTCGAGAAGGGCACAGACAACACGCCGTACATCATCGTCGAGTGCAAAAAACCCAAAAGAAAAGACGGCCTCGAACAACTCAAGTCCTATTGCAACGCCGAAGGCGCTCCCATCGCCGTTTGGACCAACGGCGGCGAGACGATCTACCTCCACCGCGAAGATCCGAACCTCTACCGTTCCCTCCCCGACATCCCCAAGGCCAGTCAAACCCTCTCTGAGATGCTCGATGAGCCGTGGAAGCTCAAGGACCTTGAGCGAGAAAATATCCTCGTCGCTGAGCGAACCAGTCTCAAGGATGTCATCCTGAACATGGAAGACCTTGTCCTCGCCAATGCTGGCGTGGACGCCTTCGAAGAAGTCTTCAAGCTCATCTATGCAAAACTCTTCGATGAACACAGTGCGGCCCGCGCCAGAGGCGGCAATGGCAATCTCGACTTCCGCGTAGGTAAACGCACCCCCAAACAGTTCGCCGAGACCATCCAGGAACTCTTCACCAAGGCAATCAAAGAATGGCCCCATGTCTTCGCCCCCGGCGAAAGCATCGCCCTCGAACCCGACCATCTCAAAGTCTGCGGCTCTGCCCTTGAACGCGTCAAGCTCTTCAACTCCAATCTCAGCGTCATTGATGAGGCTTTCGAGTACCTCACCGTCAAAGCATCGAAAGGCGAAAAGGGCCAATACTTCACCCCGCGCCATGTCATCGACATGTGCGTCAAAATGCTTAACCCTACTGCCGAGGAATATGTTGTCGATACCGCTGCCGGTTCTTGCGGTTTCACCGTCCACGCCATCTTCCATGTCTGGGGTGAACTCTTCACCGCCAAAGGCCCCACCAGAGCCCAGACCGACTACGCCGGAACCCATGTCTACGGCATTGACTTCGATCCAAGATCCGTCAAGATCGCCAAAGCGCTCAACACCATCGCGGGCGATGGAAAAACCAATGTCTACCGAGCCAACACACTCGACCCACGCATGTGGTCTGACGAAACCAAAACCGGCCTCAAACCCCGACTGCGTCACTTCAATACCGCCACCGAGAACAAGGATAATAAGGAAAGTTTCCGATACTTCGATTTTGATGTCCTGCTCA
>JAJRZC010000098.1 GCA_024275435.1 Alphaproteobacteria bacterium
CACCCCATGTCATTCTTTGAGTGGGTCGACACGGTCTATGATCCAGATGAAGTCAAAGGGACATTCAAGGCCACCGGTTGGGCCAACCGTATCGTCAACACCATCCTCAAGCGCGAATAAACGACTTTAATCGCGAACCAGCTGAGATTGTGCGAGCGTAGCATAAACACTGTCTTTTGCGATCAAGTCATCATGCGTACCAGTTTCGATAATTTTTCCCTGGTCGAGCACGCAAATCATATCGGCATCGCGCACCGTCGAAAGCCTGTGAGCCACAACCAGTGTTGTTCTATTTTTTGTGAACCGCTTCAGGGCATCCTGCACAAGTTTTTCAGATTCCGTATCCAGGGCACTGGTCGCCTCGTCCAGAAGAAGGATCGGCGCATCTTTCAAAATGGCCCTTGCCAAGGCAAGGCGTTGGCGCTGACCACCTGAAAGCCGCATTCCCTGGTCACCGATCTGCGTATCGTATCCATTGGGTTGCTTCATGATAAACTCATGAGCCGCCGCCGCCTTGGCAGATGCAATAATATCATCCTCGCCCGCCCCAAGTCGTCCAAGACCAATGTTTGCGCGAATAGAATCGTCAAATAACGTGACATCCTGGCTGACGATGGCGATAGACGATCTCAGCGAAGTGAGTGTCACATCTCGCGTATCCTGGTCATCAATGAGGATGCGTCCACCTGTACAGTCGAACAGCCTTGGTACCAGATTCAATATCGTTGTTTTACCCGCCCCCGATCGCCCCACCAGCGCAACTGTCCTGCCGCCGGGAATATTGAGTGTAAAGTGAGAAACCGCAGCCTGATCCGGAGCTGATGCATAAACGAACGAAACATCATCAAACTGGATCGAGCCTTGTTTGATTTCTATCGTGCGTGCACCGGGTTTGTCTTGAATGGAGGGCGGTTCATCTATCAGCGCGTAAAAGTTCTCCACCGCCGCTAGCCCCTCTTGCACCCGCCCTGATAGATTTCCAATGGCACGAATAGGCTGGGAAGCCATCAACAACGCGGTAACAAAACCCATGAAATCACCAACGGTCGAAATACCACTTGAGATTCGCCAGAACGCAAACGCAATAACCCCGGCGACAGCAAGCCCACCAAGCGCTTCCAGCATCGGGTCCAAACGCGCCCGGTTGCGTACGGCCTTCATGCGCAGCTTAAAGACCTGCTCGAAACTCCCGTGAACGCGATCCGCAGCATAATCTTCAAGCTGAAATGATTTGATAAGTCTGGCGCCCGAAACCTTCTCTGTTAAAAGCGAGGTCATATCGCCAAGTTCGCTTTGCGTCCGCTTGGCAACGCGGCGCAGACGTTCCGAAATGACGATGATTGGCAATGCCGCAATGGGGTAAACACACAAAACGAACAGCGACATCATCCAATCGAGATAAAACATCGTAGCCACAAGTGCGACGATCATCATGGTATCGCGAACAGCCGTGTTGAGCCCTGCCAGGGCCGCCGCCTGAATAAAGGCGATATCGTTGGTCAAACGAGAAACAAATCGTCCCGTCGTTTCGCGCCCGAGCCGCGCAAGGTCCGCGCGAATGAGATGCGTGAACGCAGTCTTTTGCAGATCAGTCGCCATGCGGTGTACGATTTTTTGCGAAGAGACGGTTTGTTGATACAAAAACAAACTGCGCGCGAACGTGATGCCGATGATGGCTCCTAGAACGTAGAGAAGATTCGCGCCCTCATCATTCAACAATGTGTCAAACGACAATTTGATAATCAACGGATAACCACTGGTGGTCGCCGCAAACAAGACCATCCAGACGAATGCGACGAGCAACGCGCGCCACCTGGGAAACACCCACTGCCTCAAAAATCTTAAGAGCAGTTGTCGCGAGTCCTTAGTGGAGTCGGCTTTGTTTTTTGTCATCTTATTCATTGAAAAGCCGCATCATTAAGCTGCCGGTTTGGAGTGTTGTTGACACCTGGCTATCTCAAAACGAGAAGGCGAGAAGGACTGATTTAGCCTGTGGTTTACTCATGAGGTCCTTTGAGGCACACCACTGTCGAGGAGCAAGTGAAGGTCAACAACGAAGTAACGCATATGAGCATTGTCCACTGTGCGCTGGGCAGCCCCTCGCCAGGCTTTCTCAGCTTGATCGTAGTCTTGGAAGATGCCGACGATGTCGAGGGTGGAAGGGTCGCGAAAGGCTACGTCGTCCAGAGATTCTAATTCGCCGCCAAATACGAGATGCAGGGGTTGCTTTTCAGGCTCGGCGTCGCTTTTGCTCATGAAAGAAAGTCCTATTATCTGTTCCTGGGTCAGCTTCAGTTGAAAACAAGGTTTTCAAAATCAAAAGAAGCAGTTGTGTGGGCTCCATTCCTGACGCACGAAGCGTGACTTCGCAAGTGCCAGATGCTTACATGCAACTTTGAAACAGCTTATTGAGGCCGAAAAGAACTCTCAAGTATCCACCAGGGGTACTTTGGGCATTGCAAAAAATATTAACTCACGAGCCAAGATAGCAGCAAATCGAAACTTAACCCCGCCATCAAAATCGCCCCTACATCCCGGTTGGAGCGAAAGCGTCTCAGGCAGTTTTCTTCATCTTCTATATCCAGCGAACTCACCTGCCAGGAGAGCTGCAGAGTAATGAGAGCCAGAGTTAGAAATGTAATCAGATGAGCGCCCGACAAAAAAGCGGCCCACGCCCACAACAACACCGCAGCGCCATAAAACCCCGCCAGCCAAATTTGAGTGTCCTCGCCAAATTTTATGGCTGTGGATTTCAGTCCCAACAAAAGGTCATCTTCCTTGTCTTGATGCGCATAGATTGTGTCATAGCCGATGGTCCAGGCAATGCAGCCCAGATACAGCAAAACGGGCGCCAGCCCCAAAGAACCATGGACAGAACTCCAACCCACCAGCGCACCCCAGTTAAAGGCAAGCCCCAGTATCAATTGCGGCCAATAGGTAAACCGTTTCATGAACGGATAAATCAAAACCAGCAACAATGACGAAGCGCCAAGAAAGACAGTGAATGTATTAAATTGCAGCAACACAACAAGCCCAATCAAGCCTAGCGCGGCTGTAAAAACGAGGGCCTGTTGCGGGCTGACCTGCCCCGAAGGAATTGGGCGTGACCGTGTACGCTCCACCTCGGCATCAA
The DNA here is from genome assembly GCA_024275435.1 of Alphaproteobacteria bacterium. Classification (GTDB taxonomy): domain Bacteria; phylum Pseudomonadota; class Alphaproteobacteria; order Rhizobiales; family Hyphomicrobiaceae; genus JAJRZC01. The sequence goes on from JAJRZC010000098.1 coordinate 3,134, forward strand.
TATCGCGATCAACATAGTCGTTATAGGCACAACCCGCGCCACGCATGACAAAGGCTCCGACCGCAAACAGAAACATCGACCACAGATTGGGAAATGGCACGCCCTGCGAAATTTCAGCGAGCGCCAGCGACCACCAGCACGGAAACAACAGTAACCAGACACCAATCGGCCTGTCAGCGCGTGCCAGCCGCAGGTAGGGCCGCAAGGGCTCAGGTGCGTAGCGATCAACCCAGTTATCCTGGGGCGCATCTGCAACAGGTTGCGCAGGCAGCGGCGGCGGTGTGACTTTCAACGTCATCGGTAGGCTCCCCCAGCTATCATCTGTATCAAAAGTCCAATAGAAATTGCAGATGCCGGCCCCTTCGAATAGGGCTGTAAACCTAGATACTTTTTATTTGAAGTCTGGCAAGCAAACAGGCCCGAAACATGCCCGTCCACGATTTCTCTTCGCAGCGACTGTTTATCGATACGCCCTTATCCGAAGGTGCCTGCTTTTCCTGCCCCCGAGAGCAGCATAACTACCTATGTAATGTCCTGCGCCTGAAATCCGGCGACGAAATACTTGTTTTCAACGGTCGCGAAGGCGAGTGGCGTGCAAGAATCACAAACGTCTCAAAGCGCACCTGCCAATTGACATTTGAAGAATGCGTCCGCAAGCAGGAAGACGGCCCCCAGATCAGCTATCTATTTGCACCTCTCAAACGCGCGCGTCTCGACTATATGGTGCAAAAAGCTGTGGAACTGGGTGTTGCGCGGCTAAGCCCGGTTCTCACCCAGCACACGATGGTAAAGCGCGTGAATCTTCAGCGAATGACCTCAAACGCCATTGAAGCAGCGGAGCAATGCGCCATCTTGCGGATCCCTAAAATTGATGAACCTGTAAGCCTCCAAAGAGCGATAGAATCCTGGCCCAAACAACGCCCCTTGATCCTGGCGGATGAAGCGGCGGAAATATCAAACCCAGTTGAAAAATTAAAGACACTACAACCTGGGCCCGTTGGTGTGCTCATTGGACCTGAAGGTGGCTTTTCCCAATCGGAACGCGAGACTTTATTGTCGAAACCATTTATCACCCGCCTTTCGCTTGGTCCCCGCATCATGCGAGCAGATACGGCCGCCGTAGCGGTTCTGGCTTTGGTAAACGCCTGTCTGGGGGACTGGGGCGAAAGCGGCGCAAAAAAAATCTAATAATATCATTATGTTGGATCGTTTTCGGGCCTGGGTGGACCAAGGTATTTTTCAACTAACGTACAGATTAACCGAACCACACGAAGCTCAGGTCTGTGGAGCAGATACCGGGTATTTTGTAAGATATGGTGAGACCTGGCAGAGGCCGGGTTTCACGCGTGATATTGTGTTCTCGTCACCAGCCGCCATATCAGACCCACCACCACAAACCGAACACCGAGGCTGTCCCCAGTAATTCAAGACATACAGCAATGACCACGGTAGGCGACCTGCCGAGGGCATAAAAGAAGCCGTTAGCGCAAAGAGAAGACGGATCGCTTGGCCGCGCAGTGCATCGCACTGGAGCCGAAAAAGCAAAAAGCCGTCACAAAGAATAAGGGTAAAGACACGTGAATATACTGGGGATCGTTTCCTACACACACGACACAGGTCTAGCTCTGCTCAGTGATGGAAAGCCTCTGATCGTTCTCGAAGAAGAACGCTTCAGCCGAGAGAAGCACACGCAAAATTTTCCAGCCAAATCCGTGGCCGCTGTTTTCAAAGGTGACAAGAATGATTCTGAAACCTTTGATTTTGAAGATGTCGATGTCATCACGGTACCTTGGGATACGCTTAACCTTGTAAAAACGTTTTTTCGTGCCGTAACGAACAAACTACCAGCCAGTGCAAACTTGCTATGGCCAGCAGCTCACGCCACACAAGACAGCCGGGTCGTCGACTTATGGCTGCGCTTGCAGTTCCTCCTGCGCTATCATCTCGGCGTCAGGAAGCTTCCAAAAATCGTTCAGGTCAGCCATCACGATGCGCACGCGGCCGTCTTTTTTGTTTCACCATTCGAGGACGCAACCATTCTCGTAACAGATGGCTACGGCGATGAGACTGCCACGAGCGCCTATTCCGGCCAGGGTAATAAATTACAGCGGGAGTGGGGTCTAGGTTTCTTCGACAGTCTCGGAATGCTCTACACCTGCACCACACAGCACCTTGGTTTCAAGCCCTTCGAAGAGGGAACCATCATGGCGCTGGCCGCCTGCGGCAAGCCCACCTATGTTGAAAAGTTCAGAGAGTTGATCCAGTTGGGTGACAACGGCACGTTCAAAATCAATCAAGACTACACCAGCATACATACCCACGGACTACTAAAACCCTTCACCCGTAAATTCATCGACACATTCGGTCCCGCTCGCGATAGGTCAGAACCGCTCACATCGGTTCATCATGATATTGCCTACGCACTTCAACTCGTCACCGAAGAAACTATTTTGCACATTGTCCAGCACCTGCAAAAAACGCTACCTTCGCGCAACCTCATAATCACCGGCGGTGTTGGATTGAACTGCGTCTCCAACGCCCGTATCCTGCGCGAAACGGAATACGAGCGCGTCTGGGTTCCCCCCATCGCGTCTGATACCGGTGCCCCACTTGGCAGCGCCCTGTGGCACTATCATCAGACACTGGGAAACCCCCGCACATTCGAAATGAC
>JAJRZC010000099.1 GCA_024275435.1 Alphaproteobacteria bacterium
TCTGCGACCCAACTTGGCCATGATTACCCCCTTCACAGAAGTCTTATTTCAGGCGCGGGCACTCTTACTATGCTAAGAGGATCGTGAGGCTGTTGTCGTTTATGGGTTTCAAATTGCAGGCGGGTATTGGTGGTTTTTTTTCGAAAACGGCGGAGGATCAATCTGGCGCTACAAGGTGGTGGTGCCCATGGTGCTTTTACTTGGGGTGTTCTTGATCGCCTTCTTGAAGAGGATGATTTGGAATTTGGCTGGATTAGCGCGACAAGCGCTGGGTCCATCAATGCTGTGGCGCTGGCTTCGGGCTGGGTTCACGATGGTCGCGCTGGTGCCCGCAAGAGCCTGAGCGCGCTTTGGCGGGCTGTTTATGATGCTGGTGTGCCAGAGCTGCTGCGGCTGAATCCATTCCTTCATAGAATGAGTAAATCACCGACACTGGCTAAAATGGCTGGCTTGTGGTCGCCTTATGATCTCAATCCCATGGGGGTTGATCCGTTACGGACTCTTTTGGAAAAGACCATTGATTTTAAAAAAATTCGCACGCATGGGGCGCAGGAATTCCTGATTGCAGCAACGGATGTTGCCACGGGGCATCCACACTTTTTTCGTCGTAAAGACCTGCGGGTTGAATGCGTGCTTGCGTCTGCCTGTCTGCCAACGTTGCATCATGCTGTCATGATCGAGGGGCGTGCCTATTGGGATGGCGGGTTTTCAGCCAACCCGGATTTGGTGACCCTTGCACAAGAAAGTCCTGTGGATGATACCTTGATTGTGCAGATCACCCCTTTGGTGAGGGACAATGTACCCAAAGGCATCAATGAAATCACATCTCATATGAGCCAACTTGCCTTTAGCGCTCCGCTAAGGCGTGACGTTGAATTGATCTGTGCGGCTCGCAAAAGCGCATTGAACAGATTTGGGGGTCTGTCTGGGCCGTTTGGCTCGTTGTCGCGTCATCGTTTTCATTTGATTGACGCGGGGCATTACACGAAATCACTCAGTCCCCAAACAAAACTGCGACCGGACTGGGGACTGTTTTCTTATCTGTTTGATGCAGGACGGCTGAAAACTGAGCGTTGGCTGCAAAGTCATAAGTCTTCGTTGGGCAAAAGGTCTTCTGTCGATCTTGAAGATCATTTTCTTCGCCGTCCGTTTGTTGATACGTCTCTTGATCCTGATTCCGAGATGGTGGAAGCGCGCTCATTGGCTAAAATAAGCAAACGCAGGGGTAAGACACATCGCAGGGGATCGGAACAAATCAAGGTTGATGAGGAAGGTGATGTCACTCCCCCGACTGAAAATTGAAATGTGATCGTTTCTTGGTCTGTGGCTGGTTTTTTTGAGCCTCAAGTTTTTTAGAGGTGCAAGTGGGCGTTAGGGATTTAGCCACGATTTTGTTTTGCATTTTGAGTGGCCGCGCGCGCATCTCTTGGATTTGAATTTTCTTCGTTGTGAGACGTGTTGCTGCTGGGTTGCTGCTTTTGCCTTTTTGCACGCACTGTTGGTTTTGAAGTGTTTGAAGGTGGCGTTGAGACGGAAAGAGCAAATATTTTCCACTGCCCGGAAACGGCTTTGAACTGCATGTCGAAATAGACTTCTCCAGTGCTCAGTGGAAGGAATCCACGTAACGTTAGATCGTTCTTTGTGAAGTTTGGGGGGGCTTGCCATCTGGGCGTTATGAGCGCCACTTCAGCGAGGTTGATTTTCTTTCGTCTGAGGTTCGAAAAAATAATAGCCAGGTCAGCGGATGCGTTTCTCGCACTAAATTGCGGAGTTCCCAGTGCACGCAGAACCGAATAGTTTCCGGTTTGGTTTGCTTGATGCAGGGCGAGAAGTGTTGTTCGTACGAGGTAGAGAGCCTGGTGATTTGAAGCAAGGTTTATTTGGTTGCTCTTTTCGCCTGTGGTCTGAGTGAGTTGGGGAGATGATTGAATTATACGTTTCGGCTTTGGAACGAAGGCTATCTCTTCGACCTTGAAAGCGTTCTCCGCCGTGATCACGAGAGCGGCGCCCAGGGCGCTTGCGAGAAGACAAGCGAACGCTAATTTTATTGCTGAGGGAAGCCCATAGGCCGGCTTGGTGTTCAGGCGACGGGAGAATGATTTTTCCAGCTTCCGGGTGGGTGTTTCGATGGTCAATTCCATGAGGCATTATTTCCAAGTGAGTTGTAAACCCAGACGACCGCCCACTGTGCCGCCTGCA
>JAJRZC010000100.1 GCA_024275435.1 Alphaproteobacteria bacterium
ATCAAACCAGTATTCAGATGCGAAGACATTATGGAACCGATCAAAGATCTTGGTGCCTTCAACGATCTCCAAAAGGCCGGATGAAATAAGATAGTGGCGCAGCGATATGCCGTGCACTTCTGCACGGATGCGCACATATTCATCCATGGCGCCAAACCATTCCTCGACCCCCTTGAACAGGTCCACATCGCGGCCTTGTGCGACAAGATCGTCGCGGTCAATCCGGACGCCGGCCTCTTTGGCCTTCTTGTACAAGAGATGCATGTAGGTGATGAGTGGGTCTGCCCCCTCTCGAAGTGCAATTTCATTGGTTTCCGCCCAAAACTTCTCGGGATCGACCCCGATCTTGGGCATGAAGGCATATTCCTGCATGGGGCGTGGGCTTAATGTGCCATCGAAATCATAGACCAGAGCGATGGTTTTTTGCGGAAATGACCGTGTTGCCGATTTAGCAGACTTTGATTTTCCCGATCCCACCTTGTTTGATGGGGTCTTTGCTGGATTTTTTTTGCTTGTCGACATGGTCGAACGGCCCTCTCTAGTGGGTTATGAGGCCCGATTGTGTCTTTGAGCCCATATATCCTTCAACGTTGGTCTGATTCGCATGTCGTTCTAAAGGCCTCTATCCACCACCATGAACCTGAGCCGCTTGACTCCTGCTCATGTTCATCCCACTCCAAGGCAAAATGCAGGGAAAAAACAACCACACCGGCCGGGGAAACAATAGTCATGACTGCTGATGCCATGAAGATCTTAGATTTTGAAAAACAGAATGCCTTGCGGGACCTTATTAAACAGCGATCTTTTCAAGTGGGCGCCGAGATGAAACTGGCCTCAGGTCGCGTTTCCAATTTCTATTTCAATATGAAACCGACGATGATGCACCCGGAAGGCGCGCGGCTCATCGGAACTCTTATTCTTGATGTTATTTCTGACACGGATGCCACCTGGGTTGGCGGGCTTGAGATGGGTGCAGTTCCCATTGCCGCCGCGGTTGCTGCGGTCAGCTCGGTTGAGGGCAGGCCGGTCAATGCTTTTTTTGTTCGCAAAGCCGCCAAGGCGCATGGTACGAAAAGTCTGATAGAAGGCTTAGCAAAGAATGAAAGCCTTTCGGGGCAACGAGTTGTCGTTGTTGAAGATGTGACAACCACGGGAGGCTCGGCGCTTAAAGCTGTTGAGATGTTGAAAGGGCAAGGCTGCGAGATACCCATGGTCGTAACGGTTGTTGATCGTGAGGAGGGTGCAAGAGAGGCGTTCGAACAAGCAGGATTGACGTTCGTCTCGCTCCTAAAAGCAAGCGACTTTTCCGAGTGAAGGTGCGCTCAGTTAAAGATCTTTGATACGCTCAATTTGTGCTTTTAACGATATGAAGGCTTCGCAGGACGTTCCACATCTGTCCGCAATCTCTTGAAGCTGTGCATAGGCTGCTGGCCTGTCGTCGATGGCGAGGAATGCCTCGCCCATATAGGCACGCGATACAACATAGTCGGGTGCAATGGAAATTGCCTGGCGGTAATACACCAGAGCCTCTTGGATACGACCCAGCTTCCTTGTGGCGTAGCCAATGTAATTCAGCACGCGAGGATCGTTGTTGGTCTTGAGTTTTAAGAGAACGTCCAAGGCTTCCCGATATAGGCCGTTTTTTGCCAACCAATAGCCTGCCATGAACCGCTCTTCATCAGTGGAAAGGACGGTATCCTTCTTGAAGAAATCTCGATGGCTTTTGACGCTCTTACATTTTTTCCATTTCTTACTGCCCTTTGTGTATTTTGCGCAGGGATCGCCAAAGTTCGCCATCACTGGCTCATAGGACATGGCCAGGATCATAGCGGACAGGAAAAAAGCGATTGATCCTATGAGGGAAAGGCGCTGGAGTTTTTTAACTCCCTGATGCTGAGGCATGAAATATCGAGCCATTGCGATCTTCCTCATAAAGTTGAGCGAATGGTTAGGTATTGTAGGCTTTCCTACAATTTGAGGATCAGAGTTGATTGCAAGACAAAAAAGAGTGATCTCAGAATCTGAAAAACGTGCTGTCCGAATCATGACCTTACCTTCAACCAAGATCGTTGTCTGTTTGCGCGTTCGGCATTTTTTTCAATATCTGATTGAGTCATGGCAGAAGCACGGGCAATGGGTCAAGTGGGCGTTGGTGTTGGTGCTCTTGTGTTTTTCTCTCTTGCCTTCTTCCGCCTATGCCGCTGATGGATCATCACAAAAAAACCTTTTGGAGTTCTGGCGGCAGGTTTTTTTGCGCCCTAGCGATGGCGCTATTCAAGATAAAGTGAGCACGGCTAAACCTGATATTGTTA
>JAJRZC010000101.1 GCA_024275435.1 Alphaproteobacteria bacterium
ATGTCATAAAAACACTGCGCGGCGAGGCCGAAGCGGAAACCGACGGCCGCGAGGGACTGCGCTCATTGGAGCTGCTCATATCCCTCTACATGTCCGCCCGAGACGGAAAACGCATCGGCCTGCCACTGGAATACTAGAAGCAAATACATGAAACGTGAGTAACCTCGCGCCATGTCTACAAAACGAAGCAACGTGATGAAACGCGCATTCGATATTCTCGTCGCACTTTCCGGCCTGATTATCTTTGCCCCCATCATCGTCCTTGTCAGTTTGTATATTCGATGGAAAATGGGCAGCCCGATTCTTTTTACGCAGGTGCGCCCCGGACTTGACGCAAAGCCCTTCACGCTGATGAAGTTTCGCACCATGACAAGTGAAACCGACCCAGACGGAAATCCCTTGCCCGATGAACAGCGTTTGACAAATACAGGAAAATTCCTGCGCCGTCTCAGTCTCGATGAACTGCCCCAACTGGTGAATGTGCTGCGTGGCGACATGAGTCTTGTGGGCCCGCGCCCACTTTTAATGGAATATCTGCCCCATTATTCTGCACACCAGGCGCGACGCCATGAAGTCCGCCCAGGCATCACAGGCTGGGCGCAGGTCAATGGACGCAACGCCCTGGATTGGCCAACACGACTGGACATGGATGTATGGTATGTGGAAAACGCAAGTTTCTTGCTTGATCTGAAAATTATCGCCATGACTGTCCTGCGCATATTAAAATCTGAAGGCGTCACTGCCAAAGGCCATGCCACAATGTATAGATTTGATGAGGACCCGCCAGAATGACAAAACGAAATTCAACGGCACCCATCATCATCATTGGCGGCGGCGGTCATGCAAAAGTTGTGATCGCAGCACTAAAGCAGCAAGAACTGAGTCCCCAACGAATTTTTGACGAGGCGCTGATAGAGCCACCCGCTCCAAAATTATTCGATCATGAAATTGAAAACATACCAAAATCTGATTGGTGGGAAACAAATGCTTCGCGTTTTCAAATACACATCGCAATCGGGAACAATCCCTGCCGTCAGCGGTTGTCAATAGAGCTGCCAGCTTCCAATTGGGCGACGATTATTCACCCAAGCGCCATGGTCCACAACAGCGCAAAAATCGGACAAGGCGTTTTCATTTCTGCAAACGCCATCATTCAACCCGACGCAGTCATAGGCGATCATGCGATCATCAACACAGCGGCCGTGATCGAACATGACTGCAACATTGGAAATTTTTGTCACATAGCACCAAGCGTCACCTTGTGTGGGCACACAACAGTAGGCGAAGGAACATTGATTGGCGCGGGTAGTGTAACAATCCCCGGCGTAAAAATTGGTGCCTGGGCCAAAGTCGGTGCGGGTTCCACAGTTGTGCTGGAAGTCGATGACAAAGAAACCGTCATAGGCAGGCGCGCAACGCTTCTGGACAAGTAAAAGAAATTTGAAAAAGCGTAGAAAAATCCATGAGTAATAAAGACAGCAATAACCGGGAAAGCGAAAAGCCCATAAAAAAGCGCCCCCGCATATTCCTGTCGGCCCCGCATATGTCGGGACGAGAACAAGAACTTGTAAACGAAGCCTTCGCCTCCAATTACATTGCCCCCGTTGGTCCTATGCTGTCCCGCTTTGAAAGCGAGCTTGCCAATATCATTGGGTTTTCAAACGTCGCGGCCCTTGCCAGCGGCACAGCCGCAATCCATCTCGCTTTGCGTTTGGCCTATGTACAGGCAGGTGACCGCGTCTGGAGTTCCACCCTCACGTTCATCGGAGGCGTGTCACCCATCATTTACCAGAGCGCAACACCCGTTTTTTTTGACGTTGATCCTTTTTCTCTCATCGACCTGGATCTTGTCGAGCAAGAGCTGGAGCGAGCAAATGCAAACAACACCTTGCCCAAGGCCTTGATCTTGACCGATCTCTATGGCCACCCTTGTGACGTCACTCGCGCCAGGAAAATATGCGAACGCTTTGATGTCACACTGATTTGCGACAGCGCCGAATCCTTAGGCTCCTCCATTGCCGGCCAACCTGCCGGAGCCGGAGCAGATTTTGCAACGTATTCGTTTAATGGCAACAAAATCATCACCACATCTGGCGGCGGCGCTCTTGCTTCAAACAATGGCCAAGCTATTCAAAACGCCGTCAAACTGGCGACTCAGGCCAAAGAACCTGCCCTTCACTACGAACATGAAATGATCGGTTACAACTACCGCCTGAGCAATATCTGCGCAGCCATCGGTGTTGGCCAACTTGAAGTGCTTGAAAAGCGTGTCGCCCGAAAACGCGAAATATTCAACACCTACCGCAGCGCGCTTAAAGACCTTCCAGGCATCTCGTTCTTGGAGGAACCCCCAGGCACGAAATCCAACAGATGGCTTTCGGTCATATTCCTTGACCCTGACAAACATGAAAACGGCCCCAGCCGTACAATCGCGGCACTGGAAGCGCAAAACATCGAAGCCAGACCCATCTGGAAACCCATGCACCTTCAGCCTGTCTTCAAGGGCGCACAATATTTCGGAGGCGAGAGAGCAAATACCATGTTCGAAACCGGCGTTTGTCTACCCTCTGGAACAGCCATGACCAAGGAAAATATAAATTCCGTCATCGCAGTCATTCAAGACGCCTTGACCTGAAAGCCTGAGTGATCCAAGCCCTAGCTTAAGAATCTTATGACTCAAACAAACTCACCCATTTTCCAATTCAAGTTATGCAAACGAGCCAACACCAAACACTTCAACATTAACCGATAAGAGGCCCGCACCGTGGAATTCATCGATCTAAAAACCCAGCAAGCCGCCATCAAACCCCAGCTGGACAAGCGGATCTCAGATGTGCTCGCACACGGTCGCTATATCATGGGACCCGAAGTGGCCGAGCTTGAAAAAACATTGGCGGACTATGTTGGCACCAAGCATTGCATCTCTGTTTCCAGCGGCACAGAAGCCCTGCTCATTTCACTTATGGCGCTGAATATTAAGCCAGGTGACGAGGTCATCACCACGCCGTTCACTTTCGTTGCCACCGCCGAGGTGATCGCTCTTGTTGGTGCAACCCCTGTCTTTGTCGACATAGAGCCCGACACCGTCAATATCGACAGCACCAAGATCAAGGCATGCATCACCAGCAAAACCAAAGCAATCATAACCGTCAGTCTCTATGGCCAACCAGCCGACATGGATGAAATCAATAAGATCGCACGCGAGGCCGGCAACATCCCAGTTATCGAAGATGGCGCGCAAAGCTTCGGCGCAACCTACAAAGGTAGGAAAAGCTGCAACCTATCCACAATCGGGTGCAACAGTTTCTTTCCATCAAAACCACTGGGTTGCTACGGAGATGGCGGGGCGCTGTTCACCAACGACGACACCTTGGCTCAGGCCAGCCGTGAAATCCGCGTGCACGGCCAAAGCAAACGCTACGTCCACACCCGCATCGGCGTGGGTGGTCGCATGGACACCCTGCAATGTGCCGTCTTGCTGGCCAAGTGGCCGCGTTTTGAATGGGAAGTCTCTCAGCGCGAAAAAATTGGCGCAGACTATACCAAGATGATCCTGGAAACAGTGCCCGGCGCCCGCCCCATGAGCGCGCAAGATTTCGAAGGTCCCATCGATACTGTGCGTACACTAAGCCTGCGTGATGATCGCACCAGCGTCTATGCGCAATATACCGTGCTCATCCCCCACCGCGAAGCCATGCAGGCCCGTCTCAAAGACGCAGGAATTCCAACGGCGGTTCACTACCCGGTCCCGCTCAACAAGCAACCCGCATATGAAGCTCTGTGCAAGAAAGATTGTCAGACGCCCATCGCACAATTCATAAGCCAGCATGTCATGAGCCTCCCCATGGGCCCCGACCTCACTCCTGAAGATCAGAAACAAATCATCAAAGTTCTCGCGCAAAAAGAATAGATTGAAACTGCTTCGGCGCTCCACATGAGATAGGCTTGATAGTAGGAACACCGCTCCTCTCACCCCACAAGGTCACAACACGCGTTCCCTTGAGGGATGTCGTCACGAATGTCGTCGATGTCTATGATCATTGGCTCAGATCGAAGTGAGAGGTCGGCAGCGAGAATAAGCACATTCACACCAATCGCGCTCGCGGTTACCGTATGTCTGATGTTTCATTTGGGTGCTACAAACATCAAGCCGGTCGCCCGTCACCATCCAGCGCATGGTTGGTAGCACCAATGCCACCAGCCAGAATAGCAAGTAAAACTTCACCAGATCTGTCAGTCTTTTTCCCCTTCTTGCTGCGTACAATCCTGCGGTCAGACATAACCCATCTTCCCTCAGCTTGTCTTGTGCAGCACGAAGGTCTTCATGCCGCACCGCCAGGTTGCCAGTGAACGACGCTATAGTGATGAGATGACGCTCTCCAGCTTCTGTCGCACCATCGCAGCTTTTTCGAGCAATTGTTTGTTTTCGATCGCGCTCATCGAAGCAACAGGGTCGATGGCGGCAACTTCGATGCGTCCAGGGGCCAGCTCCTGAACG
>JAJRZC010000102.1 GCA_024275435.1 Alphaproteobacteria bacterium
GCTGCGATCCGAGCGCGACAATCTCATCTCTCCCTCCCTCTCAAACGAACGCCGGGAATTTTAGCAACCAGATCGCAAAACACCTCACCCCGTTTCTCAAAATTTGCAAACTGATCAAAAGAAGCACACGCTGGCGATAACAGCACAACCGGCTGCTCTCCAGCTCTGCTGCCACTTTCCGCAAATGACTTGGCATCCTTGAACGCTTGCTCAACAGCCGCTTCAAGGGTTCCGCTTTCAACATAACAAACGCGGCCCTCCAGCGTCTTGGCAAAATCGCTGGCAGCATCGCCGATCAAATAAGCTTTTTCCACGGCTCCAAAACTTGAAACAAGTTCTTCTATCCCACCATCTTTAGCAAGCCCGCCGGCAATCCAGAAGATGCCACTTTGCCAGGCTTCAAGGGCAGTCTTTGCAGAACTGACGTTTGTCGCCTTGCTATCATTGACAAATATGACCCCACCCGCTTCGCCAACCAATTCCAAACGATGAGAGAGCCCGGGAAAATGAATTAGCCCTTCTTGCAGGCACGCCAGCTCCCACAATGTCTCAAATCGGCCGAGAGAAGATTCAGCTAATGCATTTTTGTCGTATCTCCCCCCGCCACATGGCAACGTTTCATCTCTCCAGTCCTGCAAAGCACGTATCACGCCCAGTGCAGCTAGCGCATTTTGAACATTATGTTTGCCACGTAACGACACCGCCCCATCAAGAGAAGCAATCTCGCAGCTGGAAGAAACCGAACCTTTGCTTTCATGCAGAAACAATGTTGAGCCAATAGCATAAAGCCGGGGCACAAACCCTGCACCTTCACCATTTGTAAAAGGATAAAACCCACTGTCCTCTTCAATGCGCCCCGCAATAGCACGCGTCCAAGCATCGTCCAACCCGATAACTTTCTTCAAAGAGGAACGTATCAACTGTTCCTTCACTTGCGCATAATGTTCCATTGTGCCGTGCCGATCCAGATGGTCAGGACTCAAATTCAACAAAACGCCCACCGTTGGATCAAGTGATGGCGCCAGGTCAATTTGATAGGATGACACCTCAATGACATGAACGCGAGAAGGGCTTGCCGGTTCAAGAGACAAGATCGCCTTGCCAATATTCCCGCCCATTTGAACGTCACATCCAAGCTGTTCTAGCAAATGAGAAACAAGCGCGGTGGTGGTAGACTTGCCATTCGTTCCGGTAATCGCCACAAAAGGTGAGTCAGGACATTGAAACGCGCGTTGCCGGCAGAACAACTCAATGTCGCCGATAATTTCACAGTTATTCTCAACCGCCCGCTCAACGCTCCAATGTGGTTTTGGATGCGTGAGTGGAACCCCGGGCGCCAAGACCAGGGCATCAAAGCGGCTCCAATCCGCTTTACTCAAATCACATAACGCAATGCCCTCGCGCGCAGCCATCTCACGCGCCGCAGCCGTATCATCCCATGCAAACACTTGCCCCCCGCCAGCCATAAGCGCACGCGCAGATACCCTGCCCGAACCACCAAGCCCGAACACGGCAATGCTTTGACCGGCAAAAAACGTAAGAGGAATCATATCCGGAATTCTACCTGAAAAAACGGAATGAAAGAAACGCCCAGAGGAAAGGCAACAAAAGCTTCGTGTCCAAAAGTCAGATCAACGCAGCTTCAACGTGGCAAGACCAATCAATGCAAGAATAACAGATATGATCCAAAATCGAACGACGATGGTCGATTCATGCCACCCCTTTTGTTCGTAGTGATGGTGTAGCGGCGCCATTCGAAAAACCCGCTTGCCCGTCAACTTGTACGAGGTCACCTGAATAAACACCGAAAGCGTTTCAAGAACAAACAACCCACCAACAATTGCCAGGACAATCTCATGTTTGACAGCAACTGCAATGGATCCCAACGCACCACCCAGAGCCAAAGATCCCGTATCGCCCATGAAAATCATCGCCGGTGGTGCATTAAACCACAAGAAGCCCAGCCCAGCCCCAATAAGCGCACCGCAGATAATTGCCAGTTCTCCCGTCCCTGGAACAAAATGAATCTGCAGATAAGAAGCAAACTTGATATTACCCGACAGATACGCGATCAACCCAAAAGTCGCCGCTGCAATCATCACCGGAACAATAGCCAATCCGTCAAGACCGTCGGTAAGATTGACCGCGTTACCGGCTCCCGCAATGACAAGCATTCCCAGCAGAATAAAAAACGGTCCCAGATCAAGCAACAAGTTCTTGAAAAACGGTAATGTCAGCGTGTTTGCAAGATCAGGCGTTGATAGTCGTGCAAGCGCATATGTAGCCAAGCCCGCCACTAAAAATTCCGCCAGCAGGCGAAAGCGACCGGAAAACCCTGATACAGTTTGACTCGTCACTTTCAGATAGTCGTCATAAAATCCGATGGCACCAAACGACATGGTCACGCCCATCACGATCCAGACATAAGGGTTGCTCCAATTCGCCCAGAGCAAAGTAGAAACCATCACCCCCGACAAAATCATCAAACCGCCCATCGTCGGCGTACCACGTTTTGCCAGGTGACTTTCTGGGCCATCCTCGCGGATTGGCTGCCCTCGCCCCTGTTTTATCCGAAGAAGGTCAATGATCGCCGGCCCGAACAACAACACAAAAAGCAAAGAAGTGAAAATCGCACCGCCGGTGCGAAACGTAATATACTTGAAAACGTTGAGCGGTCCCAGTTGATCGCTGAAATTCACGAGTTCATAAAGCATACTGGTCCCTCAAACTTTTTTCATTCCCTGACCACAATCAAGCGAACAAAAGAAATGTCATGCGCTTGATTAGGCTCTTGCCCTCACCCGAAATCATTCACTCTCTTACACCTCCGGATCCAGCCCTCAAAATGAGAGAAGATCTCTTTCAGCTCAAAGAATTAAAAACTGAATTTTGAAATCGAAGGACGCTCATGCCTTTTTAGCGGTCCGGCTGGAAAGTCCAATCTTTAACGAGCGAACAATCCCTCCCATACGTGACCCCAAAGAGCCCTTTACCACGATCACATCTCCAGCACCAACGCCATCAAGAACGATCCGCTCAAGTTCATCAGATGTCTTCGCATAACCACCACGCATCTTAGACGGCAGGTCTTCCATCAAATGTGCCATATTGGGCCCGCAGGCAAACACCAGATCAATCCCAGACTCCACAAGCGGCGCACGTAATTCACGATGCAACCGCTCAGAGTCGTCTCCAAGTTCAAGCATATCCCCAAGCACAGCAATTTTCCGAGACGCAACACCTTCCCCCAGCAGACTCAAAACTCCCAACGCTGCACGAACAGACGCCGGATTGGCATTGTAGGTCTCATCAATAACGAGTGTTTGGCCGCCCTCACACGTGATGTAGAGCCGCTCTCCCCGTCCTTCAGGAACTTCAAATTCACTCAACCCCACCGCGCTTCGGGCAAGATCAGCGCCAACACGCTTACACGCAGCTAAAACTGCAACCGAGTTGATCTGCAGGTGTTCACCTGGAGCCGTTATTCGATATGAGATGTCCTCACCTTCAATTATCGCACGCACCTGCGAACCTTCAAACGTGCTCTTCACTTCGACAATCCGGCTTGAAGCATCAGAGTTTTTGCCAAATCCGAGAACATCAAAACCAGCCTCGCCCGCAATTGAAGACAGTAAATCAAAATGGTCGTTGTCGCGGTTCAAAACGGCGCACCCAGATGGTTCCAAACCTTCAATAATTTCGGCTTTGGCGCGCGCAATCTCTTCAACATTTTTGAAATAAGCCAGATGAACCGGTGCAACCGTCGTCACTATAGCCACATGGGGACGAACCATTTTCGACAATGGCCGAATTTCACCGGGATGGTTCATCCCGATCTCAAATACGGCAAACTCGGTTGTGGCCGGCATTCGCGCCAACGTTAAAGGCACACCCCAATGGTTATTGTATGATTTCTCCGAGGCATGCGTTGCTCCAACTTGTAAAAGCGCCAGCCGAAGCATCTCTTTCGTGCTCGTCTTCCCAGCACTGCCGGTCACCGCAATAACCCGCGCTTCAGAAGACAACCGCGCGCGCGCGGCAATCGCCAATTTGCCAAGAGCCTCAAGAGGATCTTTCACCCGCACCAGCGCACCATCACCCGCAGCACGCTTGTAATCCTTAGAAACAACAGCAGCCGCAGCGCCCTTTTCAAAGGCGGCAGTTACAAATTCATGTCCGTCCCTCTGGTCTTTTAAAGCAACGAACACTTCGCCACCCATCAACGTGCGTGTATCGATGGACACCCCTGTTATTTCAACGGAGCACTCCCCATCCGATTTGCCGCCGCTTGCTGCGACCAAGTCTTCAAACGTCCACAAAGGCTCTTGCATCTCGTTCACACTCCAGATGAGATGGCCTCCAGGGCCGATGAAATAACTTCAAAATCTGAAAACGGCAACACTTCGTGACCGACAATCTGGCCCGTCTCATGGCCCTTTCCAGCAACGACGACAACATCGCCTTGCTTCATCATACTCACCGCGTGCAAGATAGCCTCACCTCTGTCTGCTATTTCAAGCGCCCCAGGGGCCGCTTTCAAGATCTCGGCACGAATAGACCTTGCGTCCTCCGTTCTGGGATTGTCATCTGTTACAATGACCATGTCGCACATTTCAGCGCCAATTGCGCCCATTATCGGACGCTTTCCCCTATCTCTGTCACCTCCGCAACCAAACACGCAGATCAGTCGCCCCGAAACAAAGGGCCTTACGGCCGAAAGAGCGGCACGCAAAGCTTCAGGTTTATGGGCATAATCAACCACAGCTAAGCCGCCGCCAACCTCGCCCACAATATCCAGGCGCCCCTTAACCCCTTTTAACGAGCCTAGTGCTTCCAGCACACCTTCAATATCGCATCCTACCGCCAGTGCAAGCCCTGCAGCAGTTAGAGCATTTTCAACCTGATATGCCCCCACCAACGGCAAAACAACTTCAAAGCGGCGGCCTTCGGTAGAAATCTCCAAACGCTGCGAAAACCCCTCTGGATCAGCGCGCAACAATTTTAATGTGGTCCCCTCACGGCCCACGGTGAGACATTTCAAACCACGCTCCTGCGCGCACGACAAAACCTCAGCGGCTTTCTCTCCATCCATATTGATAACGGCCACCTGCCCGGGCTGCAAAAGCTCGCGAAACAACCTCATTTTTGCGGCCATGTAATCTTCAAGTGTAGGATGATAGTCAAGATGATCGCGACCCAAGTTGGTAAACGCACCCGCCCTCAGCTTGACACCATCGAGCCGATGCTGCGCCAGCCCATGCGATGACGCCTCGAACGCAAGGTGCGTAACACCCTCGCGCGAAAGCTCGGCAAGTGTCTTATGAAGATTGACCGGGTCTGGTGTTGTCAAAGATCCATACGTACTACCATCTGGTTTCACAACGCCAATAGTCCCGATCGACGCCGCAGGCAATCCAAGCGATCCAAGTATCTGGCGCGTAAACTCCACAACAGAGGTCTTCCCACTGGTTCCTGTGACCGCAACGGCAATCTCCGGCTGCCGTCCGTAAAACCGTGACGCCATCATCGCAAAGGCGCGACGTGGCACTCGCGACCGCAAAACAGGAACAGCAATACTCAGTTCATCAATATCAACCTCTTCACCCACCAGCACCGCACAAGCGCCTTTGCCAACAGCCTGAGAAATAAACTGCGTTCCATCTGCCAAAGTCCCCGGAAGTGCAGCAAAAACAAAACCCGGCGCAATCTCCCGGCTATCAGAGCTCAGCCCGCACACTTCAATTTCAGCGGCACAAGAAGGCACCGTGATAATAGTGTTCAAAAGGTGGGAAAGTTGCATTAGAAAAAAATCGTTAGCTTGCCATGTTGAAGATAAGTCTCATTCAAAACACCCAGCCGCGATAGCGCTTAAAGCGTTCAATCGAATACTTAGTTCAGCTTGGGCCAAGCCGTCAAACTTCGAAAAATTCTCAAACATCATCGACGCTGGAAAACCCATGACGCAAATCTATTGTGCTTGACACACTATTTGATGAAAAACAGTTCGCTACAATAACACGGGGCTTAAACATCGCTTTATTCAAATACAGCACGAACACCCAGCATCGGACCTATCCGGGATATAATCCGGCCCGCAACCGGTGCCGCATTACGTGAAGCCACGATTTTATAACCGCTTTCACGCGTTGCTTGGGGTTCAAACAGCGAAACCAGCACCACATATCTGGGAGCATCCATGGGAAACGCCGCCAAAAAAGAAGAAATCACGGATTTCTTCTTATATCCGCCACGCCCCGGCAACTCCGCCGTTCCTGTTTTTCCTCCCACTCGATACCCACGCACATCCGCACGTCGCCCGGTACCTTTTGGATCGGTCACATTCGCGCGCATCATGATGCGAAGTTGTTGACTGGTTTTCGGGCTGACCACCCGTCCCAAACCTGTCTTGTCGTCACTCCTGGGTAAACCGCGATCATCTTTCACAGCAGTGCGCTGCGAGCCATCGCGCAAAAAAGTCGGCCTGATAAGCTTTCCTCCGTTTAAAAGAGCCGCAGCCCCGGCAGCAAACTGCAATGGCGCAATGGCTAAACCGTGCCCATAAGAAACCGTAACCGTTTCAATACGTCCCCATCTCTTGGGGCCTCTGGGAGGCTCAACCGGCCCCGCTTCGGTTCGCAGTTTAGAAAGCAGACCCAATTGCTCCAGGAAAGCTTTTTGCTTTTCCGCTCCCACTTCCAACCCAAGAATGCCCGCACCCACATTAGAGGAACGAACAAAAACATCCCGTACACTAATGGGCCGTGCCGCTCCATGTGAATCAGAGATAGAATACCCGTCTTCCACCAGAGGCTTGGTAATATCCACCATAGTGTCTGGACGCACCTTGCCCGCTTCCAGTGCCATCGCCACGCTTATGAGCTTAAAGATAGATCCCAGTTCAAACGCCCCGCGCGAAAGCCTGTTACGCCGCGCTTCTTCTTTCCACTCAACTGGCAACATCGGATCAACACCGGGAAGCGACGCCGCCCCGACAATTTCCCCGCTCAAAATATTAAGAACCACACCACTGGCAGCACGAGCCCCAAAGCGCTTCATGGCATCAGACAATTCTTCTTCCAAGGCAAATTGCACGCCAACATCAAGCGACAAACGCACCGGCAGACCACTCGCTCCAGCCACGCCGTGCACCGGCTCCACCAACCCATGATCATCGAGATATTTCTCAATCCCTGAGATCCCTCGGTTGGTATAATCGACCCCCCCCACAAAATGACCGGCAAGACGTCCCAACGGGTAGGCACGTTTCATCTCAAAGCGAAACGATAAACCCGGCAGCCCGGCATCATGGATTTTTTGCGCCAAGCCCGTCGAAAGACCACGACGTATCCACAAAAAGCGCCGTTTCTTATCCGACAATCCTTTACGCAAACGCTTTTCATTCAAATCCGGAAGAATGGTTTTCAGCGTTTCCACAACCTCATCACGATCAAGTATCTTTGCAGGATCGGCAAAAAGAGAAGGCAACACCACGTCAGTTGCAATAAGCCGCCCATTTCGGTCAACAATATCAGGTCGCGCAAAAGCCGTAGCGAGTGGCGAACTCATCGACGTTGTAACCATCGCCTGGCCACGCAGCGCCAGTGAAACGAGCTGCCCACTTAAAATAACAAAAAATGCAAAAAGAAGACCCATCACACTGAGCGAACGCAAGCGCAACGACAAACTCTCTCCATGCGACACAGGTTTGCCAGACGCAGCGCCTCCTGCCTGCTCCATCCCTCCACCCTGAGGCGTCACATGTTGCTTACTTTGCCGTGGCGCAAAGCGTGACAGGAGCTGAAGGTCACCTGACACTTGAGACCCCGCGTGCCCATTTCGGCGTATATCTCTTCGCAAAACCATATTTCCCTACCGCACTTGAACCGTCTCACGGGAGCGCGGCAATGCTTGTCCCCCTCCAACGACATTAGATAAGGATTGAAACTGATTGCTTTTGGCTGGTTTCAGGCCCAACGCACGCGCATAAGGTTCAATTCGCACCGGCGTGGAGAGCAAGGCGCGTTCTGCCTTCAGCACCGCAATATCGCGGCGGGCTTTCTCTATCTTTTTGGATTTTTCAAACGCAGCATTCTCAAGCCTGCGTGTATCATAGTTGATCGCATAAAGAGCAAACGCACTAACCAGCCCGGCAACAACCGACATGAATGCAAATACGCGCAACATGATAATAACCACGCCTCTTTCCAATGAAACGAAATCTAACCGGTCAATTTCTTACTCTTAAAAGAGGCTACGCCTGCACTCTGGCAATTCGCGGCACACCCAGATTTGAGAAATCAAGCGGAAAGGCTGGTAAATCCGTACGCACCCCCCAGCGCAATCGCGCAGATCTGGCACGTGGGTTCACCTGAATTTCACCTTTAGAAGACGTTAACGAACGCTGGTTAACAATTTGGAAACTTTGCGCCTGCCCCTCTCCAGCCGAGAGTGGCATATGACGAGAAACACGCTCTAATTTCCCTGCCCGTTGCGCAAAAAACCGTTTAACAATCCGGTCTTCCAGGGAATGAAACGTGACCACAACAAGCCTCCCGCCAGGCTTGAGACAACGCTCAGCTCCCGAAAGCCCCTTGACCAGTTGCCCCAGTTCATCATTGACGAACATCCTCAAGGATTGAAAAGTTCGCGTTGCTGGATGACGCGCTTGTCCCCTTCGCCCGCCAACCGCCTGTTCGATCACTTCGGCCAAATCAAGCGTGCGCTCAAAAGGCTTCTTGCTACGCCGAGAAACGATTGCTTTGGCAATCGCTCTCGAACGTTTCTCCTCTCCCAACTGAAAAAAAATATCAGCCAGTTGAGCTTCATCAAACTCATTGATTACGTCTTTCGCAGACAGCCCATCTTCACTCACCGGCGCCCCGCCTGCCTTGAACATGCGCATATCAATCGGCCCGTCTACTTGAAACGAAAATCCCCGTTCCGGTTGGTCGATCTGCATTGACGAGACCCCAAGGTCAAACACGACACCGTCAAAATTGCCAATGAGAGCCTCCTCGGCTCCCGGCTCAATCGTCCAATCATACAACTTAGCAAACGGAACCAATTTGAAATTCAGACGCCCGCCATAATTCTGGCTCATCTCTAAACCAGCAGTCGCCGCAGAGGGATCCCGATCGAATGCCAAGACCTTGCACTCAACTGCATCAAGAATAGCACGCGTGTAGCCCCCAGCTCCAAACGTGGCATCCAAATAGGTTTCTCCCTCCCTTGGTTGCAAAGCATCAAGAACTTCTTGAATCATGACCGGGTTATGCAGACCAGCTGACGAATTCAAACAAACACCTTTCTCATATGTTTTACTCACCGTGAGACTAACACCCATTTCTCACAGGATTTCAGCATATAATTCAACGTAGTCTCTTGCGACCCGGAGCAACATTCACCAAGTGGTAGATTGATCAATGACTATGATCGAGACAGTTTGAACTAGAAACTTCTGAGGGCGCAGGCCCCGGAACGAGAATTTGCGCTATATTCAGCGTAATTTCAAAGGGAGGGAAAACCTTGACCAAACACTACAACCCATTAGCATTTTCTTATGCAAATGCCTTTCAATTGTCGACACTCAGCGCACTTTGCATGGGCTTGGCAATAATTATTTCACCTCAAACAGCCTCGGCTGAATCAAACGACAGCAGCAAAATTTCTTGTGAAAAAGCAGGCCCTCAAGCCCCCCGAGACATCACAAAACTTGAAGGCAGCAACCCCAACAACTTCACAGCTGCTCCCCCAGCCTCAGAACTTAACCTCTGTAATATCCACTTTCATAGATTTGCTGAACATCGCGCCAGCGGTTACACGGATCTGGCAGGAAAAGGCAAACACCGTGGTTACGTCTGCAATGGCAAAACTCCAACAATGACCGAAGCCAGCGAAACCGAGGCACAATCGAAAACAGCACCAAGCTGCAAAGGCATCTCAAATGGCGACACCGTAGAAGTGCACTGGGTCTACACATCCTGCGATGTTAAACCAGGCCCCACCCTCGGAAGTTGCTTAACACCCACTTGCACAGATCCTCTTTTGCGGGTCGAAGCCAGAGTCTTTTATCTGACAGATGACAAGGACGCTGGAGATTTCGCTAAATTTACCGATCACAAATCAGGAAAAGTAAGCCCACCACCTGCCACAAAACCCGTGCAGTACCTGGGCGCCACAACGGGCAACAAATACAACGACAACTCCTGCTCACCATTTAAGGTAACTTGGCGTGTTAGCTCACAGTGCACTCCTTTGAACTTGCAAAGCCTCAACAACTGGTGCGCAGAAAACGACTTCAAGGAAGATCACGCCCATGGCGTACGGCACTTGGTTGAGAACGAAAAACTTCTCTCACCCATAAAATAACGAAAATAAACACCACGGCCAACCGCGGCGAGACAACACCTCAACCTGTCTTGTCGCACGGCCGTGGTTTTTTTTATCCAGCAAGACTGGTGGGCTGGCCTGATAGATGAAAGTTACTCAAATACCTTCACCAGACTCGCCCCCACCCACATGGTCATCGTCACTCTAATCCTTGACCACATTTCCTTTCGACATGTTTTCCGCTAACCAATGTTTCAGCAAAGGACGAAGAGCATTGGAAACCGCCGGCGAAACAACCCTCGGCTCCTGCACCTGACGCACACGCGTAACTTTGCGTTGCGTCCCACCAGTAGCCTGCACATAGACAGCCCTGCGAGCTGCCAGCGGCATTGATCCCTCAATAGGGGCCCCCTTAGAGGTCATTGACGGGCTCTTCTGAATCGATGTCTTATTCTCTATTTCCACTGAAAATCCACAGTCCACAGAGCTCGAAGCCACCTCACTCTGCAATGCCTTTTCAACAATCTCAGGCATGTGACTGGACACCCATTGATCAAGTATCGGCCGCAAAGCTTCAGAAGCTCCAACCATGAGGGTTCTTGGTTTCTGAATTTGTCGAACACGCACACTTTGTCGTTGCTCTAAGGAGTCTTGCGCATAAACAACACCAAGCTGCGGAACATACCCCTCTGCGCTTCGCGGGTCCGCCACAGTTGGAGAATTGCTATTTCCATCAACGCCATCAGCCGAAAAGTCTGTCAGATTTTGAACCGAACTCGAAGCTGGAGTTGGCGAAGCTGGAATTGAAGTTGAAGAAACCTGCGTGTTGCGTGACACAGGTGCAGAAGGTCCTTCACTCACTTCGTTTTTCAACGCCTTTTCCACGATGACCGGCATTTGATTGGCAATCCAGCGCATCAAAACCGGCCGCATGAGTTCAGCTGCGGAATTAAACGCTGCAACCGGTGCTTTTTGCACCTCCTGAACCCGAACCGTCTGCCGATTCAAACCCGAGTCTTCAGCAATGGAGGTTTGGCGTGATATCGACTCCGGAATATACCTAGTGGAGCCAAGGTTGGAGAAACGGTTATCTCCCATGATCCCTAAATTTCTGGGCGGTTTTGGCTTTCCAGCACCCTCCACATTTTTCTCTAGAGAACGAGCAGCAGCACCCCCATTTCCTGGAGCCGTAACTCCAGAAACAGACATTTTGGACAAGCTATCCTTTAGAGAAGAATGGTCACTATATTTGATGCTTTGATCAAGAACAGGCCGAACAACTTCTTTCAACTGCTCAATCGATGTTGCGTGAGCATGAGAATTAAAATGACTGTCCTGCTTTTTTTTAGGAAATCGAATATCCTTAGCAACTTCATCGGCCGTTGCACTTAAAGACTCCAAAATTTGGTCGATCGTCTTTTCGCCGTTCTCACCTTCGGCCATACCCACACCCAATACTGTATGATTTTTGAAGTCGACACGACGCTTTTACTCAGAAAAAATTCAGAGCTTGAGAGGTATTCTCAATGGGACGTTTGCAACTCACATATTGAATGTTTCAAACTGACTTAAAGCAAGCCAATTAACCAGCATACGGAGGTTGCACAAAAATAAGTGGAAAGACTGCCGGTAGAGACCTTCTAAAATGCTTGTGCTCAAACATTTCAATAAACACATTTCAGCCAAACAACCGCCAACTTATCGACACCTTTAAATCTCGAAGAAAACAAATGGCAACACCAGTTTGTCGGCAAAGAACGACAAAAAATACATGCATCAACATCTTCTGCTTTATGCATGCTTTTGCATGAAAAAGTGCCTTAGCACTGGACGCAACACAAGAAAGTGATTTAGCTAATCTTACATTACTTCGGCACCATCAGCTTTTAATTCACGCGAAGCTTCACAGGGATAAAAAAACGAATGGATGTAAAATGAACATCCTCATTGTGTTCGCAACCAAACTTGGTCAAACACAACGGATTGCCGATCACGCAGCCTCGCGCGTACGTGAGCAAGGTCACCATGTGACGCTGCGAAATACAATGAACGGCATCCATGACGTTGATCTCAAAAAGTTTGAAGCGATCATGATCGCTTCAGCAGTTTACAAAGTTGATCACCAAGAAACCATCACCGATTTTGTTATCAATCACCGCGAAGAACTCTTGGCCAAACCTGCTGCGTTTATATCCGTCAGCCTTTCCGTTATCTTGCCTGATGGACGACAAGACGCCGATTCATATGCCAATCAATTCATGTCCAAAACACAATGGTACCCTAACTGGACACTACTCATTGGTGGTGCATTACGCCTTGTTGAAAGAGAAAACATGAGCCCACAGGTGGTCGAAGCCATCCTGGCGGAACAACAGGAAATCATCGGAAAAATACAGGACTATGATTTCACGGATTGGGAACTTCTGACACGTTTCACCGATGATTTTATTGCCGCTGCGGCGGAAAGCACCAAGGCTCCACAGACCGCCTAACTTGTTGCAACAAACCAAATTGAACGACCAAACATCGCCAAGAAAAGCCAATCCTATCGCCCCAAGAAAAACTGCACAAGTTATTGTAATAGTTAGATAATAGTGGGCCAGCACGCTTGACGATTACAACAATGACAACTGAGCGCCCGGTGGCGTAGCTCCACAAAACAAATCGGTTCTCAATTCCAGGCTTTGCTTTCCAAGTTCTAACTTGCGACAGGCGAGACGAAACCGATTTGCAATTTGTTCGGCATAGGGCCCTCGACCACGCTGACGAATTCCAAACGCACTGTCGTAATGCGCACCACCATGCATAGAGCGCAAAATGTTAATGACGCGTGCAGCACGATGCGGAACCTCTTCTTCCAGCCATTGCTCAAAAAGTTCTTTAATTTCTAAAGGCAGCCGCAACAAAACATACCCTGCCTCTTGCGCGCCCGCTTTTGAAGCACACTCCAGTATCCGCTCCAACTCATGGTCTGTAAGCGCTGGAATAATCGGTGCCACCATAACGGTCGTCGGAACCCCGGCTTCGCTAAGCTTGCGCAAGGCTTCAATCCGCTTGAACGGTGTCGAAGCGCGTGGCTCCATGGCACGCGCAAGCTTGGAATCCAGTGTCGTCACAGAAAGAGCAACCTTGACAAGTCCTCGCTCGGCCATTGCACTCAAGACATCGATGTCTCGAGTGACATTCGCAGACTTGGTCACCACCGCAACAGGATGCGAAGCCCTCTCAAGCACCTCTAGAATTTGGCGGGTAATCTTGTAACCGCGCTCAATAGGTTGATAGGGGTCGGTGTTGGTTCCAAGAGCAATTGTTTGAGGTTTGTAACCAGGTCTTGATAACGCCACCTCAAGAAGACTGGCCGCCTCAGGCTTTGCATAAATCTTGGTTTCAAAATCCAGGCCCGCCGAGTGACCAAGAAACGTATGCGTTGGCCGCGCATAGCAATAGATGCAACCATGCTCACAACCGCGATAAGGGTTTATCGATTTGTTGAAAGAGATATCCGGACTTTTATTCGTGGTGATAATAGTCCGCGCGTTCTCTTCATGAACAATTCTTTGAAAAGCGTCCAGGGTTTCAAGACTATCCCAGCCATCATCGAACTCTTCATAAGTCTGTGACTCGAACCGCCCCGTACCATTGCTGGTCGCTCCGCGTCCGCGGCGACGCTGAGGGTCGATATCCTGACCCATATCATTCCTCCGAAGTATTTCTGACAAACAGTAAAATCAAAAACCCTGAAACGTGTCTCCCGTTTCCACCCACTCAAAAAAAGTAACTGTCCTTTTTGATCGAAAGTTCTCACCCCAAACAGGCACCCCTAGGCACCCACACACCTGAGAAAGAAGACACCTCTCAAAAAGAACATATAAAGAACATTCGACACCCCTACAAGCTTTTTGAAAGGATGGGTTCAGTTACGCTTGTTGATATGGCACCCGCCATGTCAAACACCATTCATGATTTCCGTCGTCATCCCCACATTAAATGCTCAATCCGGCTTACCGCTTTGCTTAAGCGCGCTGGTTCCAGGTGTTGTGCATGGTCTCATAAGAGATGTCGTCATCGTCGATGGCGGCTCAAAGGACAACACACCACAAATAGCTGCCCAGTCCGGAGCCACCTTTTTGCAGAGCCAGACAGGACGCGGACAGCAAATGGCAACCGGAGCCTCGGCCGCGCGCGGCTCCTGGCTGCTATTTCTACATGCTGATACGGTTCTCGAAGCCGGTTGGGATGAGGAAGTACAAAATTTCATCGAAAAAATCGAGAGCGGCCGTCGCAAGCCATGCGCTGCTGTCTTCCAGTTTGCCTTGGATGACGATGGTAGCGCGCCACGTGTGCTAGAAACACTGGTATGGCTGCGCTCCAGCCTGTTGCGCGTTCCCTACGGCGATCAGGGCCTTTTAATATCAAGAGAGCTGTACGACGAAATCGGCGGTTACAAACCGATTTCCTTGATGGAAGATCTGGACATCATCCGCCGATTGGGCAGAAAACGGGTCACGGTTTTAAGATCCCGCGCCCTGACCAACGCTGAACGATACCGACAGCAGGGCTATCTCGCACGCGTGTTACGCAACCAAATCTGTCTTGTTATGTACATGTTGGGTTTTTCCCCCGAAAGAATTTCCTGGTTTTATTGCGACAGACAATCAAGACAATAAGCACAACCACAGGAAATAATATTTTTCAGGCCATACACTTGGCCGCATGCGTCTTCTCTTGCAGCTCTAAGGCACATAGGATAGTTATCACGACGTGCGGCCCCACACTTTCACAACAGATAAAGTGTACTTGTGGAGCCTAACAAGCGACAGCGGGGAGCAAACGAGTGTCGACTTGTTAAGGGAAACAAATGCTAGAACAAGAATTGTGTGTGTCTGGTTCTCATTGTAATGAGGACCGGTCAGCAAGTGGATTGCGTTTTTCAAAACGACCGCACCTTGAAAAACCCCGCCGCTTAAATCCAAAACACGCCGCTGCTAGAAAACCCAGCAGGTTAAACCGCCATCTCGTGATGATGGTGAAAGTCCCCACAGCAGGTCAGGTCAAAACACGGCTGGCAAATGACATAGGGCTCGCACGCGCCACCACATTCTATCGTTTTGCCACCAACTCCGTTCTATCCCGATTGGCCGCGTCACGACGTTGGCATACCTACCTTGCCATTTCCCCTGACAATGCAATCAATAGTCGAGCTTGGCCATTGCGTTCCAACTCAGGTGATATCCTGAGACTCCCCCAAGGCCAAGGCAACCTTGGGCGACGTATGCAACGAGTTCTCGATGGTATGCCAGCTGGTCCAATTGTTATTGTCGGGTCAGATATTCCCGCCATCAACCAAAGACACATCGCTTCAGCATTTAAAAAACTCGGTCGCTCCGATGCCGTTTATGGCCCTTCTCCCGATGGCGGTTACTGGCTTTTTGGAATGCGTCGCGTACCCAGAATACATCAAGCTTTCCTAGACGTTCGCTGGTCCACGCCCCAGACTCTGCAAGACACATTGAAAAACCTCCAAGGACTTAGCGTAACCTCAATGGAAGAGCTTTCAGATATCGACGAAGCATCAGACTTGGTTCAACAAGGCGCACTGGCAACACGTAGGGTGTTGCCAAAAAATCAAACCGTAAAACTATAATTTCGAGAATGAGCAGCGCCTCACAACAGGCGACACAATAGAAAGACAACGGAGTGTCATATTTTGTTGTCTAACGCGAAAGCTTGAAAACATAAGGCGCGCACCAATTCCAAGCTTACAATATCATGACCTATGTTCTTCCATTCGCGGCATGATCTCGACAAAATTACAGGGCCGATGACGATTATCCAACTGCCATTTCAAGATACCTTCC
>JAJRZC010000103.1 GCA_024275435.1 Alphaproteobacteria bacterium
GCGATGGTTGGGTCCAAGGATTTAAAGCGATGCTGTGTCACGAGCACCCAATCGCCGTCATCACCTGCCTTGACCTGGCCAACAATCTCACCGTCTGCGGTTACAGTTACTATTGCATTTGGGGAAGCTTTGCCGGCAATGACGGATGTTCCATCAAGACTTATTTTTGAAAGATCCAATCCGTTTTCCGACGAGGTGGTCGAGGTGGGTGAAGGCGGTTCGCTTTTGCTTTTCTGCTGGTTAGTTTGTTGTTTTGAAACTGGCTCGGTACGAGCAGTTTTTTGGGGTTCAGATATTTTAGCGGGCTCTTTAGTGATGGTCCGCTCAATCTCCTTGGCAACGTCCCATAGCTGCACCCGAAACAGCCAAGCTCCGCCCAGCATTAACAGAGCGATGAGCAACAATAGGATGTCGAAGAGGGCGCGTCTGCGTATTGCTTTCTGACTTTCCATGAAACCTAGCCTACAGTTCTTTGATAATTCTTATGCCCAAGGGACATGCTGGTGTTTATTTCCTGTAATATTGATCGTTTTTAGATTCACTCGGCTTTAAAAACACTTTCCTGGTTACTGTGTTGGGCCGAGATATTTTACAGCCGCTGTTGAGAGCGCACCTCCGAGTACGCACGGAATGCCCAGTTGCGCCTGACCCAGAGCGGCTGCGGCGACGCAGCCCAATGCCAAAGCCGTGGTTCCTGCATTGCCCCAGGTATGCCAGTCGCGCACACGTTTGGGGCCTTTGGCTTTCAGATCGTCGACGGCCGCCAAGGCTTCTTTTCTCAAACGTCCTGTTTCGAATAATTCCGCGGCTTCGATCACCTCGCGAAGGTCGCGCCGGATCGCTTCCGGCTGATGGTTCATCTCAGACTTAGCAAGGTCGAGCAGATTCTTGTCGTGCAATGCGTTTCGGGCCAATGTCCATTTAACCATGGCCCCAATGGTGCGTTGTTCCACGTCGTTTTGTTCTTGAAACAATGCAAGGGCGCCGATGATCCGTTGCGCGGGTACCCAGGAACCAGTGGCGAAATAGTTTCCCCAAAGCGCATCAAGGACGAACGGACCATCTTTGGGGTCAAGTTCATCAAGGGTTTTACCATCACCATAGAGATACTTTTTTATGAGCAATTTTCGAGCCGGCATACGCTCTGAGAAATCACTCAAAAGCCGCTTCCATTCTGGCAGTCCGCTAAAGGCAATGGCTTTGATGAGTACCACCTGCTCTCGCGGGGGTAGGGGAAACACGGATGAAATCATCGTTTCAGCGGATGTCTGATTCTCGCCAATTACACCGGCCAGAAATCCCGTGTAGATCCCAGCCTTTTCAGGGTCGCTCAACAAGTCGAGCTTGACCATGGCATGTACCGCTTCGCTTACCAGTTCTGGATGTTTTTGCTCACGGTAGTCGTTGATGAATTTCAATATATGTGCGGGCTTGGTGAATCGTTGTGCCGTTTGGGGAGGACGCTCTTGCTGGATAGCGGTATTCGGCCCTGTGCTTTGAGTCCTGACACGAATTTCACTAACAGCTGCACTGGAAAGAATCGGTAAGCCACTAAGCACAAGTCCCGTAAGTATCGTCACACTCCTCATCGCACGCCAATTTGAAATAGGATTTCCTCCAGCGCGAGCCATAACGGATCTGCTCTGCAACCGTTGATCTGATGATTTTTTAAGATGCGATGGCATTGTGTTCTCATCACATAAGTCGAAGGCTGACTAGAGTCGATAAATGTTCATTTAGGGGAATTAAGGCAGTTTCTCTGCGCAGCGCGGCCGCAATATGACGAGACGAGGAAAGATTTATCGTTCTTAAGCTTTTATCTGCGACTTAAATCAGGAATAAGGTATTGAAAGATCTGGTTTTTAAAGAAAAGTTTCCCCCTCGTTCCTTGGGAGACAGCCAGGGCCCGAGGGTTCTCCTAGATTGGTTTTCAAGAGAGGCGAACACGCCAACCCCAAAACCCAGGAGAGATCCAATGACCCGCACATCAACAGCCCGCACAATCCTCACAGCAGCCATCGTCACAGCGGCCATGGGCTTCCAGGTTTCATCGGCTTCGGCCTACTCAGCAGCGGTAACGCGGGCTTGCACCGGCGATTATCTCTCCTATTGCTCACACACAATGCCCGGCAGTTCCAAGCTCACCCAGTGTATGCGCAAGGCCGGTCCCC
>JAJRZC010000104.1 GCA_024275435.1 Alphaproteobacteria bacterium
AGGGAATTCGTTTTAATGTTTGCGACCTTGAGCAGTTTTTGTGGTGCCGTGAAATATACGACCAACGCGATCATTCAGCGGCATCAAGAATTTTATCTTTTTCCTTGGGTTCGTGTTCGCAGCAATCCGGGTCGTCCTCACAAATGGCCAATTCCTTGTTTTCGTGAGTTAAGTCAGCATCGCTGTGATCTTGACACGCAGGGGATAAACGGACGCAGTTCCTGCCCTCCTGTTTGGCAAGGTACAGGGCTTCGTCGGCCACCTTCAGGACTTCCATCGGTGACGTGCCAGACTGTGGGTAGGAGGCTATGCCGACCGAAATAGTAATTCGGGGCAGGTTATTTTCTGCGTATCGAACGGCGAGATCTTGAATTTTAGCGCGAACCTCTTCGGCTCTCTGCTGGGCAACGCTTGTTGAAGCCGCAGGAAGCAGAACCACAAACTCCTCACCACCAAACCGACACGGCACATCGTCCCCTCTAAATGACGAAAGCAGGACCTCACCGACTGCACGAAGGACCGTATCGCCGGCATCGTGGCCGTGATTGTCATTAAAGGTCTTAAAGTGATCAATGTCGATGGAGAGCATGCTTACGCATTGTCCCTGTCTGGCGGCCCGCTGGAACTCACGTCGGCTGGTTTCGAGCATGTAACGGCGATTGTAGAGGCCGGTCAGGACGTCGCGTATCGATTGATCTCGAAGCTCGTCGCGCAACTTGACATTAGCGATAGCCAAGCTGATGTGTTCTGCACAGGCAAGCCCGAGACGCCGTTGTTCGACGAAAGCTGTTTTGGAGCAAGTATTGTTGCTCTTGTTCTGGGGTGCGTATTCAAGATGAAGCAGGCCGACTGTTTCACCGTGAGCCAGAATAGGGATGCAGCAGTAATCATCAGCAGCGCCAGCTTGAACGTGTGAGCAGTCAAAGTCAAACTCATCCTCGCCATGCGTGTAAGTACGTCCGTGCCTTAAGCCCCAGCAGTCGTCAGGATGCATGGTGACCGTACCCTGGTTGCCATTCCATACCTTAACGCACTCTAGGACATCCCGGGAGTTGGCATAGATGTAGATGCTGCCGGCACAGTCCGGTAGCAACCGCCGTAGGAATTCAGCGATCATTTGATAGAGCTCAGTCTCAGATTTCGCGGACTGAAGCCACTCGTTCAACTTAGAAAGTATGCGTGCTTCACGAGTGATCTTAATACGCTCTACAGCATCTTTTTTGAAGGCCTCGACAGTGCGCGCCATAGCGCCAATCTCATCCTTGCGCGACATCGGTAGTTTGACTTCAAGATCGCCTTGGGCGAGCTTTTTCAGTGCACCTGTCAACTCGGTGAGCGGGGATAGCACATGACGCAGCGTAACCCAGATGGAGACTCCAGCAATCAATATACCGATGATTAAGCCCGCCAAGCTCAGCCACTTGGTTTGCGCTGAGAATACATCGGCGGCCTCGGTCTGAACCTTGTCAAAGGCCTGGATCTTATCTCCTGCCTCTTTCATGGCCATTTCAAGCGCTGAAAATTGCTTTTCAAAATTGATCAGGAGAAACTTAGCTTTTTGTTCGTTCTCGAACGCAACAGAAACAAGATCTTCTGCTGAGGAGATATAGGAATTGACTAGTGGTTCGAGTTGTTCAAGCGTCGTTGAGATATCTGGTGGCAATGAGAGGGTTTCATTGGCTTTAAAGAGCTTTTTAAAGTTAGATGCATGTCTGTGCGTCTCCGCCGAAATCTCATCCCTTCGCAGGGGAGCCTTGGAGGCGGCATAAAAAGCTGCGTACACATCGGATCTTAGTGCATCGTCCATCATGTCGCTATTAGCATGATTATGGAGTGCAACTGTGATCACGTGCGACTGCTTGAGTTTATCGGCAAATATGCTGGCCCCGGAGTAAGCTGCAAGGCCAAGCACAGCAATGGTCGCAACGCTTGCAATAGTAGCTGAAAGAAGTTTTATCTTTAGTGAGAAATTCATGATGCAAGCCATTAAATATTCAAAGGCGAAAGAACTTGCAGCAACAAGGCGCCATTCTTTCAATACTTACTTTACAATCGGCTCCCTTAAGAAAATGATATAGATCGCACTAAATTTTTGCTTGCAGTTGTCATCTGATATGCGCATTACAAAGATTGATCCGGTTGATGGCGAGCACTCGGACTGGAGAATAAAGACAGCAGGCCAACAAATAAAAAACTGGTACAAACCGAGCAGAGTTTCAGCTCATCTCTCTATTGCCAATAAAAACAGCAATAATCCAATACGGAGACAGGGGGCCAGTTTCGAACAGTTCATGAGCAGAGCAAATCACTTTAAATCATCAACAAGTTTGCTTTTTTGACCCGAACTATATTCCGGGCAAGCTAAGCCCGTGATCGAGCTTTTCGCGATAAAAACCACCCTGTATTACCTTAGTTCTAAAGCCCTTATTCTGACGTTGGAGATGGCGTTGGAGATTCGGCAGGATCGATCTGAGAAAATATCGGTATGTAGTTGAGCGGATCTTCCGTGCGATGGCGTGTCATCAAGGATTTGGATGTATCGGCGCCGAAGTAAATTTTTAGGCTTCTTGTTATCCGCGTATGATCACCATTACCGAAACGTCCCTTGGCAAATAGAGAAATCGGTAATCCAATCTCCCGAAGCAGATATTCCGCACCCGCGCAGGCGTGAAGCCGAAGCACAAACTCCAGCGCTTCGTCGTCACCCGTTGTGGTTAGAGGCTACGAACGAGAGAGAACCGCCTTAGACAAGGTTTGCCTTTCCGGTACCGGCAGATCACGAATTGTCACGACAAATGCTCCCGCCAAGCAAACCGAGCAAGACCATTACGACGAACTGCCTCTTTAACCGTGCTCTTATCGTCTCAGCTCCAATCAGGGACGAAGTTTAAGAGTCTGGTTATATTTCTGAGGTATTCTAATATCTTAATGATAATTAAATGCGTCCGGGTAGGAGCCATAGTTGGTAAATGACACATGTAGCAAACAGAACGGTTGAGCTGACCTCCAAGGTCAGCGGTTTAATTCAAACTCTTCAGACCTTGCAAATGGAGATAACGGCAGTCTTACATGAACTGGAAAGTCATAGATCATCAGAGCTCCCCCAAGATGCTGAAACGCTGAGTAAGCTTATGGAAGCGTCCGATCCCTATGATTCACTCGAAGACGGGATCTCACTTTCCAAAGGCACTGAAAGTCGTGAGGGCTATGAACCCATCCAAGGCTTGATGAGAGCACCGCCAGCAAGCGATCTCTTTGAAGACGATCTGACGAGCGACTCCATTGCCGGTGTGACCGACAGCTGTATTGCTAAGAACGAGCAGTCGGTCGAACAGCCAGAACAAATTCATCCACATGGTGATGCGCCAGAAATGTCCTCTTCCCACAAACCCTTGAGGCTTATCTCATCAATAGACTTTGATGCCGCCACGTGCACTGATCTTACATCATCCAGAAGTTCGGGAGTCACTGACGAATGCGTGGATGGAGTTTGCGAAGAGAATCCAACCGATGATGAAATAACGAACGTAAGTGTAGAAGAAATTGAGTCATGTGATCAACACGGTTTCGACAACGCTTCCATCAATATTTTAGCCGCCCGTCACATTGGGAATGCTAAGCAGCTGGTGATGGGCACTGAAAACAGCTTTGCTATTAAATCGCCAGACACAACACACATGCCTTCGAGAGAGTTGGTTGTGACGCATAATGATGTAGCACACGAAGGTCGTCATTTGCTACGGTTCGGGCTGGGCGCCTTTGTTGCAGCCTCATTGGCGGCGACAATGATCGTATCTGTGAAGTTGCCCAACATAAACGCAGGGAGTCACAAAGCGGTGTTTGCAGATCCCCTAGATTATTTTCAGCCAACAACATGGCTGGGCGGTTCTGATAGCGAACAATGAGAGCAGGGAATTTCACACGGATGGTGGCGAAGTAACTAAAGGAATATCGGGCGCCGTCGTAGAGCAGGAGTCGCGACAAGAACGCATCATCCAGCGATTGACATTTTCCACCTGGAATACCCTCAGACCGTCTGACCGTCAGGATGTGATTTCTATGGTCAATAATGGGGACTTCGCCTTTAGGGGCATGTCACGACGTTAAAGCATTCCAGGCAATTTGAGGGACCGCAGCACTTCCACCCTGTGCCACAATGGCTGTCGTCGCTGCATTGACCACAAAATGCCGTACGGTCTCGATCTTTTGAAGGTGCCAGCGACATGAACCGACTGGATTGTCTGCCCGCATGAGGCTGGCCTATTAAGCCGGTTGCAACGATAGAGGTATCAAGCGCGGCCAAGTTGGTTGATTGTTTTCCAACTGGCGATAAACCAGCAATCGCGATAGACACCAAAAGAGCAGCAACCATGACGATGGCGAAATGGGTAATTTGCATTGCATCCTCCCATAATAAGCGGTCCATGGTGCATCTATATTCTGTAAGCATAAACCGATTATGCCGGTGATGTCGAATTCTGTTCTTGAGCATCAGATCATCATCAATCTGACTGTTGAATTAAAGACAGCGCACGACCAACAGCGCAATAGCCCCGATACGGCGGAATCGATAGCCCAATGCTCGGTTGGTCAAGGACAAGCCCTGCGGGCGTCGCACACGCGACATCCTTGAGCGCCCTTGCGCACCGCGCTTTGCCGAATGACAGGGCCGGGACGAAAGGATAGGCTTGCAAGCCAAATGGCAGCTCTTTGGTTTGCTCACCTCCTGCGGGACGGGGCGCACCGTATTCCATTTTCGCCCCACGCCAACGACAATGGTGCCGTACACCCGTCATTGATGTTTGACATCGGTGTGCGCCTAGAGCGCGCAACGTGAATCGAAAAATCCAGAAAAAGAGCCAGCTTGCATTACAACTGGCACCGGCATTCTGATCCCTCATTGGGCCGCTACACTATTATTTGCGCGCCTCCGGCACGACCAGCCCGACCCCTTGGGCTTCGTCGATGGGCCGAGTGTTTATGCTTACGCCCGCAACGCACCCAGATGCTGGTGGACCCCGATGGGCGGATCAAGCCTACAAAAACTGCTCGACGCGAGTGATGTTCCGCCGACAAATGGAGAGTCAGTGTTAAATTGAACCAGCAACGTTAGGTGTTAGGGCTCTACTCATTGCTCGGTTGTGCTGGTTTATAAGCTTCTCAAAATACGGCGATCATCGCCGCAAATAACGGCATCGATAAACCAAAAGTCCGCAAATCAACGAAACGGGGGTGTTGTCTGTTCCTAAAAATGGATTTTCAACAGGACATAAACAAGCTAATTCATTTTCCGGGCCAGACGTAGATAAGAAACTCCTAAAAATGTTTCTATAAACACTGCGAAAAAAATACCAACTCCGACAAAACCACGCAAAAATTCTAAGATTCCAAGTATGGCAAGCGCGGCCATGGTCGTCCCCCAACCAATACAAATTGCGCGTCTCACAAGAGAATTTTCAGCGTTTCGAACAAGCCACATGAGAATGCCAAATCCCAAAAACAAAACTGCCGCACGACGAGATATAAAGGCCGCACTCTCGGAAGCAGGTATTTGGAACAACCAAAAAACTAGCCCCGGAATGAAAAGCAGTAACAGAAAAAGCGCTACCGCCAGTGCTGCTGACAATATGCTCAGAGTACGAAAATCCACAGCCATCTTAAATTCCATTCTGTTTTGTCAGATACATTATGAGAATAAAAATATTATGCACTATCAATCCGGATAGCAGAACAAGAAACATCAAACTATAAAGCGGGACCGGATCAAGAACCAACAGTGTGATTGTCCAGTTTGTGCTAAGAACCGTTGGAATAATCACCTGCCCAATTCCGCACATCAAGAATATCAATTTGGCGATGGTGAGCTTGAGGTTCTCGACCTCCAAATCGCGTTCACTGGCAATCGTCTCCGCCATCTCGCGTGCCACACTTTCGGCAACGCGATATCATTGCAGGCGAAGGTATCAACCTCGACATCTCAACGCTCGCCGACTGTGTTGGTGCATGCACGGCGACCCTGATGCCACTTGTGGAAGCCATTGAGGCTCATGTTCTCAGCTCTGAGCGTATCCATATCGACGACACGACGGTGCCGGTTCTAATAAGTACTCAACTGAAAATAGGAGGAAGAAATCTACTGAAAAAATCATAGATAGTTTAGCGCCTAGAAAAAATAACGTTGACAATCTGAAGGTAACACCCGTAGGGCGTGTGTTTGATGGCAATACTAGAATCCGGATACGACAAGAACGGGGAGTTGATGTTGATTCACTGCCAAGAGGTAATGTGGAGTGACGAACTATGTCGCTAAAAAAACTCGAAAAGCGATTTGAAACTATGAATGAGAAAGAAGTGCGACATGCGCTTTCCCTGTTACTTCTGGATGCTTCCGTACGCGTAAGAATTTCCCTGTCAGACTTAAAAGATCGTGGCAAGATAAAAGAAGAAAAACGGATTGGGCTTTATAAAAGGATCGAAGCAGCCAATGAATTTTCCCACACCTTTGCAGGGTATCTATTGTCGAGTGAGGATGGTCTCGATTTTTCAGCTTCCCATCTAGCCATGATTGTGGCCGAGGCAGAAGAAAATGGCCTTATTGATTTAGAGAATTTTCAAATGCGCGCATTTGAAAATTCTATCTAGACAACTCTAGCTCGGCTCCACTGACCTGAGCCCCACCGACGTCAGCGGCTTCGTCTACCACGATGGCAGCTCTTTGTTTGCGCGCCTCCGGCACGACCAGCCCGACCCCTTGGGCTTCGTCGATGGGCCGAGTGTTTATGCTTACGCCCGCAACGCCCCGCAGATGCTTGTGGATCCCGACACACGGTTTGTTTGGACAGTTTCCTTTATTGTAAACTATATTGTTGCCCCGGCAGCAGCGACGGCAGGTAGAGTTATTGTGACAGCCGCCGCAACCAAGAGTAAAACGACCTCAAACACGAAGTCACTCTAACCGTCACTTTTTACTCGAAGACAACTCAGCTGAGAACTCTGAATACAGAATGCAATATCAGAAGCTCCTATACATCGGAAGATATTCTCGACTACGATTGATTATCAGCGTGAACGGCTCCAATGCATTTTAAGTACGTTTCAGGGAGCAGCTCGCTATGATTTTTAAAAATACACAATCAAGAATGGCGGCATGATTTTTCGATGGAATACACCTTAACCACGCCGCCATATTGTTCAACAATGTGAGACAACCTCACCTAGTGAGTACGACGGCGATCGTTGTAGCGATGTCGCCAGTCCTTGTAGCTATGTCGCAAGCGACGCAACACATTGTACCCATTGCTCCTATGACCTAGCCGCCTTGTGTAACGGTTATTGCTATGACCTGGCCGTCCTACATAGCGATTATTGCTATGGCCTAACCGTCGAGAAAAGCGATTATAGTTATGTCCACGATCAAATCGAGGACTGCGGTATCTCTGTGAATAAGCATATCCTCCATACCCACTGCTTCGCCAGCCATCGGCCTTAGCCGCAGTTGCCATGGGTGTGAGGGCTCCGACCGCCAGTGCGCTCGCCAATGCGAGTGATGCCATTTTGGTTTTTGTGGTCATGATTATTAGGCCTCCTTGGCCTTGTTAGGTTTTACCACTGTCACCGTTCTCATTGGCGACACGGGATATTGGGCAGCACGGCACATGAACCGTTTATGAAGCAGAGTTGCATCCCCTGTTCATGTTGTGACAAGCAAAACCACTAAAGTTTCATCCTCGTTGAGCGGAGAAATTTGCTCCAACAACCTGCACCAGTTTCTGTAGGATGTGCACGGTTGTTCCCGGACCCATAGGACAGCAGTAAAAAACCAAACAACACCAACCCCCTCAAATCACTGGATTTGCTGTCAACAAATGAACACTGGAAAAATCTATCGCTGCTGAAATGAGACTTGCGTTGGGCCTATTAAAATAGGCCGCGTACGACAGCGTATTCACGCTCTCATTGACGCAATACAGAGGTAATCAAATGATGCCGCGACTCTTCCACGATCACAGTGACTTTACTCATTGTGTTCAAAGTCAGTTTGCCTTTAGTGGCTAACCCAAGATCAGCGGACGCAATCAGCGTTCCATTTCCGGAAATGAGAATGGAGCCTTCGTTAACATGACGCAACGCCCGGATGTTACCAGGCCCCTTGTAGTCGTAAAGCACCTCAAGAGCTGGGTTGGAAAGTCTCTTGATCATGCGATGCTGAAAAGTTCGGGAGTTGAAAAATGCTCCACAAGAAGTGAAATATCTTCACGTCGCTCGCGTCGAGATGGTTCATGGACAACCACAGCAGCTATTTTGATCGTCTCTCCGCCCAAGCCTGGTAAGGATACCCCTAAAACACCCTTTTGATACTGTAACAATCATTTCGTGAAATATATTCCAATTGAGAGGGTTCCTGTCACTGGAAGGTCAAGCCCAATTGATCAATCAATGTGATCGGATTGGCTTGATCGTTTGAACGCAAACCCGATGGGAAACATATTCTTTTGAACCAAGTTATAGAATTCATCTTTTAAAAAAACCGTATTGCCAAAGGTGGAAGGCACCGCCAATTCGACTGATTTTAATCAATGCCAATGAACTATAGTGAATGCACTAATATGGAAGTCGAGGACAGCAAATAGATACCAACCAAATGGCATCGATTATAGTGATCCTTACGCAAAAATAGTTTTTTTACTTTCGTTGATGCCTCAGCAGGAGCTTTTTTTGACGAAAAGTTTTGCAATAAAACGGTTTTCTCATCGGCCCATTTTCTAAGAGAAAGTCAAAACTTTCTTATTGACGGACCTGCTTAATCAGCACTCCGAAAAGCCGCTCTGTTTCACTTAGAAAAAACGAAGAAATGTCCTCACGAACTCGTTACTTGAGCCTACCACCATGGGAGGGTCTAGCGTGAATCTCAAGAAATGACATCTGCCAATGGTGGGCTTTTCGCATCACTGCGCAACCGATATGTGGAGCGAGACCATGAGTGATAAATCAACCGCAATCCATTCAAGCGCCGCAAACAAGGCCGTGCCTTCAGTTGCCGGTCCGCCTGTAAACATAGTGGCATTCGGATGGAGTCTAAGTACATTTTTTGTCATCACCTACGTGCTGTGCATTGCCTTGGGACTTATCATTCCCGAATGGGAAATGCACAAACCATGGCTGCAATTTTTCCCAGGGTTTGAGTGGCTAACGACGCAGGGCTTTTTGATCGGCCTGGCTGAAGCCTTCACATACGGATGGTTTGTCGCTTTGGTTTTTGCCCCTCTTTACAATCTCTTTTCTGCCCGGCGTGGTTCATAGGAGGCTGAAATGGTCTACCCGATTCAAACCAACACTGTGTCTACGACAAGGCTAAGAATTACCGATACGCGTGCGAGCCGTAAAAAAGAAAAAACGGTCGCTATCCGAAATGGTGAAACGACTAAAACTCTGGCGTCTGAAGCGGTGCCAGATACCGCACCGGCAGTTTTGCCGTCCCCCTTTGACATGATTGCCTATCAGCGCGACGTGTTGGAGAGGACAATACTCTTCTTCGACACGATTCGCAGACGCGCCAACAACATGCTTGATCATGAAGCGGCTGGGAAACCACCGGTTTTGAACTTTAAGTACGAAACAGTCTTGGACGCCCGAGAGTTTGATAAACCTGCCAACTATGCGCTTTTACGAATCACCGCTGTTGGTGATGATTGCTGGGATGACTGCGTTGATTTAGACAAACCCCCGGTGATTGTTCTTGACCCGCGCGCAGGACACGGCCCGGGAATCGGAGGTTTCAAACGTGACTCGGAAGTCGGTATCGCGATGCATGTCGGGCATCCGGTCTATTTTGTCTCGTTCTTCCCAGATCCTTGCCCCGGTCAAACCCTCGCCGACGTCCTAGCTACGCTTCGCAACTTTGTCGAATACGTCGCAAAGAAGCATGGCGGAAAAAAACCTATCCTATATGGTAACTGCCAGGCCGGCTGGGCAGCAACGCTGGTCTCGGCGCATTGCCCTGGTGTGACCGGTCCCACAATACTCAACGGTTCACCACTTTCGTATTGGGAGGGTGAGCCTGGCATCAATCCAATGCGTATTATGGGTGGCCTAGTCGGTGGTGTCTGGCTGACGCACTTCCTTTCCGATCTCAATCAGGATCGCTTCGATGGGGCATGGCTCGTTCAGAGTTTCGAGAACCTGAAACCCGGTAATGCAATATGGGATAAATATGCAAACCTATTTATGAACATCGATACCGAGCAAGATCGGTTTTTGGAGTTCGAACGTTGGTGGAACGGTTTCTATCGCTTGAGCGGTGAAGAGATCATAACCATCGTTGAAAACCTGTTCATCGGTAACAAGCTTGAGCAGGGCAAGGTTTTAATCGATGAGCATTGCGTTGCGGATCTAAAAAGCATCCGCAATCCGCTCGTGATCTTCGCCTCTTATGGGGACAATATCACGCCGCCGCAGCAAGCGCTCGGCTGGATCCCTGCTGTCTACAAGTCTACGGAAGAGTTGAAGCGCGCAGGTCAGCGTATAGTCTATCTGACGAACACCCATGTCGGCCATCTCGGTATATTTGTTTCGGCAAGTGTCGCTCGATTGGAACACCGCGCTATTCTAGAACATCTCGATGACATCGAGGCCTTAGAACCCGGTCTCTATGAGATGAAAATCGATAACCCCACCGAAGACCCAGATTGCGATCACGATCAATACCATGTGCGCTTCGAACCGCGTAGCATTGAGGACATTCGTTTCGACTACCCGGAAAAAGCATTTGAAAATGTGAGGCAGGTCTCGGAGTTCAACGAGTCAGTCTATCGTACATTCGTAAGTCCTTGGATCAGTGCCATCGCAAACCCTTGGCTTTCGCAAATGCTCTACTGGACGCATCCAATGCGAACCAGTCGTTACATGTTTTCCGACAAAGTCATGCCATGGATGGGTGTTTTCGCCGTCCTCGCCGATGCCGTCTCAAAGAACCGTCACGCACTCGAAGACGATCATCCCTTGATTGCCCAGGAGCGTCGATTAGTTGCTGAAATTTCTGCATTCTGGGAAACCGTCCGCAAGATCCGTGACGCCGCCCAAGAACGTCAATTCACAAGTTTATATGGAGGTTAACATGACACGTTTGCTTATCGCTCTTCTCAGGCAAATCGTTCGTGAGGGTTCTCTAGAGGTCGAGTGCGCCAATGGACGTCGCGTCACCATAGGCGATGGTACGGGCCAACCTTTAGGAATTCGATTTGAAGATAGAGCAGCAGAACGACGCCTTCTGTTAAATCCGGCACTGGCCTTTGGAGAGCTTTATACGGACAGGCGGATCACGGTTACGAAGGGGACGATCTATAACGTCATTGAACTAATTTCAAAGAATCTGGCTTTGCAGCATCCATCTGCAATTGCAGCCACCCGTGCACGTATCCGGAAATCTCTACGACCTTTAAAACGCAGCAATACTGCGCAGCGTTCCAAGCAAAATGTAGCCCATCATTACGATATTGACCGGCGCTTTTACGATCTGTTCCTTGATACCGATCGACAATATTCTTGCGGCTATTTTGAAAATTCAAAACAGGATCTGGAAAAGGCACAGCTGGCCAAGAAGCGCCATATCGCAGCAAAACTTCTCGTCGAGCCAGGCCATCGCGTCCTAGACATCGGTAGTGGCTGGGGCGGACTTGCACTCTATCTAGCAAAAAACTGCGGGGCCGATGTCACAGGAATTACACTTTCTGAGGAGCAACTAGCTGTTTCCCGTCGTAGAATCGACGAAAAAGAATTACCATCAAACGTCGATTTCCAACTACAAGACTATCGCAACATTTCCGGCGACTTCGAACGCATCGTCTCGGTTGGTATGTTTGAGCATGTCGGAGTATCGCATTTTGATTCGTTCTTCCGCACAATATCAGAGCACCTGACCACTGATGGCGTCATGCTTCTCCATTCCATTGGTCGCGTCGATGGGCCCACGCAGACCAACGCGTGGATTGAGAAATATATCTTCCCTGGTAGCTATGTCCCGGCGCTTTCGGAGGTGCTTCCCGCAATTGAGAGGGCGGGATTAATCGTCACCGACGTCGAGATACTGCGCCTTCATTATGCGAATACACTGAGATTATGGCGCGAGAGATTTCTCGCGCGGTGTGCCGAGGCCATCGCACTGACCGACGAGCGCTTTTTCCGTATGTGGGAATTCTATCTCGCGGCTTGTGAGGCTGGGTTTCGCTACAGCGGGCTCATGGTCTTTCAAATCCAGCTGGCCAAGAATATCGATACCGTCCCCTTAACTCGCGATTACATCGCTGAAAAAGAATCCCACCTTCGATTAAAGGATATGAGCCGCCTACCTCTTCAGG
Organism: Alphaproteobacteria bacterium; assembly: GCA_024275435.1. Taxonomy (GTDB): domain Bacteria; phylum Pseudomonadota; class Alphaproteobacteria; order Rhizobiales; family Hyphomicrobiaceae; genus JAJRZC01. Next base: position 12,354 of record JAJRZC010000104.1, read on the forward strand.
TCGCGGCCGAATAGGTCAAATTCATTCAAGGAGAAAGAACATGTCAAATACCAGCATCACGGAATTAATCAAAAGAAGCTCCCAAACAATAGAGGGTTGCTGCGGTGATCAGACTGGTCGTACCAACACGCAGCAATCTCTGATGCAAAATCAACATGTTTAGAAAATGAAAACGCAAGTTCGCAAGAATGGCATGGTTGATCACGCAAAATCCGACTGTCGCCGTGGTGGCGTCTAGCACAGCTAGAAGTAAGTGCACCATGTCTCGCCTGAGCCCTTTCGATATCATCCGTGCTTTTCTCAGTGGTCACCAAGCAAAGACTGCTGATGTTAGGAAGATGTTTCTAGGCATGTCAGGAGTAACAAGATGGAAGTCATTGATCTATCGGGCCGCAAAGGTCTCATTGTTGGCATAGCAAACGAGCACAGCCTTGCTTGGGCGGCCGCACAACATTTCAAAAATGCAGG
>JAJRZC010000105.1 GCA_024275435.1 Alphaproteobacteria bacterium
CGCCTCGAATCGCTTCAAGGGCAACCTTCGCCTTAAAATCCGTTGAAAATTGACGTCGTTTTGCCATTAGATATTCCTTTCAAATCTAGAAGACAGTCCACCTTAACCGACTGTCCGAGATTTGGGGACCACCTCTCATAGGCCATTTTTTTTACGTAAAAAGAACCTGTTGACCACTCTGTTTCTCATACTTGGAAATCTGTCTTCGGGCAAGCACGTCGACACTGTCTCTGTCACAATCCAGGGCTTCTCCGAGAGTTCTAAGGTCAAGCCGATTCAGGATCTCAGCGGTGATTGGCCGTTTGGTATCCCAAAAGATGAAAGCAGACAAAAAATCACGAGTCAAATCAGATGACAGCATATCAAAGAGTAGGTCACATTCACTTTCTGTTTGACATGCAAATGAATAGCATGTGTCGTCAAGGACTATGGGGCGCTCTTCAAATTCTGAAACCTTAACAAATCGAAGCTCCTTATAGAGTCCAGAAATGGCCACTTTCCATGGGGAGAACGAGTAAGCTCCGACACCAAATGGGACCCTTTTGCGTGCGCAGTTCCACGTACTTCCGCATATGGTTTGGCCAACACACAACCATTCCATTAAAACTCTGGCGAAGTACTGCGGTTTTTCATGGCGCGATGATCACCCATCAGGGGCGGCATCGATCAAATGGTATCAAGACATGTGCCGTACCGGTGATCAGAAGCTAAGACAACGAATTCTTGAATACAACGAAGACGATTGCATCGCCATGAGGGTCTTGGTGGATTATTTGAAGATTTTGAATTCCGGCAGTGGGTGATGATTAGAATTATGGCATTACGAGAGAATCATCCCTTCAAACCCAGCCCTCTGCTCCACCGGATCATCAATCTGAGTAATGGGCCTCAGCATCCGCTCAGTAACCGGTTGCGTGACGCTCTTTGACAATTTGAGTATTTGCTCCTGGATCTCCGGGGCGAGGTTCAGGAGCATAAATATTTGGGTGACCCGAGCGCGGGAGATGTTCTCTTGGCGGGCAATCTGGGCCCGGTTTTCGATGTCCCCGTTTTCGAGTTGGCGTTGCCATTCTTGGGCCTGTTTCAGCAGTTCGACCACCCTCGGGATGGTGGGTTCTTTGGGAGGCTTGCGGTTGCGCAGGCGTGGGGGCACGGCGCTGACGATTTGTTTGGATTCGACCTTGCGGCTGAGTTTTCTGAAATCACCGTTTCTGAAGGTAGGCTTGGGGCCGAGGGATATTTCAACGGTCTGTTCGTGGTATTTGCTGGAAGTAGTTGAATAATCATGAGTTACGTGGATAATACGAAACCAGACCTCGGGGTTTTCGATGCTTTTAGAAGTTCTAAGACTGGTACACTCGGGGATCTTTATACACACAGTGTTCGAACCGGAATAATTTGAAGTGGTGGCCCCTCCGAAAATCTTTGTTTTGTCTGTTTTGAGCTTAAATTTTGGTGTTTAAACAGATATCGTCATATCTATTGCTCCATCTGCATGCCAACAGAATCACAGAAATGGTTAACAAATTTAGTTTTTGGCACTGAGGTTATTGGGCAGACAGAGGTGGTCCCCAAATCTCGGACAGTCGGTTAAGGTGGACTGTCTTCTAGATTTGAAAGGAATATCTAATGGCAAAACGACGTCAATTTTCAACGGATTTTAAGGCGAAGGTTGCCCTTGAAGCGATTCGAGGCGAACTCACCCTCGCGGAGATTGCTCAAAAATATCAAGTCCACCCCAACATGATCGCTGGCTGGAAACGGCGACTGACTGAGGATGCGGCCAGCCTCTTCGTGCGTGGCAAAACAGATCACGATAAAAATTCCGAAGCCCGAATCAAAGAGTTGCACGCCAAGATCGGCCAACTGACGGTCGAGCAAGACTTTTTAAAAAAAGACTTGGAATTATGAGTCACGCCAAACGTTGCGACATGATCAAGCCAACGCATCGAAAGCTCAGCGTGGTTCGCCAATGTTCATTGCTGAGTGTCAGCCGCTCGTCTTTCTACTTTCAAGGCAAGGGAGAAAGTCCCTTGAATCTCAAATTGATGCGTTTGATTGATGAACAA
>JAJRZC010000106.1 GCA_024275435.1 Alphaproteobacteria bacterium
GGCTCCTAAGGCTGATGCCGGCGCTACTGGCGCTGGTTCCGCTGATAAGTCCAAGACAGCAACGACAGCGACGAAAAAACCAAGCGCGGGCTCTACGACCGCTGACGCCAAGAAGCCGCAAGCAACTTCCAACTGCAAGGTATGGACAGCGAGCTACGGTGGCTCAAAAGCTTTAATCATCAAAGCGGTCAATAAGGGCGTAACGAACTATACCGTGCTTGACGTTAACGCCGGGCGTGAAAAGAGCGAGGCCAGTGCCTACATCAAGGCTTACGCGAAAGGCGGGAAAACCGTCGGTACGTTTGCGAGCCCGGAAAAAGCACTTAAACAGGCATTTCAACTTTGCCCTGAGGGCTGATAACCGAGGTTCTTTTTTCTGGATTTCTCGATTCACGGCCTCGCGAGGGCGCTCGCACGATCTCGAATATCTCGTGCTCGAGACCCCACCGATGTTGGTGGCTGTGGTGAGATAACGGATCTTTCAGCTGAATTTCTGGCTTCATGTCCTACGCCAGACCGCCCATGAAGCCCTCGGTTTCGGCGTCTGTTGAAAGGGCAATACGCACGGCACCGTGACAACCGCGCTGCTTGCAGCTCAGGGCCGCTTCCACCTCGTCAAGGTACGCGTGCTTTAATTCCTCGCGCCGCTTTAGATTTTCTGGCAACTCATAGCGCGTATGCCCGCAGCTTTTGCATGTTACTTCTATGGCTTGCTCGTTATCGAGATCGCGAAGTTGCAGGTTTGTTTTCCAGTTCACCAGAAGTCCTCCGCCTTGGGGATGCGCGTGTAGGAAATCTTGCCGCCGGCGTAGCCGCCAGGTGGCGGGGTCCATGGGCCCAGGGAAACGGCGGTCTTGCCGTATTTCGCGTTCAGCCGGTCGGTGGCGTCTGTCAGTATTTCCCATTTTTTCCGGTCGTCATCATCATTCAGGAAAAGGTCCAACTGGCGCGATGTGGCCGGCGACAAGTCGAGCAATGTTACGCCCAGGCGAATGACACTGCTTCGCGCTGGAAGCTGCGCGCGCGCTTGCTCCCATAGTTCTTCAAGCCCTGAGAGACAAGCTTGGTCATCACGCACAATGGGTAGGGAATTATTTCCATGCCATCCGCTTTTTCTCATGGAAAGCCATAGCCAAAGACGGCCGGCGTAAAACCCGGAGCGACGCAACCGCCGTGCGGCCTTGATGAGCAACAGACGTGAGCACGTGTGTGCGTGTTCAAGTGTGCGATAGCCCGGCGGCAGAACACGACCATGGCCAAACATGCGGCGCTCGCCGGGCAGGGCTTGGACATCATAACCATGCAAAGCGTACCAGAGGCGCTCACCGGTGACGTTGCCCCAAAGGTTTCGCATTTGTTTGGGCTGTGTTTTCATCAACGCGCGCATGTCGGGAATGCCGGCCCGGCACAGCCGTTTTTCCATGCGCTTGCCGACGCCTGGAATGTCGTCAAAGGGCAGGTCCAACAAGGGCCTTGGCATATCCTGCGGGTGCCAGACGGTGACGCCATCGGGTTTTTTTATCTTGCAGGCAATCTTGGCCAATTGCCTGTTGGCGGCAAAGCCGATGGAACAGGTGATATGCGGTCCGATGTTATGGGCCAGGCGCTCTTTGATGCGCGCTGACAGCTCAAAGGGGTGCTGGTGGTCGTTTCCTTCAAGCCGGCAGGTGAGTTCGTCGATGGATTTGATGGCGTCAATGGGAATAACGGACGAAATTTCACTTAACAGCGCATTGTGCGCGCGCCTGTAAAGATCAGGACTTTGGGGCACCAAAACAAGATCGGGGCAAACCCGCTTGGCTTCCTGGACGGGCATGATGTTTTTGACACCTTTGCGCTTGGCTTCCTTGGAGCAGGCGATGACGCAGGTATGGGTTGTTGAGTCGAAAGGCACGACACCGACGGGCCTGCCGCGCAGGGCGGGCTTGGCCTGTTGCTCGACGGAGGCGAAAAAGCCATCAAAATCGAGATACAGTCGCTCTATGGTGTCGGGCTTGCGCACTGTTTTTCCTCATGATGAGATGTGTCGGGGTGCCTTGAGAAAAAGAACAATACGTGAACATTGTGTGCGTGGCAAGGGTGGTTGTGTGCGGTCTTGGGTTTGAGGGAGGCTTGGTTCATACTTCGGGTTTGGAGAAGAATGGCAGTTAGAACCTGGGTTGCCCGCGCTCTCATAGAATTGAAATACTTGTGTTCCAATTCATGCAATACTGGGAGATATGGAATAGAAGGAGACGTTATGAAACAGATCCATTGGCTCGCCATCGGACTTGTGGCGATGGCTATCGTTCCTGCAAAGGAAGCGCAGGCGAACAGAATTTCCGAGGTTGTTGGAGCACGTGCCAACGCACGTGCCGGCGGTCCACTAACTGAGCACGATGCCTGGCTTTTGGAGCGCTATGGTGCTTTGAGCGGAACGCCAGGTTATTCGAACCACCGCTACAAAAGAAAGTACAAGCGACGCCATAGAAGTTTGTGGCGCCAGCGGTATGGCTACTAAACCTAGATCTCCCAAGGGCGAGATAAACGGTGCTAAGGCTTGCAAAGGTAGCGCTTGTTAGGTGCAATGTTTGTTGTTGCGAAAACCAGCATAAAACATTGACCAGGACACAGACCCGAACAGGCAACGGTTGTTTTGCGCTCAGGTTTGCGGCTCAAACCACCTATTGCATTCCGGTATCGCTTGACAATTAATTCACCGGTAACTGACAGTTTGCAGAAGCTTGCGGCTTGCCAATGGTCGATACTTGCAACTAGTTTGGCGAACATCTGCGGCTTTTCAACCGCTTAGCTTCCCCAAACAGGAGCACGTCATCATGTTACTGCGCAGCGCCTTGCTGACTTCCCTTTGCCTCATTTGTTTCACGCCGGCATTGGCCAACGATAATCAAGGATGGACGGCGTTCTCCGTTACGGGTCCTATTACGGAAGACGGCCGTTTTCTGGTCTGGTTCGATGCCCATGCGCGTTATCGCGACGATGCCACTGATCTTGATACGACGATTTTACGCCCCGGTGTCGGTTGGAAAGTCAGCGATGACCTGAGCCTTTGGGGAGGATATGCGCGGGTCACCTCTCATCGGGAAGGTCCCAACATTGAAGAAGACCGTATCTGGCAGCAGGCCACTTACAAGGTCTCCGAAATCCTGGGTGGTGCTTTGTCCGGGCGCACGCGGTTCGAGCAGCGCTTTCGCAATACGGGCAGCGATACGGGACTGCGTTTGCGTCAGGCCTTCCGTTGGGCGCGTCCTATCGAAGGCACTGACTGGTCCTATGTGCTCGCCAACGAAACTTTCATCGGTCTCAATGATACCGATTGGGGGCAGGAAAGCGGCTATGGGCAAAACCGTGCGTTTGCAGGACTTGCATGGAAAGCCGCCTCGAATGTTCGGCTTGAAGCCGGTTATCTCAATAATCATATTGATGGTGCGGGTGGTGATCGAACAAACCACAACCTTTCGGTGGCGCTGTTTTTTAGTCTGAGATGACGTGACGCTAGAATCTGAGCGGGTTTGCAGTGCGGTTTCCTGTCAAAAGTCTCGACTAGGGTAAGGTTATTTTGGCTTGAGCCATCTCTTGCTGACCGGACTCCGTTCAATTCAAGAGAGCGTTTGTCATTCATCGAGCCATGCTGTGAAAGATAGCCATAGTGGAAACAGGCTATCTCTCTTAATGGTTCGGGTGCTTAACCGCCTGTGAAGCGCGTCTAGCGCGCCTCTTTGAGTTCGACGCGCCGGTCGAGCTTGTAAAGTTCTTCTCTGGTGAAGCGGCTGCGGTCTACGTCTGAGAAGGGCTGCGTTTCACCTTTTGGAATGAGTTTCAGCTTACCTTCAAAGCCGCTTTCTCGTAAGTACTTTGCGACAACATCGAGACGCTCTTTTGAAAGTGCCTTGTTCAACCGGCGGGTTCCACGCTCATCAGCATGGCCCGTCAAAACCACGTGCTTGAATTTCTTCAAGGTCAGGTACTCGCTGAGCAAACCAATGGCACGGCGGCCTTCTTGCGTTAAGGTCGCCTCCCGGTAGTTGAAGCCGATGGGGATGGGAACAGGTTTTGCTTTCGGTTTCTCCTTTTCTTTCTGCTCACTCACACTCTCTTCTGGTTCGGCTTTGGTAGCGTTGGTCGACAGAGGACTGCTGAAGGCGGCAACCCGACTCTTTTCCTCAGGGGTGTTATCTTTTTCAGCTTGGGCGTTACCTTGAGGGCTTTGATCTTTTTCTGATGCACGTTTCTCGGGGGGGGTGCTTGGAGCAGCAGCTACTGTCGCGCGATCATGATCTCCAGCAGCACTATCTTCAGCGGAACCATCTTCAGCAGCTCTATCTTCAGTAGCGCTATCTTCAGCCACACTGTCTTCAGCAGCGCTGCTACGCTGAGGGGTTGCATCGGGTTCGCTGTCTGTTTTTTTTGCGACACGACCGGTATCTTGTTCTGCTGGAGAAGTTGGCAAGGTCAGATTTGTTTTTGAGGTGGGCGTCGTTTCTGGTTGCTCTTTTTTCGGGTTTTCGCGCCTTGCTGTTTCCACCATCCTTTCCAGGTCCTTCACCAGGGCGGCACTCACTGCTGCGGCGGTGGCGGTTTTTTTGTTTTTAGAAGTGGAACCCTCCTGGGTTGCGGTGGAAGAAGGCTTGTCGGTATCGGGGCTTGTGCTTGCGATCTTTGATTTTGCAAGGGGTTTTGATTTTGAGGGTTCGTCTTCCTTGAAGGCGATGGTTGGGTCCAAGGATTTAAAGCGATGCTGTGTCACGAGCACCCAATCGCCGTCATCACCTGCCTTGACCTGGCCAACAATCTCACCGTCTGCGGTTACAGTTACTGTTGCATTTGGGGAAGCTTTGCCGGCAATGACGGATGTTCCATCAAGACTTATTTTTGAAAGATCCAATCCGTTTTCTGACGAGGTGGTCGAGGTGGGTGAAGGCGGTTCGCTTTTGCTTTTCTGCTGGTCAGTTTGTTGTTTTGAAACTGGCTCGGTACGAGCAGTTTTTTGGGGTTCAGATATTTTAGCGGGCTCTTTAGTGATGGTCCGCTCAATCTCCTTGGCAACGTCCCATAGCTGCACCCGAAAC
>JAJRZC010000107.1 GCA_024275435.1 Alphaproteobacteria bacterium
CCCAACGTCAGTTACGAGTAGGTGAGTCCGTTCGCCACGCACTGACTCAAATATTGTCTCGCGGCGACATCCATGACGATGTGATCGCTTCCACCGTTATCACCATACCAGAAGTCCGTATGTCCCCCGATCTGAAGTTAGCGACCGCTTATGTGCTGGCAATTGGTGGACAGGATGCCGGTCCTGTTGTGGCCGCCTTAAACAAGAATAAGAAATACATTCGACGAGAAACAGCACACGTTGTGCAAATGAAATACGCCCCCGACATTCGTTTCCGCGAAGATGAAACATTTTATGAAGCAACCAGAATTGATGAATTGCTGGCAAGCCCGAAGGTTCGCCGCGATATAGAGAAGGACTAGGATCCGATCTGATTTCTCCAAAATCATTCGCAGAACTCAACAAGGCTTGAACACGCTCTATGGCAAGACGAAGAAAAGGACTGCCGATCAACGGTTGGTTGGTTCTCGACAAACCTTTCGGACTGACTTCAACCCAGGCACTTTCACGGGTACGCCGCTTGTTTAACGCGCAAAAGGCTGGCCATGCGGGAACTCTCGATCCTCTCGCAACCGGCATCTTGCCCATTGCATTCGGCGAAGCCACCAAAACGGTGTCTTACGCTGTTGACGGCGAAAAGACATATCGCTTCACAGTGAAGTGGGGCGAAGAAACAACTACGGATGATAGCGAGGGCGAAATTGTTATCACGTCGCCAATTCGCCCCACGCCAGATGAGATATCCGCACGACTGAGTGACTATATTGGCCAGATCAGCCAGGTCCCACCGCAGTTTTCCGCCATCAAGGTCGATGGCAACCGCGCTTACGATCTTGCCCGTGAGGGTCATGTCATGAAACTCGAAGCGCGCCTGGTGACAATTGATGATCTAAGGATCGTTGAACAATCAGGCCCCGATACAACGATCCTTGAGGTGGATTGTGGAAAAGGAACTTACGTGCGCGCCCTGGCACGTGATCTTGGTCGGGCATTAGGTTGTTATGGGCATGTCCAAGAGTTGCGACGAACACGAGTTGGATGCTTTCAAGAAGAAAACGCCTTTACAATCAGTGCGCTTGAAGAAATTGCACAAAATGGTGATCCAGATGGATTGTCGGCCTGTCTGCGCCCCATAGATGAAGTCTTGGTGAATTTGCCCGGCCTTGCCGTGAGCCCAGCCGACGCCGAAAATCTCTCTCGTGGCATGGCCGTCCTGCTGAGAGGACGTGATGCCCCCATAATTGATGGTCCGGTTTATGCCACCTGTCGCGGCGTTTTGATCGCCATTGGAGAGGCGCGCAAGGGCAGCCTCCATCCCTCTCGAGTATTCAACCTGGGGTAACAGAAGGCAGATTCTCAAGCGCCTGCTTGCCTCAGCAACCTACATCCACAAATGGGATTTGCCGGCTCTTTAAGGTTTTCAAATAGCGCTGGCATATGGCGCTGCATCGTGTAATAACCCCCTGATCCGAGTGCCGCCCTTTTGGGGAGAAGCTCTCGAGAACCTGCGACCCTGCTGGACGACATCCCGGCTGTGGCCGCTCCGGGTCGAAAAGACCCTTCCTGTGCGGGTGCTTTCTTATTCTCCCGCGAATAATGCAAAAATTAGCAGAAAGGATTTTGCGATGTCGATTACGGCTGAGCGCAAACAAGAGCTCATCAAGGAATACGCTATTAAAGAGGGTGATACTGGCTCTCCAGAAGTACAGATTGCCATCTTAACAGAGCGGATCACCTACCTGACCGGGCATTTTAAAACCCACAAGAAAGATAACCACTCTCGTCGTGGATTGCTGAAAATGGTGAGTCAGCGTCGCCACCTGCTTGACTACGTCAAGGGCAAGAGTATGGCTCGCTACCAGGGCATCATTGAGCGTCTCGGCATTCGCCGCTAGGCACCACCAGCTCACCCGCCTATGGGGCCATGAATAGATATTACCCCAAGTCTCATATCGGGCAACAACAACAACCGACCCGCAGGTAAATAGTCTTGCGGCTCGGCTTGAGCGGCAATCCGGTCGCTCGAATTCGTTTAATACAAGTATCTGACCGAAAGAATTTAATATGTTCGACATCCATCGCGTGGAAATCGATTGGGGTGGTCGCAAGCTCATCCTTGAAACTGGCCATATCGCGCGCCAGGCCGACGCCGCTGTTTTCGCCCAGTACGGAGAAACCAGCGTACTCGCAACCGTTGTAGGTGCGAAAAAGCCAAGAGCAGGCGTAGACTTCTTCCCGCTGACCGTAAACTATCAAGAGCGTACCTATGCCGCCGGTAAAATTCCAGGCGGTTTTTTTAAGCGTGAAGGCCGCCCCTCTGAGAAAGAAACCCTCACCTCGCGCCTTATTGACCGCCCTATCCGCCCATTGTTCGTGGAAGGCTTCAAGAATGAAACCCAGGTCGTCATAACGGTTCTCTCCCACGACATGGAAAATGATCCCGACATCTTGGGTCTGGTTGCCGCTTCAGCAGCACTTACCCTATCCGGTCTGCCCTTCTTAGGCCCCATCGGCGCAGCTCGTGTCGGCTTGGTGAATGGCGATCTTGTCTTAAATCCTTTGCAAGATGAAATGAACGATAGTGACCTAGATCTTGTCATCGCTGGCACCCAGGATGCTGTCATGATGGTCGAGTCCGAAGCCAAGGAACTTTCCGAAGACAAGATGCTCGAAGCCGTGATGTTTGGCCATAAGCAGTTCCAGCCCGTGATCGAAGCCATTATCAAACTCGCTGAAACAGCAGCCAACGAACCTTGGGAAATCGATATTCTCGACAACAGCAAGTACGTTGAACAGGTTCGCAAGATCGCCACCGATGATCTTCGCAAGGCATTTTCTACCGCCGACAAACAGCAGCGCAATGAGATGGTCGCTGAGATAAAAGCCAAGGTGTTCACTGAAATTGAAATACCGGAAGGTGATGAAGGTGAAAAAGTACTTCTGGCCGAAGGTTTCAAAGCCGTCGAAAAGGAAGTGATGCGCGGTGACCTCGTCAAGACCGGCAACCGCATTGACGGGCGCGACTTGAAAACCGTCCGCCCCATTGTTTCCGAAGTCCATGTTCTGCCACGCACGCACGGCTCTGCCCTGTTTACACGCGGTGAAACACAAGCGCTCGTCATCGCGACGCTGGGAACCGGAGACGATGAGCAGTTCATTGATGCGCTGGAAGGCACACGCAAGGAACGGTTCATGCTGCACTACAATTTCCCTCCATACTCCGTTGGAGAGACCGGTCGCATGGGCAATCCCGGCCGCCGTGAAATCGGCCACGGTAAACTTGCCTGGCGAGCTGTTCATCCCTTGATGCCCGACGCAGAAGAGTTTCCCTATACCATCCGTGTCGTATCTGAGATTACGGAATCAAATGGCTCCTCCTCCATGGCAACGGTTTGTGGAACCTCACTGGCCTTGATGGATGCCGGTGTGCCCTTAAAGCGTCCCATCGCTGGCATTGCCATGGGCCTGATTAAGGAGGGCGATGACTTCGCCGTACTGTCAGATATCCTTGGTGACGAGGATCACCTGGGCCAAATGGCTTTCAAG
>JAJRZC010000108.1 GCA_024275435.1 Alphaproteobacteria bacterium
GCATGATTTTATACTCCCAAATTTTGAAGACCCTTATTGCCCTCCGGGCGGGTCTTCAAAATTTGGGAGTATAAAATCATAACCGATTCTTCGCGCTAAAGCGATCCCGTCTCAAAGACGGGGGGTTCAAACCTAAGAGTGGATACTGAAATATAACCCTTTCAGCCTGCTGTCTAGCGTGCGGAGAATTAGGAGGCCAAATGGCCGAGTTTATTGTTAGAGGGAGAATTTATAACTGGCTGTATTGGCTGGTAAAATCGGAAGTTCTGTAAGCCTGAGTGGCGATTGAGCGGTGTTTTCATCCTGCTTCCCCGTTTTTCCTGGGTGTTACCCAAGGAACTGCGCGGAATTTTTTCTGAAGCAGAAATGGAGACTTAAGATGTCTATGAAATCTCGAAATACCAAACGCGCGGTGAAGGTGCTGCCTGTCCCGAAAGACGACTATGTGGTCTGGGACGATGTGCTTTCAAAACTGGGTCGGCGGGTTCGCAAACCCCGCGAGACGTGGATTGTGCAGACCAGAGTTGGGGGTAAGACCAAACGCAGGACGCTTGGCGCGGGTGTTGGCGCAAGCGTATCTTGATGAATTGTGCAAGCCTGCTGTTGGAGAAAGTGGTGACATAACGCTGGCGGAGTTTGCTGAACGATTTCTAGAAGACTGTAGCGGCCAATGGAAACCTACCACCCTTAAGGGGCATCGCCACAATCTTTCAGGGCAGATATTGCCATTCTTTGGAACGCGCCGCCTTGCCGGAATTGGGCGGGGTGACGTGCTGGATTGGCAGCGCGGGCTTGCGCATTTGGCGGGCACTCGTAATCGTGCGTTGGCCGTGCTGTCATCGCTAATGCACCATGCCGAACTGATCGGATTACGCCCGCCGGGCTCCAATCCGTGCGTTGGCCTTCGCCGCCACAAAACCAGTTTTAGTGCGCAATACCTTGATGCAGCCGGATATCGAAAATTGGTGATAGCCCTGAGCGAGGCGGCGGGGGCGCACCCCATTGAAGTCGAGGTAATCCGTTTTCTCACTCTGACAGGCGCGCGCCGTGGTGAGGTCGAAGGATTGACGTGGTTCATGATCGACAAGAACCGTGCGGCCCTGCCGGACGCCAAATGTGGGCCGCGCGCGATTTGGATGGGGGGCCTGTGATTAAGTTGCTCGCAGGCTTGCCCAGAACAAATGACGACGTGTTCGCCAACGGCGACGTTCCAGCTTTACGCACCAAGGTCACAACATTGTGGAACCGGTTGCGCATCCAGATAGGAACTTATGACTTCTGTATGCATTGAGATAATCAGCGTGAAATTGAGACATCCCGTGCCGGACAATTAACCTACAGGTTTTCGCATTTCCCCCCTTGCACTCCCTGCCCTGCAAAGATAGATACACCCTCGGAAGCACCCGTAGCTCAGCTGGATAGAGTACCTGACTACGAATCAGGGGGTCGCACGTTCGAATCGTGCCGGGTGCACCATTACTACCTTTGTCGAATGCCAACTAATGTTGCTTTTCTGACCCCAAATTTGCCTTTTTATTGAAGAATTTCTGTTTGCTCCCCATCTCGGAGTAATCTGTTGTGATGCTCAAGATGTAAGTTCAGCTGCTATTGTTAGAGAATTGGC
>JAJRZC010000109.1 GCA_024275435.1 Alphaproteobacteria bacterium
GCGGCACCAGAAACGTAAATAAACCGATGATCTTGATCCAGCAGGAACACGGGATGCGGCAGAGCGGACAGTATTATGTCGCGTTCAAATGAAACAGAGCTTGTGCCAGGTTCGAAAGCATTTGCCAGTTCTGAAGTCTGTACCGTTTTGGTTGGAGCTTTTTTGGGTACCTTGGTGTTTTTACTTGTGGGCTTTATTGTTTCTTTTGTGTTGGCTTTTTTGATTGTTTTAAGTTTCGTTTTGGCGGCGCCCTTTGGTCTCGATTTATTTTTAATTGCGTTCTTTTTTGCGACCTTTTTTGGCTGGTCTGGTTTGTCTTCTCGACTATCTGATTGTGATTGGCGGCTGGTCATGCACATAACTCCATATCAGCAAGAGATGTGGGGTCGTTAAAACAACGCGCCAGGTCGGTTAGTGTTTGCTTTGGGTTGTCGTTGGTGCACAAGAGTCGACGCCATGCTTTAAGGGATTCCTTATCAAGATTAATGCACTGCTCTATATACCAACCCATGTGTTTTCGCGCATTACGAAGACCCAGAAACGTTCCGTAATGAACGAGCAAGTCTTCAACATGGGTGATGGCAATGTCGCGCTGTGTGTCTCGCGATGGGGGACCTGGATCGAAATCCTCCACCAAGACGCTTGCGATGCGAGCGGGTAGCCAAGGGGCACCATAAGCGCCACGCCCGATCATGACACCATCGGCTTTTGAGGATTCCATCGCGGCTTTTGCGTCTTCGGGTGTCTTGATGTCACCGTTGGCAATGACCGGAATGTCGACAACGTCTTTTACCTTGGAGATGGCGTTCCAATCAGCTGTATCCTTGAAGAATTGGCAGCGCGTGCGGGCATGAACCGTTATGAGTTTTATTCCGCTTTGTTGTGCGCGTATGGCTAGTTCCGATGCATTGATGGTTTTGTGATCCCAGCCAAGCCGCATTTTCAAGGTGACCGGTAATGACACAGCATTGACGACCGCATCAATGAGGCTTTGCGCGTGGTCGAGATCGCGCATCAAGGCGCTGCCAGAAAGCTTGCCTGTCACTTCGCGAGATGGACAACCCATATTGATGTCGATTATTTGTGCGCCGCATTGCTGAGCAATTGTTGCGGCCTGGGCCATCAAATCAGCGTCTGAACCTACAAGCTGAATAACAAATGGATCGAGTTGGGAGCCTTCAGCGCGACGCTTGACGTCTTTGCGTCCGTTTACGAGTTCCCGGCTGGCGACCATCTCGGACACCACCAGGCCGGCTCCGAGTTTGTGTACGAGCTTTCTGGTTGGCAAATCAGTGACACCTGTCATCGGGGCCAACAGGACTGGGTTGGCCAGGAGGTGGTTTCCGATTTTCAGTGGCCCTGTCACGAGGCAATTCCGGCTTTTGCGTGCCTATATATTAGGCTTGTTGTGGTTGTGCATTTATATTAGGCATATCTATCGCGTTCAGGAAGAGTCTGCAAGTATCGCGTTTGAACTTTGCGTGTAAAAATACCGTTGCTTTTTTGCCTTCTGCGCGGCTTGTTGTTTTTGAGCGGGGTGTGCTGCTGAGAGCATTGGGTCGTCTCGTAGCAATGAAAACACATAAAGGGTCGGTCTTTTGGGCGTTTGTGCGCTAATTGTTGCGGGTGGTCGGGGCTCAAGGGCTCGCCGAGAGGCTCAAGATTGTGTGCCAAAACAGTATGTGCAGCTTGCCGGCAAGGCTGTTTTGTCGCGCACTATATCGGTATTTTTATCGCATCCGGCTGTTTCGCATGTGCAGGTTGTTATTCACAAGGATGATGTTGCAGCCTACAAAACAGCGATTGCCCGAGATATAGATGTTGGAAATGGTGTACTTTTAGAGCCTGTTTTCGGGGGAGAGGATCGTCAATCGTCGGTACGATTGGGTCTTGAGGCCTTGCGCAAAATTGCTCCAGATCGCGTGCTCATTCATGATGCTGCGCGACCTTTTGTAGATTTTCAGACGATTGATGCGGTGTTGTCCAAGGTTGATTTGTTCGATGGCGCAATATGCGCCCTACCTGTGACAGATACTCTTAAAGCTCAAGGTGAGGACGGTCTTATCAAACAGACGGTGGACAGGTCGCGATTGTGGCGGGCCCAGACACCGCAGGGTTTCCATTTCAACGCTATCTTTGAAGCGCACCGCAAGGCTTTTCATGAAGGCATTGCGTTGTTTACGGATGATGCGAGCATTGCGGAGTGGGCTGGACTAAAGGTTGCTCTGGTTGAGGGATCTTCCTTGAATATCAAGCTGACAACTGTGGAGGATCTGGAACTGGCCGATCAAAGGTTCGAACAGCAGATAACCAGTCGAGAGATAATGAATTTCGAGATGCGCGTGGGGAGCGGGTATGATGTTCACAAGTTTGGCCCCGGGGATCATCTTTGGATTTGCGGGGTGACAATACCTCATGACAAGACGCTGGTGGGACATTCGGATGCCGATGTGGGTTTGCACGCCATAACGGATGCCATTTTAGGTTCCATTGGCGCTGGTGATATCGGGTTGCATTTTCCTCCAAGCGATCCGCAATGGAAGGGGGCGCGTTCAGATGTCTTTCTCAAGCATGCGAACGATCTTGTGACCAAGCGTGGGGGGAGGCTTATCAATGTGGATGTTACCTTGATTTGTGAAGAACCTAAGATCGGTCCCTTCCGTGCGGAAATGTGTGATGCCATTGCGCTCATGCTTGGTATTGAACCGGAACGTATCAGCGTCAAGGCGACAACCAGCGAGAAACTTGGGTTTACGGGGCGCGGCGAGGGGATGGCGGCGATGGCTTGTGTCAGCATCCGTTTGCCCGTCTGACTGGGGTTGGGCTGCCCTGCCCCATCCCACTTGATCTTTGGTCTGTACTTTTTCAGGTGTTATAGGCCAGAATGATAGGGTTTTAGTGCAACTCAGGCCGTTCAAGAATTGACCGCAAGACAAGAATCACGGTTAGCTCATCAAAGCGGTTGTATGACCACGGGTCATGAACAATGATTAAGTTCAAGGGCCACGATCAGGGAAGGCCAGACACGCCATGAATATGATGACCGGGACGGTTGAGCGTCCCTCCGTTGATATGACGACTATTGCTGAGATTGCCGATGCTACGGCAACCACTTGCCTCGCTACGCGTGTGCGGCAACTTTCGCGTATTGTGACGCGCGTTTATGATGACGCTATGCGTCCTCTTGGGATTACGGCAAGCCAATACACTTTGTTGGCGCAACTGGCTGCACGTGATGGGATTACAGCGGTTGAAATCGGACAGGTTCTCGATATTGAAAAATCGACCTTGTCTCGTAACCTCAAGCGCCTGCTGGTGCTTGGACATATTGTTATGGATCCGCCTGCGGGAAGACGTGGACGCGGATTGCATTTAACACCGAAGGGACAGGCAATTATTCAAGAAGCCTATCCGGTGTGGCGTGCTGCACAAGAGCGTGCAGTGGCCGCTATGGGGTCGAAAACGCGTGAAACGCTTGATGACCTCCTCTCTCAGGCGGAGAAGTTGATCACTGCCTGAGTTCTAAAACGCAGACCTCTTCTCTCGAGTTTTGTGTTTCTCTTTTCTTTCTCTTACCGTCTCAAAAATATGAAAAGCGCGCTCTGCCCGGCGCGCTTTTCTGTTTTGCAAGTGTTATAACAGGAGAAAACTTCGCTAAAATAGCGTTGTGTTCCTCTTTGCCTCCAAGAGAGCGCTCCCATGTGGTGGTCGTTGAGGAGATTGATATGAGTTTTGAGAAGTTGATACGCCCTGCCGAGGAACTTCTGGAATTGCTGCGGGCAAAATCCATGATGTTGGCAGTTGCTGAGAGTTGTACCGGCGGGCTGGTGTGTGCCGCTTTGACGGAAGTGGCCGGTTCTTCAGATGTTGTTGAGCGCGGGTTCATCACCTATTCCAATAATGCAAAGATTTCGCTGCTAGGCGTTGCTCCTGAGCTTATTGAGGTTCATGGGGCCGTTTCAAAACAGGTGGCCTTGGCTATGGCTGAGGGGGCTTTAAAGGCTTCTGAGGCACAGGTTAGCGTTTCCATCACGGGAATTGCTGGGCCAACAGGTGGGAGCGCTGACAAGCCTGTGGGGCTGGTGCATTTCGCGCTCTGCGTGGAAGGCCGTGACCCGGTCTGTTTGCATCGGGAATTTGGTGAGCTTGGTCGCCATGAGATTCGTGTGCGAGCTGTTTTAGAAGTGTTTTCGCTCATAAGGAAGGCTGTCTCATAATCAATGATGAGATATGACTGTTCTTCGTGGCGCTAAAGTCTGAAACTTTATGTGGTATTGTCGCTTTCAGGTTTTGAACACGTGAGTGTTATTTCATGGTGAGGTGAAATTTGCTAAGGTTGGCAAGTTGATCTGGACCCGAGATGAAGTTTGAGAAAGCAATGCTGCTATCGTCTCCTGTGAAATTTATATTCGATCGGGCACCTATGAAAAATTGTTCGCACGCTGGGGTGATCCTTGCTTTATGGAGTTTTTCCCTGGTTGCTTTGATTGCCCTGCCTTTACATGCAGCTGAAGTTTCAGCACGAGAGGTTACGGTTCAACTTTTTGAATCCAGCTCAGCTCGTCCAGCTAACTTTGAGCGTTATGATCTCAAGGATCTTGATCTATCAGGAATCGATTTCAAGAAGGCTCACCTGAGCGGTGCGGACATGTTCGGCGTTGACCTCACACACGCTGATTTATCCGGTGTTGATTTGCGTGTGGCCAGAATGGATCGCACGATCATACTTGGTGCGCGGTTTGATGGTGCGAACCTGGAAGGGGTGAGCATGTTGCGCCCTGCAGTGTTTTCTACTTTGGCAGACATAGCAAGTGAGACCGTCAGTTTTGAAGGCGCAAACCTTAAAGGTGCGACGCTGTTTGGCCGCTTTAATGGCTCAAATTTCCGTAAGGTCAACCTATCAGGTGCCAATCTGGCTCCTAGAGACCGTTCGAGTTTCATCGAGCATATTTGGCGAACGGAGTTTCTGGGTGTTGATCTGAAGGATGCCAATTTACGCGGAGCCAATTTGGAGAGGGTTTGGTTTGCCTTTGCTGATCTTCGAGGTGCCGACCTGACGGGCGCCAGTTTGAAGAATTGTGACCTTAGTGGTGCGGATTTGCGCGGTGCTGACCTGACGGGTGTTGATGTCACCAAGGCAGATTTTTCAGACGTCAAGCTTGAAGGGGCAAAAGGACTTGATACGTTGATCGGGCTGTCCACTATTCGCGGACGAAATCATTTGCTGGTGGCAAGGAATAGCCCTTCTGTAGCCCATTAAAGGTTTCCATAAACGACTTTTGCCCGGTCTTCGAAGCTTTGTGAGAACTTCCGAAAAGCCTTTTCAAATACGACTCCCATAACCATTGCCAGCATGGGGTTTTTAAAAGCGTAGTCGATGAAGAAATCTATTTCACAACCGCCCTCTCGCTTGTGAAACAACCATCTGTTTTCAAGATAGCGAAATGGTCCATCGAGATAGGAAACGTCGATACGCTGCTTGCCAGATTGTAGCTCGACCCTGGTGGTAAAGCTCTCGCGAATAGCTTTATAGCCAACATCCATCGTGGCAACGAGTGTGGTTGTTTCATTGGCTTGATCACGACTTATCACGCGCAAGCCTTCGCACAGGGGCAGGAATTTCGGATACTGTTCGACATCAGCGACGATGTCGTACATCTGGACCGGACTAAAGGGCACATTGTGGCGGGTTTGGAAACTCGGCATGGCTTTTGTTTTTTATCGTTGATTGTTCATCATCAGAAAAATGAGCTGAGTAGGCAGCCCTAGAGACCAGCCAGTTAACTTGATACATTGTATTTGAGGGCTTTGTCTAATTTGCGCGAGATTGGGCCGATCGCGCTACACGAAGTTTTTCAAAATCTTCATCTGCATGATAGCTTGAGCGGGTAAAGGGGCTCGATGCGACCTGAAGAAATCCTTTTGCCAATGCGACCTGTTTCAAACTATCGAATTCCTCGGGAGGAACGAAGCGTTTGATGGGGGCGTGGTGTAGCGTTGGTTGGAGGTATTGACCCATGGTCAGGAAGTCCACGCCGGCGCTTCGTAGATCGTCCATGACCTGAAGAAGTTCTACGCGCGTTTCACCTAGACCCAGCATGAGCCCAGATTTTGTGAAAACCCGAGGGTTTATTTCCTTGGCACGCTGCAAGAGACGCAGGGAGTGAAAATACCTTGCGCCTGGTCGAATGGATGGGTAAAGCCCCGGGACTGTTTCGAGATTGTGGTTGAAGACTTCAGGCTCGGCGGCAAGAAGAGTTTCAAGGGCTGCGTCCTTGCGTAGGAAGTCAGGCGTTAGAACCTCGATTGTTGGAGCATTTTGTTGGCTATCAACCTGGTGATATTGGTTGCGGATTGCCTGAATTACTTTAGCGAAATGCTGTGCGCCCCCATCGTCGAGGTCATCGCGATCAACCGAAGTAATGACCGTGTGACGCAGGGAAAGTTTGTAAACTGCATGAGCGATGCGTTCTGGCTCGGTATGATTTAAGGGCAGCGGGCGGCCGGTGGAGACATTGCAGAATGAACAAGCTCGCGTACAAATATCGCCCATAATCAGAAATGTTGCATGTCGCTTTGACCAACACTCACTCAGGTTGGGGCAAACAGCCTCTTCGCAAACTGTGTGCAACTCATGTTCGCGAACAATTTGACGGGTGGTCTCTAGATTGGAGTTGTTTGTGAGCTTTACACGCAGCCACTTTGGGCGTTTTGATTTTTCGGATTGACTACGATGCGCTTTTTCAGGATGGCGTACGCGTCCCGATTTTTTGAAAAGCGTATTTGATGACGAGGTCATTTGCACTTACCAGACTCTGTAGAGTGTGGCCTAGAATTGATATGGACTGAGGCCAAGGTGCTTTGTCAGTTTCTATCGCCATGGGCAGCCAAAAAAAGCGCGGAATTATCTGAGCGGTTTGAGGTCGGCAACAGTTTTTTATATTTTCGTATTGTTTGCCGACCCAAGACATTTTTTCTGGTGAAGGCGATATATCTTCCGGTTATCTAATTAAAATTCGAGCGACCAGCACAATGAGCATGGCACCAATGGTTGCGACAAAGATTTCCGTACCATAGGGAATGGTATTTGTAATGTCGGTAATGGCCGGTGGCAGTGGAAGGAAGCCCATTTTCACAAGTGCGCCACCGACGAGGGCGCCAATGATGCCAATGAAGAGATTTCGGAACAGACCGCCGCCGCCAAGGATCTGTCCGGTAATCCAGCCGGCAACAAGGCCGATTCCTGCTAGGATGATCCAGTCCATATAAGGTTGAACTTGTTCCAGTATGTCCATCTGTTTTGTCCCTTGTGTCTGAAAGTATTCACGTCACGTATTTTCCTGAAGGGGAAGGCACTTTTAAATTATATCTTCGTATTGGATGACGCGCGATAAACCGGGGGAACCCTATGCTGGTGACAGGGATGGTCACAAGGATGATTTTGCGCGCTCTGATGGAGATCGGATGCGTGCACGATGGTTATGCCTCGAGACCCCCTTTTTTTACGGCCGATTCAAATGTTGTAGCCTAGCGTTATTTGTTGTGCTGCGAATAAGGATAAGGGTCTTTTGATCGGGTTAGTTCCCGACGTGGCAGCGGGCTGAGAGCTAGTCGTTCATAAGCTGGTTATAGCGGTTTGCCTGTTGACGGCTTGCCTTTGAGACCTTTTTGCCTGCATTGACCGCTTCGACTTTTGAAGGAACCCCCTGGCCATCCATACGCCGTAATTCCTGCCTGATGGATTTACAGGTTGATCCACTTGGAAGTGCTTTCGCATAGGGACCACTTTTGTTGTTTGCACACCCTGATAGGAGGCCGGCAAAGGCAATTACCAATGACAGATTTCTTATGGCGATAGCTGTCGATACTGAATGCGAGTTAAACACGTAGGCCTCCGCTAAGCGTCTTGTTTCTGGCGCTCATTCATCATGATAGTGGTACGTCTTGCAAGGTCTTTTGTCGCCAATGTGGTCACTGATCTCAGATGATTGACTGATTGTGTTTCGCGTGTGGTGAAATATCGCGGCGCTAAAGGTGGTCTGCAATCCAAACTCTTTCGCGCGCCAGTGCTAATCTAGCGCGCGAAAGAAAAATCGCAAGTTGCCGTCATTGCATTCTTATCACCCTTTTTCCACAGCAACTGGATCAAATGACGGTCCTTTGTTGAAGCTGGCGTAAATTAAGGGGTTGTTGTGGTAACGACCACTCCACCTCCATAAGCATTTGCAAAACCGCCATTCCCCAGTGGTGGGAAGGCTACCGTTGGAGCCGTTGCTGTGGCTGCTTGAGTTTTTGCTTCTTTTTTGGCATCGGCTGTGGCGCTCTTAGCTGTGGCGGTTGCGGGTTTTACGGCAGTTGTTGTTGCTGTTGTTGCTGCTTTCTTGGCGTTTTCAGCGGCAGCAGAGCGTGGCTTGGTGATGAGCTGGACCGGGATTTTCGTGGAAGCAGCTGTTGATTTTTTCACTGCAGTCACTGTCTTTTTGGTGGTTGTTTTTTCTACTTTCACAGGGGATGTCGCGATTTTTTTGGTTGTCGCTGTGGTTGCCTGCTTCTTCACTGCGGTCACTGTCTTTTTAGCAGTCACAATCTTTTTTTCTGTGGGCTTTTTAACTGTGGACTGGGATGTTGCTGCAGTGGTTGTTGCGGATTTCTTGTTCGCTGGTGCTAAAGCGCTTGTTTTTTTAGTTTTTGGAACTGGTGCTGTTGCTTTTTTAGGCGTATTCGCTGCAGCGGAACGCAGTTGTGCGGGGGTATACGCTGAGCATTGTGATTGAAATTGCGCATTGGCCTTGTCCAGTTCCGAAACTTTTGCCAGGGCCGACCTTTTCACGACAACGGTTTCCGACTTGCCCAGCGCCACTTTTTGAATCCGCTCCGGTGTTCCTTCTTTGCGTAGTCCATCTATTTGAGAGATGAGCGCGACACACACAGGGCTTACCTGAACTTTCGCTTGCTTTGTTGTGGCTTTGTTATTTACCGAACCAGTTGTGAGGGACAGGCCACTGCCGTCGCTTGCGCAGCCTGCGAGTGACAGGGCGCAACCGAGCGCCGCTAAAGTCATGGTATGGCGTGCAAACATCTTTTAATTCCCCGTTCTGAATTTCCGATCCGTCCATCGGCGACTATTCTTCAGTTAATAAATCCGGTTGCTGCTCAAAACCTTGATACTGTCGAGGACTTATCAGTTTTGTTGACGAATGCTGAGCCCGGCTGCTTATTTGTTACTTGCGAGTTTTTGAAACATGAGGAATGGCTACTTGCAAGGTGGCACTCATATTAGCCCCCTTTTTGGGCATTTGGCTTCACAATACATGTGGAAATATTTGTTCTGTGACTAAGAAAACACTTAGGTTTCACCAGCTATGGTTGGGACTGCGTTCTTTTTCACGTTAAAGATGCGAATCATCCATGAGCGGCTAAGCGGCTGATTTTTTGGCTTGTTACCCGGTTGTTGTTCGGGCGCAATTTGGAGAAATCAACTTCGAAAGATCTGGGGATAGCCCCGAGGTGTGATCCGGTACAATTGTGGGTTTGAAGTATTTGCTCATTTA
>JAJRZC010000110.1 GCA_024275435.1 Alphaproteobacteria bacterium
ATAATAATCCATTCGTGATGGAGCATTACAGCCAATATGATTTCCTATGGCTGAATATTGTGGAAAACCCACAAAGGGTCCTTTTCATGTTGCTTTGGCTTAGACGGCGATCTGAGCCAAGATGCGGTCGGCTGTATTTGATCAAGCAGATATCTAAAATAATCGTCCGCTCGCGAGATAATGGCAGACTGAGCGGTCACGTTTCAGACCGCTTCAACCTTTACGTCACCAATGTCCCCCTCCCTCAACTCCGTTATCATCCACCCAACTCCCCCCGCCCCAACGACTCTCACATAGTGCATCCCCCTTTGGGTAGAGGTATGCATTGAAACTACTTCTTGTCTCGCTGCTTTTTCCTTTTTCGTGCACTCTTCTTTTTCTTGCGCCTTTTTTTCGCTTTGCGCGGCTTGGAAGAGTTGCCGCAAACCCAGGTGCGCGTTTTATGGCTCAAATCCAGCGTGTCGTAGCTCTTGAGTTGCTCAAGTGGCAAAGAGGCAAGGTTGACATCTCCACCGACCTCAGAGTTTTTGAGAATCTCAAACCCCTCACTAAGGCGCCTTGTAGCCTGCCTTACGCGCTCATGGCCGCTCAACGCACCAACCACCACCACCACAAGCCGCCGCCCTTCCCGCGTGGCACTGGCAATGATGTTGTAGCCTGAAGCACAGGTGAACCCGGTCTTCATGCCATCGGCGCCTTCAAACGTGCGCAACAGTGAATTGTGAGAGTGCAAGGTGAGGGTGCGAAAAGAAACCTCTTCGCTGGAAAACATATCGCCATATTGCGGAAAGTCTCGCAGCAAAGCAGAGGTCAAAAGCGCCAAATCACGTGCCGTTGAAACCTGGTGTGCGTTGGGAAGCCCATGGGGGTTGGTAAAATTCGTGCGCAACATCCCCAAACGGTGCGCCGTCTCGTTCATGCGATCTATGAACAAGGCTTCACTTCCCGCAACGGTTTCCGCCAGCGCAACGGCAAAGTCGTTGGCGGAACGAATAATCAGGGCACGCACTGCAAAATCAATCGAAACATCAATGCCCTTCTTCATGCCCACACGTGTCGCCGGTTGAGACCTGGCGTGCTCTGAGATGAAAAGCTTGCTTTCAAGCGTCAGTTTGCCCTCTTTGATGGCCTGAAAAGTAAGATAGGCGGTCATCAGCTTGGTGAGCGACGCCGGGTAGGTCAGCCGGTCGGCGTTGTGATGGTAGAGAATTTTCCCCGTCGCAGGCTCAAACAGCAAAACCGAGCCGTATTTTAATGGACTGACACTTTTCTTTGTGGATTTGTCCGCCGCCAGAGTTTGAAATGCCCCTAGGGAAAGGGCGGGAATCATGAAAGCCACCCCAAAAACGCACGACAAAAGTCGAGCGATGGCAAATCTACTTAAAACCACGGGGGACTTACCTTTATAAAGTCACAGAAAAAGAATTTGAAATCATGAAATGGTGGAACCATCTGAATGCTACACCGGGCAGAGCAGCGGCACCAATCCTCAAGTCTCCTTTGACATTGGGATGAATTTGATTGTTGCACACCTGCAACGCGAAATTGGCGCTCTATGCTCCACACTCCACACTCTAAGTTGCATTCAATCACCGTAAATCGGCCTGACTGTTTCAAAGGATGCAGCAAACCCTGAAAAAGAAAGCGAAACTCCCGATCATGTGCCACATGAAAGGATACTGAAAATCGAGATAGGTTATGACAATGGGCGTTGATGTCCCCTTCAAATCCACAATGAACTTTACCTATGGCGAGCCAGAAGGTATGGCGCCGAGGGTTTCGCGTGTCGTTGCGAACAATCCAAGTGCATTCACATTCAAGGGAACCAATACCTATCTTGTGGGCTCCCTATCTCTGGCGGTCATAGACCCCGGCCCCAACGATGAAGAACATACCAAGGCAATTTTGAAAGCCGCCGCCGGGCGCCCCATAACCCATATCCTGATAACGCACGCCCACCGCGATCACGTGGATGGTCTCAAACGGCTTGTTGATGCCACAGGAGCTGAGAGTATCGGCTATGGGCGAAACCACTTAACCGCACATCCCGAGCTGAAAGGCCCCACTGGCTCTGCTTTTGTTGACGCGCGCTTTAAGCCAACAACCATGGTCGAACACGGAGATATGATCAAGGGCGAGGACTGGACCCTTGAAGCTATCCACACCCCGGGACACGCGCCCGATCATTTATGCTTTTCCCTCGCAGGCACGGGAATTCTGTTTTCCGGTGATCATGTGATGGCCTGGAATACCACGGTGATAGCGCCGCCAGAAGGTTCCATGGCCGATTATATCGCTTCACTTCAAATACTGTTGCAGCGTCCCGCCTCGGTCTATCTTCCCGGTCACGGTGGCCGCATCGAAGACCCGACGCGGTTTGTTAAAGCTTACCTGCTCCACCGACGCTGGCGCGAACGAGCTATTCATGACGCCATTGCCGAGGGCACAAAAACCATTCCACAGCTCGTGGCCAGGGTCTACCGCAATGTGGGACGTGAATTGCTCGGGGCGGCTACGGCCTCGGTGAAGGCGCATGTGGAGCATCTCATTTCCCAAGGCCAAGTGCAATGCGATGGCCCGCTAAGTGCAACCTCACAACTGCAAGTCACCCAGCAACTGCAGTCCCCGCTTTAGCGCCTTTCCCTGCGTTTTTCTTTTTTCGATGACGTTTTTGACTTTTTGTTTTTCTTTCTTAAACGGTCTCTGGCAGAGGGAACCGACGCCTCAAGTCGCACGACAATTTCTTTAAGCAGGGCCCGCACACGTCTGGCATTTTGCCCAAGATCGTGGTCGCCAAAACGCGAAGCGGATCGAATATCAACACGCGACCTCGATTGATCTCCAGAGACCCGCACCACCACATCGTCATAAAACCCCAACACCATCGTGCGATCAACGGCTTCAATAAAACCGGGTTCATTTCCCTCCCCGCCCGGAACGTGTTCATTGACGATGGTCATGCCACGTCGCCGCATGGCATCGGCGACAACTTCAAACGCCTCTATGCTCGACCGGTTGACATTCAGGCCGACAAGATCGGGATAGGCCTTTCTTTGTTTTTTGGCGAAAGGCTCTCCGGGATATTGGATCTGATTTGCATGAGCTGGGCGCAATTGCGCCAATTTCACGAACCGAGGTGGGTTTTTCCAATCAGTGGTAATGTCATTGATTTCCGGCAAGGTGGTGAAAGCCTTATATTGACTGAGCGGCCAACCCAGTAGGGCAAGGCTAACTAACACAGCGGTCACAATCCGAGGTACACCAGGGCCGGCTTTAATCCAAATGCGAATGCTGGCAATCACGGCCAGGACCAGGGCAAGAACGGCACCGACCATCGACAACTTAATAAGGTTCAAAGTGACCGGCGTGGACATGGCGAATATACGGTGTGCCATCAAGCCGGCGAGTAAAATACCCGCGCTAAACAGCGCTGTGCGGCTTGTCCAGCGCGCAAAGAAAGACAGGGTTTCACTTTGGGATGTTGGCAGCTTCATGCTTGTTTCGTCCTCGCTCGCAAGCGATCTATCTGGCTAAGGCGAGGTCATGAGAACATAAACACTCGCAGATTACGCGGCTCATTAAACCCGAAGTACCCTTACGGATCTTTCGAGGCCATGACCTAGTGCCATAGCATTTTCTAAGAGCATGTTCAGAAAAGCTGTACACCGTGTCCCCGCAAAATTGGACTATTTCAGGAGGGCTTGGAGAATAAGACAGCAAAAGCTGGTAATAGATACCCAAGAGAAACATCAATGACACAACAGCGGCAAAAGATTGCAGCCACCTCCCCCCTGCCGTTACAATAGTTTCGATTCTGTCGAAAATGCAGGGCGAGCAAGGCAAATGAAAACACCACGCTTTTATGCACTGGGACCTTTTGTCATAATTCTATCCGGTACAATTCTTGGCAGCGCCCCGGCTCTATCCCAAACACCTTCCCAATCACTGTCCCAAACAAACGATCAAGAGCCGCTCACGTCACCTCGCGAATTCCCCCCGCAGAAATCACACAAGGGCAACCTGACCATTGCCAGTTGGAATCTGGAAGATGCGGTATCATCAGGCGCAATTCCGCGGCAAAAGCCTAAGCGGAGGGTCTGGCGCAATACTTTTGTACCTCGCCAAAAGGCTTACGGTGGTAAAATCGAACTGAATGAAACGCTCAACAGGGCGGATATCGTTCTTTTGCAGGGCGTTCACAGCATTCGCGAAGCCCGCAAACTATTTCCCGCCCGTCGCTGGAAATTGATCATCTCGAAAGCCATTTTGAAAGTTTCACGCGGACGTGGACCGTTTCCTCGCATCATGCCGGAAGGCTTTGCAACGACGGCCATTGCTGTTCGCTACCAGCTCGGGGTCCGGGTCACAGGTCAGGAACATTTGTTGGAAATCGCCAACACCGAGTCGTTGCCCAATGTCTCTACCCCGCAATCTTCCATAGACCCCGCCCCTGTCTCGACCTCGCTCACGCCTTCTGCTGATGGCAATACGAGTGCCATCAAAGAAACCCCAGAAAAGAGCAAACCTACACAAGCTGGGCTTGCTGTGAGGATTCTTAGTAAGGGGCGAATGATATGGTTTGTTTCCCTGGCATTGGGAACCAGCTGCGCACAAAAACCAAAATGCCCCTCCCGAAAAGTTTTACAAAACTGGGTCGAGGACAAACAAGATTTTGATATTCCCGTGGTTATTGCTGGAAGGCTTTTTGGGAAAAAAACAGCGGCCCAAAAACAGGAGCGATCACCGGCAAAAGATCACTCCCAAAAAAGCAAGCCTGATGCCATGGCGGATAAAAAAGCGACCACATGCACAAACCAGGATATCAAGCTGGACACAAAACTCACCGGAACGGTAAAACACGTTGCAAAAGCCGGATGCATCGCTGTGGCGGTGATACGGGAATAAAAATCAGGGCCTCAGTCCTACGGATTGAGATAGTTTCTCTCCCACGGAGCAAACTCATCTTTGCGCGTGTAGGCCAAACGGTGATGCAGGCGAAATTCCCCACTCTTCCAAAAC
>JAJRZC010000111.1 GCA_024275435.1 Alphaproteobacteria bacterium
CGTGCCCCGTGCGGTGCGTGTCAATGAGTTTATCCAGAAATTTGGCATCGACAATCCTGCGAGACTTCAGGGAAGACAAATTGCCATAAACGATTTCTTGCAACTGATTGGATTTTTTCAGCCAGTGTCCAAAAGGAAGACCAAAGCCATGTTTGGACTTGGTTTGCACTTCGGGCGGCAAGAATTCCCGCAACGCAGATTTGTAAAAATGACGTAGCTTTCTACCCGGCAATTTTAACCGCGATGGCACTCTTGTCGACAAGGCGATCACCTCATCATCCAACATTGGATAACGCACATCGACGCCGGCCACTTCACACATACGATTCACCTTGCGCAAATCATTATCCGCCAAGGTTATCTTCCAATCGAGATAGAGCATCCGGTTAAGCAACCCAGCATCTACCGGTTTGTCATAGGTCCGTTTCAATTGCTGGGTCGGATACAAGACATCCACCGTTTGCAGAAATTCTTGGGTAAATATTGAGTTTACCGGCATGCGATTGAGTAGGTTGTACGATTCAACACGCGCGGGCATAGGCATGCGTGCCTGTTCAATATAGCTGCGCACTTTCCTCGTAACCGGCATCAGGTTGCCCAACGGCGAGGACAGGAATAACGGTTCGAGCAATCCCGATTTCAGCGGCGAAGGCAGCCTATCGTAAATGTCGAAAAGCTGTTGTTTAGCATAACGGGAATTACCCGCAAAAAGTTCATCACCACCATCACCGGCCAACAATGTTGTCATACCTTCCTGTTTGGCCAAGCGCGCACAAAACAGCACGGGAATGGCCGAAGAATTGCCAAATGGTTCATCATAGCTGCTGGCAATCAAAGGAAAGGCTTCGACGACATCCTCAGGTGTTACATAGTACTCGGTAATCTTTGCATTGAAGTGCTTCGCCGCGATCCGCGCAAAGGGCACCTCGTCATAGCCTTCCTCACCAAAGCCAATAGAAAAGGCCTTTGCCTGCGACTGATGGCGCGACAAATAACCGGTAACAGTAGAACTATCCAAGCCACCACTAAGAAAAGCACCCGTTGCGGCATCTGGCTGGCAATTTACAACGGCATTATCCAAGCTCTCGCGTAACTCTTGCTCAAGAGAGGCGGAATCACCCTGTTCGACAAATTCGGGAACCCAATAATGCTCAAGCTGAACCTTGCCGTTCTCCAGCCAAAGCCGTTGTGCCGGTTCCAATTTGGAAATTTCTGAATAAATACAATCTGGACTTGGAATCACATGAAAATAGATATAGTTGTACAAAGACTGGTGGTTGATTGCACTCCCCACCGACGGATGACGCTTTACTGCGCCAATGACATCAGAAAATATGAGTTCACCAGCACTCTGCCCGCCCGAGTAGGCTAACGCCTCAACACCCATGCGGTCGACGGCCAAGAGGCAGCTTTTATTTTCGATATCCATCACAACCAAAGCAAAGGAACCGCCTACGTGTTTCGGAGTATCCCTGCCATGCTGCACATAAGTCTCCAGCAACATTTTCGCCGCAGCATTTACATCCTCGATATAACCTCGCCCGGGCCAGACTGGTCGGCCATAAATGACGGCCTTCAACCCACCTTGTTCGGCAAACCCACAGCGACGAGACGGCTCGTTCGCCACCAGTGAATCCGTTGGCGTCTCTTGCAAATATTTGATATTGGCAGCATTTTCATCGGCCATCATTACCGAAAGAGTTTCTCGAGGCACATCCACGCGCTGCGAATTAACCCAGCCACAAAATACAGTCATAAAATCACCCAGCGAATAGTTAGCACACGAAAGATAAAAGCATCAGAAATATCATTGCCGCACAATACGGTATGTATCGGCCCCGATGTCTCACAATTGTATTCTTTCCAAAATTCATCCACCACACCACAAAAACTTTTACCACGCCAACGAAACCGCCCCGTCGCCTTGAGCCATCTCCAGCAAAAAGGTTCCCTCCGCGCTACTGCGCCCCACACGCGCACCCGATTGATGCCGACTTCTCACGTCCATATGGGGAGGAATACCCACCACCAGCAGGCGTTTTGCATTCGTGATGGCTGGCACTTGCAATGTTCCGTGGGCCTCATTCGCCAGAAAAACAACCAAATAATTCCCGGCTTGCACGGCTTTGGTCGCTGTTCCGCCCAACTCTACGGCACGAACCTTATCTTGACTGACACCTCTATGGCCGGGAGACAATACAATCAGAAACTCATCTTTCAAGCGCGGCTTTCCCGGTTGAATTTCCATTCGCCACATACCCACGTCATACCAAGGGCTGAGTGACACCCCGTCACTGAAATTTTCACCATCCAAGTCGGAATCATCGCCATCTGATTCAACATAAAATTGGTAGTCCGGGCCACCAACTAGGCGGATAACTGCGTCCTCCGGATAAAGCCGATCAATGCGCAAAAAGCCATCGCCATTTTTAACCGTAGCCACCGCAACTGAGCTTTCGGATATACCATTGCGCCGACTGCCCTTCAGCACCCGTTCTTCAGATAACTCAGGCCGGTTAACCGTGTGCAACAACCATTTCTTGGTGTAACTCGCATCCGTTGCAACAACCGTGTCACGAACAATAAGACGATCGTCATCAAACAGATAAACCAGTTGGCGACGCACTTCGCGTACTTTCCCGTCCCGCCCTCCTTCATCATGCTCAGGGGTGTTATACGCCTTCGTCAGATCGGAAGAAATATAGGTAAACTGATTTCTCTTGTAATCAAAGGAGTCTATCTGCCCCCCTCCGTAGTAAGTGCCACGCTTTCGCTCAGCCGCCCAATCTGTCACGCCGCGCACACTACTTCCCGTTGGAATAATTACCCGCTGACCGCCATCGGAAACATTGGGCGAAAAGAAACGATTAGGATTTACTTCCTCTCCCGGCCGCAAAATCAACAATGAATTTTTGGCCACCGTACGAATGGCATAATTAAGACGGTGAGGCTTGGTATAGCCCCCGCCATAGGTGCTGCTGTTTATGGCCAACGGCTCACGCTTGAAAAGGGAAAAATGGCCGGCATCATAATGACCGTGATGAGTAAAAGTCTGGCCCGCACGGAAGCTAATGAATGTTTCCTCTGGCGACCAGTCCGAATGGATATAGGCAAGATTCAAACCACCGCGTCCGAAAATCTCCGCCTGCGGCAAAAGCCCTTGAAAGGCCGTCAAATCTCTACCGACATCCGCCGCATCAGCAAGAAAAGGATCATTAAAAAGCCGGAATCCCCAACGATAATCACGATAATAACTTGCCCTTCCGTGCAATTTTTCCACATAACGGGAGAATGTGGCGAAAAGAGGGTCTTGGGTGGCTTGGGCAATGATATCAATAACCCGACGAGTTTCATCCTTGAGGTCAACCCGGGAGCCTTCGTCACCTAGGCCTTCGATACGGTTATCGGGGCGTGTGGCATAGATATGCCAAAGGCCGACGCGTCGCAACAGTTTTCGAATGCGCTCATGATTGGCCGAACCTTCAAGACCATTCAAATAAGCACTGGCGGCCAAAGTAAAGATGAAACCACGATTCTGAATCCAGTAGTTGTATCCTTCCGGCCAGCCCTCAGTCAGCTCTACGGCTCGAATAACATCTAGAAAATGCCCCTGGGCACGAGAAAACAGTCCCAAACGCTCATCCGTCGGCTCCAATACAATTGCACACAACCAAGCCATGGAGGCCAGCGTGGTTCGCCCGTGCCACAAAGATGGGGATGGATCGTCCAGCAGTCTGAGGTACTCCCGCAACGCATATTCAATCTTCGATTCGATCAGCGCCCGGTCATCGGCATCGAAATCGGGGGAAAGTGACAATACGTCATAGCCCAGAGCAAGCTGCCACGCGTTACCATAGCGAGCCTGAACATCCGGTGTCTCAAGATGAAAATCCTTCAGTGCCGTTCGAAGCCGGTTTGCAATCGCCGGATCGCCACTACTGACCCAACAGGCAGTAAGGTTGACGACATCGCCGCCACTCTTGCAAGGGTCGAAATCAATCATGCCCAGAGTTCGATAGCGTGAAACCCGTTGCAGCATCAACGCGGGTTCCCCTATGCCATCCCACCCCGCCAAACCGGGCAAGAGAATCCGCGGATGAGCGGCTCTTGTATAGCCATCCGTAACATGATCAGAAAAACGTTTGGCCGGAGACACAGCCTCAAGCAACCAAGGAGCCGTCACGCCACTTTTTTCAGCGACCTTGTATAAAAGCTGACTGGGCGTCAGATGGAAATAACTCAGCGCAAAAATAACACCGAAGACCAGTAAAACATGCGCCAACAACCCCACGCTGACAAGATAACCCCAAACCAGTTTTTTTAAGGCTGCCAGCATACGTCACTACTCACCGAGTAGGCTTCTGGCTAACGCTAGAAGCCGCGCCATCGTTTACTTCAAGCTGCAACCAATCCAGCGTCCATTGTGAAACTTCATCC
Source organism: Alphaproteobacteria bacterium (assembly GCA_024275435.1). GTDB lineage: Bacteria > Pseudomonadota > Alphaproteobacteria > Rhizobiales > Hyphomicrobiaceae > JAJRZC01. The sequence goes on from JAJRZC010000111.1 coordinate 4,438, forward strand.
CGCCACTGCCGTTGGGAAAATGTGTGATTGGCCGCCGCCAGCTCTTTTAGCACGACCCTAGGCTGAGCCAGTAATTGCTGCCAGTCCGCACGCACCCCTACGTGGTCGCGGAATTCTCCGGCAACCAGATCATCACCACTGAGAATAAAAAGCAATCTGCCGTTGAAGGCGCTCAGTCCTTCGTACATACGTTCAGGCAGCGGGGCGTCGCCAGCCCCCGCCGAACCTGCCACAGATGATGATCCACTGGCCGCAGCCTGTTTGCCGGAAGATACAACGGAAGACAGCATTTTCAACAAAGAGCGGGCAGATGCCGTGACCTGCAATTCCCCCTTCAGCACCTTGCGCCAAAAGTCACGATCCAAAAAGCGAGAAAGGTAATAGTGTTTGAGATAGGCCTTGGCGACACCAGCCTCGGTGCGTATCCAAGGATTGGCCAAGACCAAACCGGAAACCCGAGAATCGTGATGCGCATAAAAAGAAGCAGCCGAGGCAGCATCACACAAACCCCAGATCACAACCTCGTCAAGATCGGGGCTGTGAATAAAAAACGCATCAATGGCGGCTCGAATGTCGACTTGGATATTTTCGAAATCACGTGTTTCCCCATCACTGTCCCCCATGCCACGGTAGTCATAGCGCAACACGGGGATACCCTGCGCCGCCAGAAAGCGGGCCAGAAGAACAAACTGCCGATGGCTACCCACACGGTATTGTGGCCAGCCGACAACGATCAGAACGCCACAGGCTGCCGGGGACTCCGGCAAATGCACAATCCCCTGCAGTCTTTCACCAGCAGCATTGAAACCAATAGGCGCTTCCCTCGTCTCCACGATCAGGCCTCGCCGAGGTGTTGAAGTGTC
>JAJRZC010000112.1 GCA_024275435.1 Alphaproteobacteria bacterium
ACAGGCCCACCAGTGGAAAAAAGAAACACACTGGAAAATCTAAAAAGATCCAACAAAGAGTCGGCGCTAAACAACGCTCACCCATGGTATCAAATAACCGCCTTCCAGGCTTGGAGCCTCGCGAACTTGCACAAAAAATTATCTTCGATGTTCTCGGAAATGGTCGCGCCTTCGATGAAGCGCGCTCCAATGCCTTGGAAAGTGATGCCGGCTTGGCGCTAAGCGGTGCCGACAAGGGTCTTACGCGCCTGATTGCCGCAACGGTTTTGCGATTAAAACCTGTTCTGGATGAAATCATTGATGCGCACTTGGAGCGCCCTCTGCCCAATCGTTATCAACGGATACGCTACATACTGTTATGCGCCAGCGCTCAGCTGTTGATTTTAAAAACACCACCGCATGCAGCCATCAATCTTGCTGTTGAACAGGCACGACGCTCAAACAGAGCGAGGCATCTGGCGAACCTCGTAAACGCAGTCCTTCGCAAAATATCAACCAACGGCCCGCAGTTGCTTGCACAGATCGACGTTTCCAAGGTGGCAATCCCTGCCTGGCTGTGGAACCGGTGGGAACGCACATATGGCGAGCAAACTGCTCGCAAAATCGCCAGTGCAAGTCTATTGGAACCCTCTCTCGATCTGACCACAAAATCAGACCCAGAATCATGGAGCCAACGTCTTGAAGCAACGCTCCTCATCACAAAATCCTTGCGGCTCACAAGAGGCGGGCGCATCGAACAGATGGAAGGTTACAAAGAAGGTGGCTGGTGGGTCCAAGATGCGGCCGCAGCATTGCCCGCTCTTCTTTTTGGAGACATCAAAGGCGCACAAGTTGCGGACCTGTGTGCAGCACCCGGCGGAAAGACGGCACAACTGGCTTCTTTTGGAGCAAACGTAACCGCCGTGGACAGCGACGAAACCCGACTATCTCGCGTAAAGGAAAACTTGGCTCGGTTAAATCTGAAGGCCCATTGCGTCACGGCCGACATCAACACTTGGAAATCAGATCGCAAGTTTGATTTCGTCCTGCTCGATGCACCCTGTACCGCCACTGGAACCATCCGCCGCCACCCGGATATTCTTCATTTGAAACGTGAGCAGGATATAGCCGCATTGGCAAACCGGCAGCGCGAAATGCTGAACGCCGCCTTTAAACTCCTGAAAACCAATGGCACGCTGGTCTACTGCACTTGTTCTTTGGAACCCGAAGAAGGTCCATTGCAAATCCAACAATTCCTTGTCCGCACGTCGGCGGCCAAACTGAGTCCCATTTTACCTGGAGAAGCAGGAATAAATCCCCAGTGGCTGACCACGGATGGCTGTCTTCGTACACTTCCTTTTCATGACCCGAGAGCGGAAACTGTCGCGCCAGGATCTCCACCGGCCATAGATGGTATGGACGGTTTTTTTGCAGCCAGGATTACCCGCAACAACTAGAGCGACAGATCCTGCTAAATAGCCCAATCAGTGCCAAAGCGGTGGTGTCGGGCATCTTCGAGACAAAATGAAAGTGGAAAGAACGAAGGCTTGCCTTGCTCCCATCACGGCAATACTCGAAAGTAGGCAATAGCGTATTGGATCAAACGCTTGCTTCTCCTGCCCAGGACACGACCTGAAAAAAGGCATGCAAATATAAAAATTATAGCTCCCAAAATCAGACCACAAAACTATTTTTCATGAGCGTCCCATGTTGTCACGAGCAGCAAAACCGCCTAGCTCGTTTTCGGAAAAGTTGATGGCCCGTTTAAGCATTCAAGAACGAACACGGCTGACAACACTTGCTCTGGACAGGTGGCGTCGTCGTGCTGTTTCACGTGCACTTTATTCCCCGTTTCTAAAGTGGCGTTACGGCTCAACGGTTGCCGACCAGTTATTGATCGTGCCTCAAAGTTTACGAACGGCCGATCCAAGTTTCTGGCACGAAATTGAAATTGGTCAGTTCGGCTTGTCGGGAAGCCTTGTCATTGTTGACGATAAATCTCCATTTGAGGTGAGCCCGCCAAGCACAGGCTGGGCGCGCAATCTGCATGGTTTTGGTTGGCTGCGTCATCTGGAGGCAGCCGACGATCCAAAAGCTATCGAAGGTGCCCGCCGCCTCGTCGTTGACTGGATCAAGCGCCATAAAGGAGGCACAGGCCTTCCTTGGGAAGCGGATGTCACCGGGCGTCGTCTGATATCCTGGATCACCCACGCGCCATTGCTTCTCGAAGATGCAGATCCCAAAACCTATGACATCATAACCGAAAGTCTCGGATTTCAGATCGTCAGGCTGTCGGCCACCTGGAGAGACGCTCCCCCGGGTATGCCACGGCTCATAGCCCTCATTGCAGTCACATTGGCCGATCTGGCGGTGGCAGGTCATCAGCGTCGGTTGAAAGACGCCGAACGCATGTTGTCTGATGAACTCAACAAACAAATCCTTCCCGATGGTGGCCACATCTCTCGAAATCCCGCAGTTCTCGTGGACCTGATGCTTGACCTGTTGCCCTTGGCCCAGTGCTTCAAGCCTCGCGAACGCAAGAAACCGGAGGCTCTTTCGCGCGCCATAAAAAGCTCTCTATCAATGTTGCGTTATATGCGTATGGGAGATGGACTTCTCGCCCGGTTTAATGGCGCTGGCGTAGGCTCTGTGGCAGGGCTCGCTACCGTGCTCGCCTATGATGATGTCAATACCGGTGAAGTCACTCAAGAAGAGGCGCGATATTCTGGCTACGCGCGCCTAACCGCTGGCAACTCCATCATCATCGCTGATGTTGGCGTCCCACCGGAGCTTGAGTATGCTGCCCAGGCACACGCGGGCGCCTTATCATTCGAAATGTGCATCGGCAAAGATCTCGTGTTTGTAAACGGTGGTGCACCAAGCCACGCAGATAACGAGTGGCGCGCAGCTTCTCGCGCAACCGCTGCACACAACACACTGCGCCTGGGAGAAAAGTCTTCATCCAAATTGGTCCGACACAAGCTGTTTAAAGACCTCGTCGGCGAGATGCCCATCCGTTTCCCCACAAAGGTGTTTCATGAAATCAACAGAACCAGTGGCGACACGGTTCTGAAATCATGCCACGACGGCTACGTGCCCCGCTTTGGTTTGATGCATCACCGCGAACTAACCTTGTCGAAAGACGGCACGAAACTGGATGGCTTGGATCGCATAGATGGCCCTGGCGTCTCTGTTCGGCTGCGAGAAGACCTTCCCTTCGCGATCCACTTTCACCTTCACCCCGATATCACAATCGAACAGATGAAAGGTGACCCTTTCACTGTGCGCCTCCAATTGCCCGATCTTAGCACTTGGCAATTTAAAGCAGAGGGGGCGGAACTTAGCATCGAAGACAGTATCTTTTTCGCCGATACATCGGGTGCTGCTCGCTCACAACAAATCGTTCTACGTGGAGCAACATTCGGAGAATCGCAGGTGCGCTGGTCCATTTTCAAGCAATAGCTCAGGGCCCACACATATACCTAAGACGCACTGACGAACATGACGTTTCCATTTAAACAGGGCGTAGAGATAATATAGAAGGAAGACTGATGACCGCAACCAACCGCCCCATAACACGCGCCCTGCTCTCCGTATCAGACAAAACCGGGCTCATTGCCTTCGCCACACAGCTCAATGCCATGGGCGTTGAATTGGTTTCAACGGGCGGAACAGCAAAAGCTTTGGCAAAAGAAGGCCTGCCGGTTCGCGATGTCTCTGATCTGACGGGCTTTCCAGAAATGATGGATGGCCGCGTAAAAACATTGCACCCAAAAGTGCACGGTGGTCTTCTGGCAATTCGTGGCAATTCAGAACACGATGCTGCCGCCAAGGCTCACCATATCGCCCCCATAGATTTGCTTGTCGTCAATCTCTATCCATTCGAGGAAACTCTTGAGGCCGGTGCCGACTACGACACCTGCATTGAAAACATCGACATCGGCGGTCCTGCCATGATCCGTGCCGCGGCAAAAAACCATGACTCCGTAACGGTCATTGTCGACCCACAAGACTACGAAGGTGTTTTAGCTGATATGGTTGCCAACAATGGCGCAACCACCTTTGAAGCTCGCAAGGCATTTGCTGCCAAAGCCTATGCACGAACCGCAGCCTATGATGCCGCTATTTCCAATTGGTTTGCAGATGAAGTTGGGCAGCAGGCACCAAAATGGCGGGCTGTTGCCGGCACCCGGGCGATGGTTCTTCGCTATGGCGAAAACCCTCACCAACACGCAGCTTTCTACAAATCATCTCCTGCGCGCCCTGGGATTGCGACCATAAAGCAGCATCAAGGCAAAGAGCTTTCTTATAACAATCTCAATGATACCGACGCCGCGTTCGAACTCGTGAGTGAATTCTCGCCATCGGACAAACCCGCTGTTGCGATCATAAAGCACGCAAACCCCTGTGGTGTTGCAACCGGCGACACATTGCTGGAAGCCTACATCAAGGCACTGCAATGTGACCCCACCAGTGCCTTCGGTGGCATCATTGCGCTAAACGGGCAAATCGATACAAACGAGGCCGAGGAAATCGTGAAGCTGTTTACGGAAGTGGTCATTGCTCCTTCCGTCTCACAGGCCGCCAAACAGATCTTCGCCACAAAAAAGAACTTGCGGCTGGTGACAACAGGCGGACTACCCGATCCCAGAGCACCCGGTTTGATGGCGCGAACACTCGCTTCAGGAGTGTTGGTGCAAAGTCGAGATAACGGTTCCATTGATGATTTGGATTTGAAAGTCGTGACCAAACGTGCCCCAACGATTGCTGAAATGGCTGATTTACGATTTGCCTTCAAGGTTGCAAAACACGTGAAATCCAATGCCATCGTCTACGCAAAACACGGCGCAACAGTTGGTATCGGTGCAGGCCAGATGAGCCGCATAGACAGCACCAGAATCGCCGCCTGGAAAGCTGAGGAATCAGCAAAAGCCGCCGGAATCAAAACCCCATTGACCAAAGGATCCGTTGTTGCCTCAGACGCCTTTTTTCCCTTCGCTGATGGATTGCTGGCAGCAGCACAAGCGGGAGCCACAGCCGTTATTCAGCCCGGTGGATCCATGCGTGATGACGACGTGATCAAAGCCGCCGATGAGCATGACTTGGCAATGGTAATGACAGGTATGCGTCACTTCCGTCATTGATAGCCGGAGTGCTTCCGGAAAAGTGTAAAGTGGTTTTCCGCCAAGAAGCACGACCAGGAAAAGAGAGTGCTTCCGGAAAAGTGTAAAGCGGTTACTTCCTAAGAAGCACGATCAATAAATGAGGATGCGCCCGTGAGTGAGCGCGATAAAATAAAAGACCCTATCGCGCCCCATTCAGGTG
>JAJRZC010000113.1 GCA_024275435.1 Alphaproteobacteria bacterium
CGTCATTTTCCAATGAATGGGGCTGGTTTTGCCCCTACCTTTCCTAATCCCAGGGGCATTGGAAGGGGTGAAGGAAGGGGGGAACATATCAAGTAATTTTTTCTTTCAGCGGTTTTTCCTGCGCTGCTGTGAAGCTGAGAGGGAAGATGCAGATGCTCGGAATTCATCGACCAAATTCGCCCAGTCTTGCATCAGCGCGGTTCGTTTGTCCCAATAGGTTGCTCGATTATAGGTACGGCGAATAGTGTTTTTGTCTTGATGCGCCAATGCCGCTTCGATGACATCTGCATCAAAACCCCGGTCATTTAATATGGTGCTGGCTGTCGCGCGAAAGCCATGTGCTGTTACTTCTTCCTTGGAATAACCCATTCGCCGGATAGCAGAATTGAACGCGTTTTCAGAAAGCCATTTCCAGTTCGAACTGATAGAGGGAAAAATGAGATCAACGCCTTCAACGTCTATCCAGTGTGCCTTAACAAGTTCCAGCGCTTGATCCGACAAGGGGACAATATGATCTCGTCGCATTTTGGTGCGTTCCGCCGGGATTGTCCATGTTCTTGCCTCCAGATCAAATTCATATTGTTTGGCGCCTCGCACTTCACCCGGACGTGTCATCGTGAGGATTTGGAAGAGAAGGGCGTCTTTAATCACTCCGGCGCCCGTATAATCGTCCAAATCGCAAAGGAACTGCCCGAAAAGCTTTTCGTCGGTTATGGCGGAGCGATTGGTGATCTTGACGGGGAGCAGTGCACCTTTCAAAGCCTGGGTCGGATCGTTGTCGGCACGCATGGTGACAACAGCCAAACGGAAAATTGCTGAAAGTGTGCCGCGCAGTTTTTTCGCTGTTTCGCGTCTGCCGCTCCGCTCAATACGCTTGAGGAGGTGCAGGATTTCGGCGGAGGTGATATCTCTGATAGGGCGGTGATGCAGAGGTGCGGCAAGGGTATGCACCTGCCAGATTTTCTTTCGCATGGTTGCGTCGGCCAGTTCCCGCTCATAGGCCATGTTCAAATAGTCTTCGGCCACCAACAGAAAGGTATTACGCGCCTGGGTTTCAGCTTCAATCTGATCGAGGCGCTTTCGAAGCGAAGGATCGCCCCCCTCAGCTAATACCGCACGGGCTTCGTCTCGTTTCTGCCGGGCTTGCGCCAAAGACACATCAGGGTACTGCCCGTGCGACAGCATTTTCTCTGTCCCCTGGTATCGATATTTCTGCTTCCAGAGCTTCGAACCATTGGGCTTGATCAGCAAGTATAATCCGCCGCTATCTCCCAATTTGTAGGGTTTCTCGCGTGCCTTGGCTTTTCTGATTTTCAGGTCTGAGAGAGCCATTGGGGGTTCCATCCTGAAATCTTGGGGGTGAAACCCCCAAATAAACCCCCAATTGCACATTTTTTGGGGGTTTCTAGCGTTCAGCTATGTGAAGGATGATTGCTTAAAACAGGAAGAAAGCTCAATGATTATATGTGGTTATGCGCACCTATGTTCAAGTTGCTTGGTGCCCAGGAAGGGACTCGAACCCCCACGGCCTTGCGGCCACTGGCACCTGAAGCCAGCGCGTCTACCAATTCCGCCACCTGGGCTCATCTCGATCAAGGCCGAAACGAGCCGCATCAAGTAGTCGGCTGTGTCAGTAATGTCAATCTCGCAGACCATGGCGGCCATGGACAAGAATTCATCTGTGCCTCAGGATCTCGGTGCAACAAGAAGCAATTAGACCTTGGAAAATCGTCAACACAGGTATTTTCCCCACAAGATCGTTGATCTAAATCTAAGAACAATGGGCTTCGAGATCCTATTGAGCTTCTATCAACGAACGTGTTTTTCGAAAAAGCAGGAAACATGGGGGGTGCGGCAACCCTTTCCCTTGGTTCTTGCACGACATCTCGTATATGTCCTGTGGATGATGCTAAAATTCCGTAAGGTAGCGGTGAGAAATTAAAAAGGCCAAGCTCATGTCAGATCAATTCGTCAGCGATCGTTTGGTAACGATCTTCGGCGGTTCGGGCTTTGTGGGACGCAATACGGTGCGCGAACTCGCAAGGCATGGCTGGCGAATACGCGCAGCCTCCCGCCGGCCTGACTTGGCGGGCTATCTGCAACCCATGGGGAATGTGGGGCAGATTCATGCCGTTCAGGCCAACGTTCGTTTTCCCGATTCAATCCCTCCAGTCTTGGAAGGTGCCGACGCAGTGGTCATCTGTGTGGGGATCCTAGCGCGCTCCGGTAAGCAAACTTTCAAGGCCTTGCATGTGGATGGTCCGCGCGCCATTGCCGCTGCAGCACGCGAGGCCGGAGTAAAGAAACTCGTCCTCGTCTCGGCCCTGGGTGCCGGAAAAAAATCCAATACCAATTATGGACGCTCCAAAGCCGCCGGCGAGGCCGCCGTCTTGGAGGAGTTCCCGCAGGCCATCATTTTGCGGCCGTCCATAATCTTCGGTCCCGAAGACGAGTTCTTCAACCGTTTCGCCGCCATGTCACAGATTTCACCATTGTTGCCGTTAATCGGATCAGGGCGCACCAAGTTTCAACCCATCTATGTCGCTGATCTGGCCAGAGCAATTTCAAATGTCCTTGAGGGCGCTGGCAAACCTGGCACAATCTACGAGCTGGGTGGTCCTGAAGTGTTGAGCTTCAAGAAACTGTTGGACCTCACACAACAATGGTCGGGGCGCAAGCGTGGATATTTGCGGATCCCGTTCTGGCTAGCAAAATTACAAGCATTGTTAACCTGGCCGCTGCCAAATGCAGTTCGCCCTTTAACCTATGATCAGGTCAGGATGCTCCAGCGTGACAATGTGGTGAGTAAAGAGGCAAAATCAGAAGGTCGAACAATTGAAGCGCTAGGCGTTGAAAAAACCAATGCAATCGGTAGCATCGTACCAGATTACCTGGAACGATTTAAACCCACCGGCCAGTTTGCGCACTATCGAGGCTAAGCACTCCTTCTAGCGAACAAACACTCGTAGCCTAACAATTTGGTTGCATCAGGCATTCCCACTAAGCCGGAAAAACAATAAAGGCTCAAGCAAGAAAAAGCCCCGGCTCGGGAGAGAACCGGGGCTTACTTATTGTAGACGGTCTAGTGTCCAAAAAACTTTTTAGTGAAGATTAGCAACGACAAGCTCGTCACCAAGGACGTGCCCAAGTGCTGCCTGCATACTATCTGTCAGAGCAATGGGCGTACCATCGGCGCCATGAACAGCAAATAGGTTGATGCCGTCTGGCAAATCGTCAATGGCAGGAAATAACTCATGGGCCTGCGCGCTGGTGAGCGTCTTGATATAGGCAACCTCACCGTCACCGAGATTTGCAAGCTCGATGGAGCTCATGTTGCGATTGATTTCATATACGTCCATGACGGTACTCCTCTTGGTCCTCAGGGCCCGGCAGTCGTCTGAACTCAACTAATGCCATCATTTCGAGGCGGAAATGAAGCGTTATACTATCCACCACTAAAAAGATTTAAGACCCATAGTGTCGTGATTCGTGGTTTTCGGCCACAATTCTTGTGCTCACCGCAAAAGCGCCGTCATATTGCCATTCATTTGCTGGGAAACGACACATGCTGCGACAAAATGCGGGAAAATGATGCCCATTTGTGACATCCGGTTTTCAATTAACCGTCATCATCTTTTGAGCCACCAATAGCGATGCGCTTTTTTAAAGGCTCCGGAACAAGTCGCTCCAGATCAATTGCTAAAAGACCATTGCTAAGGTCGGCACGACGAACTTCGATCCCGTCGGCCAGAACGAAGGTTTTTTTGAACTGTCGCGCAGCGATACCGCGATGTAGATATCTCTTTGACAAGTCGTCCTTCTGTCGCCCGCTTATTGTTAGCTGGTTATCTTCCAATGTGATTTCAAGATCACTGCGAGCAAAGCCCGCCACCGCCAGTGTAATACGCAAGAGATGGGCACTCTCTTCCGAGGCTTCACCGTCTTCAGAGGAATCAACGCGCTCGATATTATAGGGAGGGTATCCGCTGTCCGCACCCTTGGTGGCACGTTCAATCATTCGCTCGATGTCTTCAAACCCCAAAAGCAAGGGATTTGATAGCAAATTTATCCGTGTCATTCCCGATAAAGCCCTTGTTAACAAAGCGACTTAGATCCTGAACCCATAAGCCAGCGCAACCCGCCAGCCATCTGAGTTCACAACCCAGATTGACGAAAGCACCTGCAACAGACCTAACGGCCCCATTCTCGCAGTCCCGAAACATGGGCGACTGCCATGCTTTCCTCGTGAATTTCTTTATATGGGAGCACAAGGTAGGAATTCAACAGTCCTTGGATTGGCGGGCTAAGGGCCTGCTATCCCTCGATTTCTTCCCGTTTCATCTCAAGTTCAAGCCACTGTTCTTCCATTTTGGCTAGAGCTTCCTGTGCTTCGGGTAAACGCCTGGAATAATTTTCGAAGGATTTAGCATCGTTGGCAAAAAGGCCAGGATCAGCCAGCTTGCTCTCTAACATGCCGATCTCCCTTTGCAGGTTTTCAATATCGCCCGGCAATGTATCAAGCGCATGTTTGTCTTTGAACGAAAGCTTTTTACGAGATACTTTTAAAGCAGTTGCTGAGCGCACATTTTCATTGTTGATGAAAACGTCGGCTTGTGCACCGGGCTTGTTTCCCGTGTTCGTTTCGCGTCGCTTCTTGCCGTTCCGGCCTTCAACCTTGTCGTCACCAACCGGAGCGCGTCCCGCCCTTTGCGCCACAGCATCCGAATAACCGCCCGCATATTCAACCCACAAGCCATCACCTTCCGAAACGATGACACTGGTTACGACCCGGTCAATAAAATCCCGGTCGTGACTGACCAGAAGAACCGTGCCGTCATATTCGGCGATCATTTCCTGCAGCAGATCAAGGGTTTCAAGGTCAAGATCGTTTGTCGGCTCATCAAGCACGAGAATGTTCGAAGGCTTTGCAAGCGCACGCGCCAACATAAGCCGGCAGCGTTCCCCGCCAGAAAGAACAGACACTGCCGAGCGCGCCTGTTCCGGTTGAAAAAGAAAATCTTTCATATAGCCGATCACATGACGCGGCTTATCATTGATGATGACTTGGTCGCTGCCGCTGCCAGTGAGTGTCTCAGCCAGCGTCTTATCAAGATTTAATGTTTCTCGCTTTTGGTCAAGCGTAACCATTTGCAGGTTCTTTCCCAGACGAATACGCCCACTGTCCGGTTTCAGGCCACCTGTCAGCATGTTGAGAAGCGTTGTCTTGCCCGCCCCATTTTGACCGATGATTCCGATGCGATCGCCCCGCAAGATCTTTGTCGAGAAGTTATCGACGATTTTTTGTGCGCCAAATGATTTGCTGATTCCAACAGCTTCGCTAACAAGCTTGCCCCCCAAAGCCCCCTCGGAAACCTCAAGCTTGACAGCGCCGGGAACATGACGACGGTTGTTGCGTTCCCGTCGCATTTGCGCAAGCTCGGCCACTCTTCTTTGGTTGCGCTTGCGACGCCCCGAAACGCCGCCATGCATCCATTGCACTTCCCGCGCTATTTTTCGATTGAGCTTGTGGTTTTCTTTTTCCTCGGTCTCTAGCAAATGATCGCGCCAAGATTCAAACTGGGAAAAGCCCTTCTCCAGCCGGCGCGTCTTGCCGCGGTCAAGCCACACGGTCGAACGCGACATGTTCTCGAGAAAACGCCGGTCATGACTGATGATCACAATTGCGGACTTGAGCGGCTTGAGATGCGCTTCCAGCCAATCAATAGCGATAATATCAAGGTGGTTTGTCGGCTCATCAAGCAGCAGCACATCAGGTCGCGCCACCAGAGCTTGCACAAGTGCCGTGCGACGCGCCTCCCCGCCAGACATCGTGGCTGTACTCTCTTCACCAGAAAGTCCGAGCTCTTCTAAAAGGATTTGCACTTCATAGGTATCGCCAAACGGTCCCAGGCCGGCATGCGCCGCCTCAAGCGATGTTTCAAACGCGGAGAAATCAACCTCTTGCGGCAGGTAACGGATTGATGCATCGGGGTGAAAGAAAAGTTTGCCGCTATCAACCTCCACAAGGCCCGCAGCAATTTTCATCAGTGTTGATTTACCAGAACCGTTGCGCCCCACCAGACAGATACGATCACCCGGCACGATGTTAAGCTCCGCACCCGTCAACAACGGTGTGCCGCCAAATGTCAGGTGAATGTCTTGCAATGTGATAAGTGACGCGGCCATCAGAATTCCTAAGAGTGTTCCCGAAAAAAGTGTCTGGCAAATTCCCGGTAAAAAGCAAGATAAAACAGGGGCCTAGGTTCAGCTCTTGAAGCAGCAAAAAACCAAACCACCTAGAAGATGATGAAAAAGTAGATATTTAGGCCGTTTGTTTTGTAAGCAATATCAAGCGGCGCTCTCGCCCACCTCACAAAGCCCAAAACACTGGCGAACAAACCTCATATCAACAAATACAAGAAACGGAAGCCCAAGCGAGTCTATCGGGCCCTCTTAAGCACTTCTATTCGAGAGAAACAGGGTTTAGACAGGGATCCATGCGCATTATCCATACAGCAGACTGGCACATTGGCCAGACCCTATCAGGCTTTGGTCGCGAATTTGAGCATCGTACCGTTCTCGATGAATTGGTAACGCTCGTTTCAAACCAAAAAGCCGATGCACTCATCATCGCCGGTGATATTTTTGATCACCATAACCCCTCTGGCGAAGCCCAACGGCTCTTCTATGAGACTCTTGTCCGTCTGAAGAACCGACGCCCAAAGATGACCATCATTGTGACAGCGGGCAACCACGATGCGGCAGGGCGTCTTGAAGCGCCACGCGCGCTACTTGAGGGCATGGATGTTCATATCATCGGTAATGTTCGCCGCCACAAAGGTCGCATTGATGGCACGCGACATCTCATACCCCTGAAAAATGAACACGAAGAAGTAGCCGCCCACGTACTGGCTGTCTCTTTTCCAACAGCCGCTTGCCTGCCGCCCATTTCAAACCTCGAAGTAAAAGACGGTGTATCCCAGGTCATTGAAGCGACACGCAAGCTTTACGATGAACTCATGCAAGCGACAAAGGCTTCTTCCTCCCATCTGCCTCTTATTATCACCGGTCACCTGCACGTCGCAGGAGGGATAGAGTCGGAAGGTTCCGAGCGGCGCATTCTGGTTGGCGGTCAACACGCGGTGCCACCGGATATTTTTCCAAAAGAAGCAGCCTATGTGGCGCTCGGTCATCTGCATAAGGCACAAGCTGTTGGTCGCGAAACAATTCGCTACTGTGGTTCACTGCTTCCGTTGTCAGCCACGGAATTGAATTACAAGCACGGCGTCACATTGCTCACCCTTGAAGGGCACAAGGCTACGACGCAGCATATGGAGCTAAAGCGTCCTGTTCCCTTTCTGCGCCTGCCAGAGCAAGGAGAGCTACAACTCGATGACCTGGACGACCACCTGAAAGCGCTTGATCTGCCAAAAGATCTGCCCACACACTTACAACCGTTTCTGCAAGTACAATTGTCGCGCCAAGGATTGGCCGCCGGTTTTCGCGCTCAGGTGGATCGTATTTCAGAGGCGTATCCCGTTCGACTCGTAGACACACGTGTCGCTCCGCGTCCCGATCGAGACACGGATGAACGCGCGCAAGAACCACTCATTCGTCTTGTCGAACTTAAGCCGGAAGATCTCTTTAATCAGGCATTTGAGCAAGAACACGGTTTCAAACCAACATCTGAGCACAGGCAAGCCTTTCACCTCGCCGCTTCCCAGGCGGAGGACTGAGCAAAATGCGAATCCTGGCAATTCGGGGCGAAAATCTTGCAAGCCTCGCAAAACCTTTTGAGATCAACCTGGCAGCCGAACCACTCAGTGGTGCGGGCCTGTTTGCCATTACCGGAGATACAGGCGCCGGCAAGTCAACAATACTCGATGCGCTTTGCCTCGCACTTTATGGAGACTATCCGCGTGTAAACATCGACCGCCGTGAAACGGTTCTCGATCCCAGCGGCAAACAACACCAGGTCTCCGATCCTCGACACATTCTTCGCCGTGGAACCGGACGAGGCTTCGCCGAAGTAGACTTCATCGGCGCAGATGCCATCGGCTATCGCGCCAGATGGGAAGTTCGCCGTGCTGGAGGAAAGGCAAACGGCAGACTTCAAAACGAGGAGCGGCGTCTCGATTTCCTGGATGGTTCCGGTTCGGTTGCAACCGGAAAAACCGACGTCAAGTCCGCCATCATTGCAAAAACCGGGTTTAACTTCGATCAGTTCCGCCGCACGGTGCTGCTTGCGCAAGGCGAGTTTGATGCTTTCTTGTTGGCGGGTGATTCACAGCGCGCCGAGTTACTGGAAAAAATCACCGGCACAGACATCTACACCCGTATCTCCATACGTGTTCATACGCTAACCAAGGAGCATGAACAGATCCTCAAGCTTCTCGAACAGCGCCAGCATGATACCGGCGTGATGGATCACGAAGCCCGTCAACGTCTGGAAAAGGAGTACGCTGAGCAAAGACAAAACGCCAGTAAGCTGAAACAACAAAGAGAAAATCTCCAAAAGCATATCAACAGCGCAACCAATATTCAAAACGCGGCTAAGAACCTTGCCCTGGCTCAAGACGCCCTAAAGCAGGCCCAGGCAAACTGGCAGCAGGCGGATCAAGATAAACTGCACCTTGAAGCTCTTGACGCCGTTGCCCCACTGCGTTCTCAGGCAATGCAACTGGCAAAGGAGAAAAGAAGCCTAATCGAATCGCAAAAGGCTTTGCAGCAGGCCGAAACTGAACTGGAATTGGCAAAAAAGAAGTTGGAAAATGCCACCAGGCAGTATGAGGAAAAACAAAACATAGCAAAAGAAGCCTCCGCCCAGGTCGGGTTGTTCGAGCCGGTTTGGCGTCAGGCCGACAAACTCGACGAGCAACAAAACGCCGCGCGCCAAGAGCTTTTCAAAGTACAAGAGAAAACCATTGCCACAACTCAGGA
>JAJRZC010000114.1 GCA_024275435.1 Alphaproteobacteria bacterium
CTCCTTGGCGGCACCTTCGTCGAAGTGCCGATCGTCTTTACCGACCGCCGCGCAGGAGAATCGAAAATCAGCACGAGCGAAATTTTCGGAGCGGTACGCACTTTGCTTCGGCTCGCGATGAAAAGAGTCAAAGGCTGAGGGTTCAAACCTTTTTGAATTCGGCGAGGTTTTCGCGTCGCCGTCCGGTTAGCAAGCGTTAGCGGCCGCGTCGCGGTAACGTCACCGATCAGCGGGGCGACGATTGATTGTCCACTTCGATTCCGTCTGACTTCGCCGCTCCTGTACATCCGTTTGCTCTCTGCCGTTCCCACGAGGCGTCACCATCGGCTTCTGGCGTCACGTAACAGGAAATGGTAGAATCTACTCGACCTAGACTTGATATCGCAAAGGCGTGCGAAATGCTTACCGAGGCCCAGACCGCTGTATCCTACCACGAATCGGCAACGACTCCAGAGTCCAGAAAAGCCAAAGGGCAGTTCTTTACTCCCTCTGTCGTCGCCGAATTTATGGCCAACATGTTTTGCGACATTCCCACGGAATTTCGAATGTTGGACGCGGGTGCCGGCGTTGGGACGTTGACAGCAGCAGTTTGCGAACGAATTATGAATGAACCGTGCCGTCGGATTTTTCATGCTGACTTGTATGAGACCGACGTGGAATCAATACCGCGCCTACGACATGTGCTTGATGCGTGTAGCGATGCTCTTGTGACACACGGCCACAACTTTTCTTACTCGATTCTTGACAAGGACTTTGCGTTTGCGACAACTCGCCAATCCTTGCCCCTGTTCACCGATGAAGACGAACCGGTTCAGTATGATCTGGCGATCATGAATCCGCCGTATTTCAAGATCGGGGCGGATTCTGAGCATGCGCGAGCAGCTTCACAACTTGGTGTTGTTCAGCCGAATATCTACAGCTTGTTTTTGGCAATGGCTGTCGAATGCCTGCGGCCAAACGGTGAACTCGTTGCCATCACGCCTCGAAGCTACTGCAATGGCAGATACTTCCGCCCCTTTCGGCAGTGGCTGTTTCAAAGAGTGTCGTTGGAACAAGTGCATTCCTTCGCATCGCGAACTGAAACATTCAAGGAATCGCAAGTCTTGCAGGAAAGCATCATTACACGTTTCAGAAAAACACTCTACCCGACAGAGACCGTAAAAATCACGCGCAGTTTTGGTCGAGATTTTTCGTCAGTCGAAACGCAACAGGTTGGACGTAACCGCATAATTGACAATTCATGTGGTGACAACCTGATTTGCATTCCAGAGACAAGAGAGGATTCAGCGGTAGTAGAGGTTGCGGAGAGCTGGAGTCAACGTTTTGCCGATATGGGATTGCGTATTTCGACCGGCCCAGTTGTGATGTTTCGAACGCGACAATTTCACGTTGACAAACTTGGTGTCAAAGCAACGGTGCCGTTGTTCGCATCACATCACATAAAACGAACCGGGTTGTATTGGCCAAACCAGAAACCAAAATGGCCCGAAGCGTTTGCAGCGACTCGCGATTCGAGAAAACACCTTGTGCCCCGAGACAACTATCTTTTAGTAAAGCGATTTACCTCCAAAGAAGAGCGACGCCGTTTGACGGCGTCCGCGATTTTTTCCGACACCGTTTCAAGTGAATACGTCGCATTTGAGAATCATATCAACTACGTCAGGCACGCGGAACGTAGCCTGTCACTATCGGAACTTTGTGGTTTGGAAGCAGTTTTTAATTCTGTGATTCTCGACCGCTATTTCCGCAGCTTTAGCGGGAATACTCAAGTGAATGCAACTGAAGTTCGGTCAATGAAGTTTCCTGACATGGAAACGATCGCGTCGATCGGAGACTTGATTCGAGAGGCAAATATTACGTCGTGCTCGGCAAGAGAGCATGTTGTACTCGATGCCTTAGCGATTCGCGGTGACACGAGACGCTATTTGGAGGGATTGATTCTTTGAAACGCATTGACGAAGCAATTGAAATACTGAAGGAGTTAGGGCTTCCGAAAGCACAATAAAATGAACGTTCTGCCCTGACCTTGCTCGCGCTTGCGGGGATCAATCCGAAAAACCAGTGGAAGCACGCGAAACAATCGCTGCTTCGGACGGTCGACATCATGCAGTTCATGCGTGAGAAGTACAACAAAGACTACAAACCAAATTCACGAGAAACCATTCGCAGACAAACGCTGCACCAGTTTGAGCAAGCAAGAATCGCAAATCGAAATCCAGACGATCCGTCACGTCCGACAAACAGCGGCAAGAATTGCTATGCGATCTCCGATGAAGCATTGAAAGTGCTCAAGACTTTCGGCACACGATCATTCGCAAAGGAACGAAGCCAGTTTATCCGAAGAATGGGGTCCCTGCGTGAGGCGTATAAACGCACGAGAACCTCGAAGGAAGTCCCGCTTGTTTTGCCAAATGGCAAGACGTTCCGGCTTTCACCGGGGGAACACAACCAGCTTCAAGCAGCCGTGATTGAACAAATGGGCCCTCGGTTTTCACCCGGCGCACAAGTGCTTTACGTCGGCGATACGGCGTCAAAACACTTGGTTCTTGACAAGGGTGGTTTGAAGAAAGCGGGCGTCCCAATCAACCTGCATGACAAGCTGCCAGATGTAGTCCTGTTTTGGAAAAGCAAGAACTGGTTGTTTCTGATCGAAGCTGTTACATCACATGGTCCCGTAAGTGAAAAACGACATGCCGAGCTTGAGTCGATGCTGGCTAACTCACCAGTTGGTCGCGTTTACGTAACCGCGTTCATGACACGGGCTGAATTTCGCAAATATGCGGGCGAAATCGCATGGGAAACAGAAGTGTGGATCGCAGAGAATCCCGGTCACATGATTCACTTTAATGGCGAGAAGTTCTTGGGGCCTTACGACGGGGGAGCCCAGTGATCGGACGTGACGAAATCGGTATTGCGAGGAGGCACATAACAAGAAGCAGATCGATTCTACCTTGGTGCAATCCAATATTCTAGCAACTTCTCCTACACCCACAAACACCTTGCCGTAAAGAGGTTACTGATTTTTCGGTTGGGGTGCCTCTGGATTTTTATGCTGGAAAGTGTTTTTATTCCTTGGCAGATCGTCCTGCCTCTCTCAATCGGCAACTTCCCAACGGGCTCAAAAAACCCTAAGATGAGTGGCTCCAAAAAACAGTGCCACTCCAAGGGAAAGCAGCCGATATGGGTTTGAAAGTAAGATCCGCCGACGAGTGTGAATTCGATTTAGTTTCCCTTGGCGAGTGCATGTTGCGGCTTTCGCCCACGGGCCATGGACGAATCGAATTTACTCCCTCTTTAGTCCGTAGGGTGCGTGATTGTCAAAAAACGGTGCGTTCGTTTCGCGATGTAAGTTGGTACTAGCATGGACGCACTACTCCCTTGGAACGCACCAAATTAAGTGACTACCACGCACCCGACCTCCGTCTGGGCCACCCTCACATAGTCGGGTTTCACTCCGTGAAACCAAATTCGATTCACGGAGTGAATCGCGACATTGTTTGATGACTCACAACACCAACTCTGCGCCCCTGCGAGAGCACTTTTCCTGGACATCCTCGCAGCTCAAAAAAACTCGTCGTGCCCGCCGTGTCGTCGTGGTTCCCTCTTCATCTATTCCGAACCCGGCCAAAAACAACCTTCGCATTCCCTTCCTCAAAATGCGATAATCACCTTGGCAACAATTTCTGAAAAGACCAACGACAAAAAGTTTTAACGCAGAGCCCGCGGAGAAAATTTCCCAGCACCACCTCCGCGGTCCTCTCCGAACTCTGCGTTAAAAATTCATTTGAAGCATCACCAATAATATTGTCCCAAGAGGAGACTCCAAAAATCCTAAATTCAACCAATATTGTCCCAGTCGCCATGTAGGAAACCCTGGAATCCTCTAACCAATCGAAAATCCCAAGGGACAGAAACCCCGAATTTTGTCCCAAAACATGGGACCCCTACCCATGGGACAAAACCCCGACAGAGGGGGTGCAGAAGAAATAGGTGGAGGCAAGAAATCAACGGTCACCAAAGAAAACAGAGCCTAAAACGCACAGCCGAACATCCATTCCAAGCCCTTCCTCCTGAGACGTCCAGCGCGTTACAATGAGGGGTTGGAATAGAAAATTGGCCTCACGCACC
>JAJRZC010000115.1 GCA_024275435.1 Alphaproteobacteria bacterium
ATGCCCATGAGTTACAAAAGTCATGCCCATGACTTTCGCTTCGGGACGCCGGCCTCTTCACGCCGGCCGGGGGTGAGTAGTAGGGCCGGGTTGCTACCGGCCACCGGATGGCGGATAACAAACCCGCCCTACTACTGCCTATTCAGTAGCCCGCTTATCACAGCAGCAGGTGAGACAAACAATGGTTTCAGGTCGAGAACGTGAAGCAGCGGAGATTGTCCGCTACAAACGAGCGGCAGCCGTTGGGCGACTATTGCTTGGTGAGCTTGATGGCCCAATGGAGCCAATCTTTGTTGAACAATATCTCGATAGGCCGCGCAGAGACTTGAAAGCGGAAAGAGCCGCAATCCGCGCCAGTTTACGTGGCGAGATAACCAAGTTTTGCCGCAATAACTTTGAAGACATAAAACCGGAAGACTTGGCAAAATTATACGAACCTCTTTATGAGCGTGGCAGTGTGTGGTACCTGCCTTTAATCGATTTCTTGCGAGATTTTGGGAAGTTCAAGGCAGGCGTTCTCAAGGGAGCACCACTACACGCGACTATCCACATTTCCCCGTGGGGTTTACAGACGGATTTTCCAGAACACCATTTGATAAGAGACCTGGCAGTTTCATTCGATGAAGCGGTGGAGATAGAGGAACATCGCCTAACTTCTTATCGCACCAAAACGTGGCGTGAGAGAAAGGAGCAAGAAACCAGGGGTGAAATAGCGGATTTGATTAGGCGTAGTGAGGTCAATCAAAGAACTTGCGTTCTTTCCTGTTTCAACTTAATAGAAGCCTATATCAACGGCCTTGCGTGGGACTACGTCCATACACACGATATTTCTGGCTTGTCAAAGAAGAATCAGAATGTGCTCACTGAGTCAGAAAAACCAGTGAATATCATTGATAAACTTGTCAAAAGGCCGCGATTGATTGCAGAAAAAGATGTAGGTCCACTTCATCAAACCCGTGACCCTTTGAAGTTGTTCATTGAGGTTATCAAGCCTTATCGTGATTCTATTGTACACGCTTCGCCCTTTGCTGCACTTGAGAAATTTGGCGGTTACGATAAACTGAGCAAGATATACGAACTCAATCTCTCTACTGTCAGACGTGCTGTGGATATTACGATTGCTATCATTGGAGAGATTCACCGTTTCATTGGCGGTGAAGGAGATTTACCTGTATGGGTTCTTCCACGTGCCAAAGATGGCACATTCATAATCGGAGCAAATAGGTAAAGTGTAGAGGGCGGGCTAACAAGCGGTTCCGGTCGACACGCTTCGCTCCCTTCGCGTGCGGCTGAACCGCAGGCCGTTATGCATCTCTATCACCATTGATCAAGATTGATCAAAAAGGATAATAACTATGGCTTTCAATTTTCGAGACCTCAACGATAACACGCGACGATTTATGATTGAAGAGATCCAGGCAGCTATCCACGAGGATAATCTGTACTTCAGTAAGCGGTTCAGCCAAGCAGGACACGAAGAATGGCCAATGTTGCTACTGGAAGCAGCAAAGGAGCACAATGAGCATTGGCTTGCATACCAGCTAGAAACGAGAGGTCTTATGAAAGGCATAGAAGGCAGCCGGACGCCATTGGGCGGATACACAATCAAACACGTTCCGCATACTGCCGCTGAAACCATGGCCGAAGGACAATTCAATCGCTACTATATTCTTGGTCTCTGTCGCCTGGCACTTGCTGAGGGAAAAACACATGTGTTCGTGTATCGCGCCAAACAAGTCCGTGCCCCAAGGCCAGAATCAGAGCGGCTCATTGGCCAATCTCGCGATCCGTCTGATCTGATAGAGCAGCTTCGTCCGGTTCAATCAAGCCTGGGACACGATCTGCTGCGTCCTAATTCTGGCTTGAGCGTCCATCTCTAACTTCCTGAAAGAGATGCACAATAAGAGCAAGGCCAAAGGGGTCGTTCAGAATGACACGGTTACGAAAAACAGTTCGGCGGGTTTCTGCCTATTCAGTGGTTGGGCAGCGCGACGCCGAGCTACTGAAAGCAGAAGGAGGGGCATATGTTCGCAGACGCCTATGAGAAAGCAAGTGCATTTACACATCCGATTGTAATCTCCGTGCGCCTTTTCGACGGGTCAGTGAAGTGTTCTTTGGGAGCGTTCGTTGTTCTGAACCCTGCTGGCTGGGTAGTAACAGCAGCTCATCTACTGGCAGCTGCTCCAGCATTTCAACAGCATTCTAAGGAAATTGCGAAACATAATGCGCAAATCACAGCTATCGAGCAAGACAACCAGCTAAATGCCAAGCAAAAACGTCGGAAATTTCGCCGTGTCAAGAGCAATCCAGAATGGATCACCAACTATTCGTTTTGGTGGGGATGGGACGGAGTTCGATCCAAAAACATAACAGTCTTACCTGAAGCAGACTTAGCTGTTGCTCAGCTAGAGCCTTTTGATCCCAAAGCCATACCAGAGTACCCGATCGTGAAAGCTCCATCAAATCTGCGCTGCGGCACAAGCCTGTGCAAACTGGGTTACCCATTTCATAACATTGAGGCAACTTTTCACAAAGAAACCGGTACGTTTGAGCTTGCTCCTGGAACACTCCCGGTTCCACGCTTCCCGATTGAAGGTATTTACACGCGCAATTTGATAGCTGGAAAATCTAGAGATGGAAAGCGTGAGATCAAATTTCTCGAGACTTCTTCCCCTGGCCTGAGAGGACAGAGCGGTGGTCCCATTTTCGACGTCCGTGGAACCGTGTGGGCCATACAAAGTCGAACGACTCACTTTCCTCTTGGGTTTAGCCCCAAAGTCAAGAAGAATGGACGTGAAGTTGAGGAGAACCAGTTCTTGAATGCTGGGTGGGGGGTTCACCCAGAGGTTATCGTGAACTTCCTAAAGGATAACAATATTGAGTTTCAGTTGTCAGACTACTGATGTGTGGGGGCTGCCCAACCACGGCTGCAGCGGACAGCGGCTGTGCCGCTCGCTAACGCGGGCGCGATTTGTAAGCATGGGGCTCTGGTTGGCCGTGGTGTAGTCGTGAACCCGCCGCTGCCGCTGAGCCCCCCGTTAGCCCGCTGCTGACCTGTGGTCTTCATTCTGTCAGGCAGGGTTGTTTGGTGAGAGATGGGCTTGGGATGTGGGTGATTGACGTTGGAAATCCTGACAGGTG
>JAJRZC010000116.1 GCA_024275435.1 Alphaproteobacteria bacterium
GCGATCAGGCCACTTACGACGAATGGAACGGCCCCAAACAAATCTGGGACGACCGTTATTTCATTGGCGGCGGGGAGAAAGTATCATGAAACTCCTGACCAAAGCCATAGAGCGGCAATTGCTCAAAAACTGGCCGGATCAAGAAGGCCTCTGTCAACCAGCCCTTAAACTTTTCAACCCCTGCGGCGCGGCCACATGGCTGATCACCTGTATGGACCCGGATTATCCTGATCATTTGAGCGGCCTCTGTGATTTGGGATTTGGTTTTCCTGAGATCGGTCTGGTTTCATTGAGTGAAATTCAAACTGTCCGTGGGCCGTTGGGTCTTGGTATCGAGCGCGACATGTATTTTACGGCTGATTTTGCCATCTTATGCCGACGTCGGCATAAGATCGGTTATGTCGATCTTATGGTTATGCAGAGTTCCCGTTCACAAAGCACTGTACTTCCTGCCTATTCCGTCCAATAAGATTGGGATAACCTAGCTCCTTTCTCAACCATCAAAGTGAAAGGATCATCATGTCAAATCAGAAGAAAGAACTCGATTCATGGACTTACGTCCCGCGAATACCGTATAATCATCAAGAGCTTGTTGAAGCATACATAGAACATCTTTCGTCCACTTGCGGACCAACTGTTTTAATGAAGTGCCGAGGGACGTCCCGTCATTTTATTATCTGGCTTCACAAAAAAGGTATCGCTCCCAGAGACATAAATAAGGAAATAATTAGTCGGTTTAGCCGCCATCGTTGCAGGTGCCATGGCTACACGCAACCTGCATTGCGTCGACCATTATACATCGGACGCGTTAGTAGGTTTGTCCACTACCTCGAAGAAACTGGTGTAATTTCCATGCCTACTCGCGAGCTTGAGATTGAGCCACTGCTTAAGAAATACGAAAACCGATTTGTAACGGCAGGTTACAGCGATATCGTAAAGAGATTATATGTCAACGAGGCAGAGCATTTCTCATATTGGCTGTACGAAGAGCGGATATCGTGGACCGATGTTGTTGATGCTATTATTGATCGCTACGAAAAGCACCGATGCATTTGTCCACTTAATCGAAGAAGAGGCCGCCTGGCATCGTCTGGAGCGTATCGAAGACGTCAAGCTACTCGTGCATTTCTATCTTTTCTCCGTGATCTTGGCCATCTTCCAAGAGAGAAACCCATTCTGCTTACCAAAGAAAAGATCATGGTTGCAGACTACCGCAACTGGTTAGTTGATTGCATAGGTGCCACACAGAGCACCCTCAACAACTACACTCGAGAAATTAACCGTTGGATTAATGTATTAGGATGTGATCCTTCTAAATATTCACCTATTTTGATTAGAAATATCGTCCTCAATCAAGATCCAGACCGCGCACCGGGATCTGTCAAAAGGACGTCTATTGTTCTTCGTTCGTTTTTGCGTTTTCTTATATTCCAGGGCCAAGTCTCACCGCATCTTCTGAAAGCAGTACCACCTGCACCACGACACAGGCGCGACACTGTGCTTCCGCGCTATGCGCCTTCTGAAAAGATTAATGAAATCATTGCATCCTGCCGAACGAACACACCGATACAGATCCGTGATCGTGCAATTATCCTACTTTTAGCACGGCTGGGTCTGCGTTCAGGAGATGTCGCTAATCTGTGTTTTGATGCAATTGACTGGGAGACTGGGACGCTATTGGTTATGGGGAAAGGTCGCCGCCAGGCCCGACTTCCGCTACCACAAGACGTTGGTGACGCAATACTTGAGTATATTGAAACTGCGCGACCACGTATCGCCGAAAAACGCATTTTCCTGACAGCTCAAGCTCCAATTCAACCGTTTAGCACAACCGGTGAAATTGGAGGCGTTGTTAAACGCGTTCTGCGACGAGGACAGATCGAAGATGTTCCATCAGGCGCGCACATGTTCCGTCATTCACTCGCTACCTCCATGCTTCGATCCGGAGCCACTCTGGATATCATTGGTACAGTATTGAGGCATACTTCACCGTCTGTAACATCGATTTATGCTAAGGTCGACATACCCATGCTTATGAGCGTTACGCAACCATGGCCGGGAGAAACAACATGCTAAGACCTCACGCTGACCGGTACATCAAATTTCATCGTAAGCTTGGATTGCAATTTACAGAAAATGAGAGGGTATTAAAGCGGTTTACTGCATATGCTGATGCTGCTGGAGACACACGTCTGCGACTTGACCGCATCAAATCATGGTGCAAGCTTGCGTCTTCGCAGAAAGGTGCAAAACGAAACTATGAAACACTTCGTCGCTTCAGTCTCTTCATGAATGCCGAAGATGCCCGCCATGAAGTGCCTCCGGCGGGTTTTTTCGGTCGCGGGCAATCTCCTCGACCAACACCTCATATCTTTCGACCGGAAGACATTAGAGCGATTATGAAAGATGCACTCTTACATTGGACAGAGGGCTCAATTTGCCCTCATACATACCATCATCTGTATGGGCTACTTGCTGCGACAGGTCTGCGAATATCGGAAGCCTTACGACTTACATTCGACGACATTACGGATGACGGCCTCATCATTAGACATTCAAAGTATGATCGCAGCCGGCTAGTCCCTCTTCACGAGACAACTCGAGGGGCATTAAATCGTTTCCTGGCAATCCGCAAACAGATCATCTCTCCTAGCAATGAACTTTTCATCGTATCACATCGTCGGGCACCGACAAATACCAGAGCTCATGTGGTATTTGTCCAAATTCTTCGGCGTCTCGGGCTTCGGAACCCGTCTGGACCAGGACCCAGATTACATGACCTTAGACATACTTTTGCTGTACGCTCTCTTGAACAATGTCCACACGATTCAGTAGCGATTGCAAGGCATATCTTGGCGTTGAGCACATATCTTGGCCATGCCAATATTCAAGCAACTTACTGGTATTTTGAAGCAACTCCCGTACTACTGAACAATATTGCCGGAGCAAACGAATTGCTCTCCAAAGGAGAGATAGCATGAAACCTCTCGCACCACTGCTTTCGACTTACCTCCGTGTCCATCTTCCAAAAGAACGGAATGCCAGTCCGCACACAATCGCGACTTATGCGCACTGCTTTATGCTATTGCTAAGGTTCGTGTCATCTAAACTTTCAAAGCGTCCAACCGATATCGTCGTTGAAGATATTGACCCACAAGTCATCCTCGCATTTCTAGATCACATCGAACAAGAACGTTCAAATTGCGCAAAAACACGTAACGCCCGGCTTGCTGCGATCCGTGCGTTGTTCCAATACATCGAATACAATGAACCTTCCTGCCTCGAGCAATGCTTGAGAATTCGGTCGATCCCTCGGAAGCGTACTGATGAAAAGCTCATTCCTCATCTTACTCGCAATGAGATTGAGGCACTCATAAACGCTCCAGACGCTAACACGTTGACTGGCCTGAGAGATCGGGCCATGCTTCACCTTTGTTATTGTGCAGGACTGCGTGCTGCTGAGCTGCTATCGCTCCGAGTTGCTGACTTCCCAGACCGATCGCTAGCAACTGTTCATATTGTTGGTAAAGGGCGTCGAGAACGGGTTCTCCCTCTGTGGAAAGCCACCCGCAAAGCTATATCGGCTTGGCTGGTGAGACGTCCCTCTGGAAACTCTCCTGAACTCTTTTTAAACAAGTATGGTGATCGGATGAGCCGCGACGGGCTGGCTTTGCGTTTGCAACGGCATGCGAAGAAAGCTGCTGCAAAGGTCCCTTCAATAGCGACAAAACCCGTAACACCTCATGTCCTTCGTCATAGTTGTGCAGTTCACACATTGGAAGCGACTGGCGATATTAGAAAGGTTGCGCTTTGGCTTGGACATTCCAGTATCCAAACGACTGAAATCTACCTCCGAGTTGATGCCGTTGAGAAACTTGCTGTGATGGATTCTATGGTTCCACCGACAATTAAACCAGGAAAGTTCATGCCACCTTCAGATGATATTTTGTCTATGCTTAATGAAGCACGAACCATATGAAAGGTGTTCAAGACACGTTAAACACAATCATATTCTGACTGTTGTCAGGAGCTAGATTATGTCGATCTTATTGGACGGAATAGGCAGGAAGTACAGTGCTTTGTGAACGGGAACTCTGCATAACCATAAGATCGACATAACCCATCAAGGTTTATGCGGAAGCCGCCCGGCTTCACGGCGGGATTACCTTTACACGAGCGCATCTCGAAGCGATGGCGGATGAATTGGGTCTTAGTTAATCCATGATTCTACAGCACATTCATATTTGAGGAGATTGAAAATGTCCCGTTCCGTAAGTTACCCCGATGACTGCCATGCCATCTGTTATCAAAATGTCTCCCATATGGAGGATCAATGGGAGTGGCAGGATTTTGTTGAAGACCTGCGCGCCCGTGCAAAGGAAGTCTGGCCAAGTTTTGAAGATTGTGATCGCTGGCTGGGCCGGGAAGATCATGCCGTTCTCTCTAATGTCCATGCCTATATCGGGCTATCTGAATATGGCGGTCTGGCTGCGATCTGGCTTAAATCCCGTGCTTTTGACCGCTATTCCAGTTTTCAGGGGGACGACCAAGCCCACGCCAATATAGCTGACCACTGGTGTAAATCAATTATTCCCCGATTTGAAAAAATGTTTGCGGAATATGAGCTCATTGGCCGGGCTTCCAATGGCGAAGCCTTTTACCAGCGTATTTGAAGTAGTTGAGTATCCCGCAACCTTATTACGCAAAGCTCAATCTTAAAGTAATATATAGGGGGTTGTTTATAATATCTGCAATCCAAGAACATCAACCATCACATCAAAATCCCGGTCGCTATGTAAAAGCGTATGATTGTTCTCTATGCAAAAGGTGGCAATCAACACATCAATGGTTTTTCTGACCGTAATGCCCTGTTTTCTTAAACGCCGGTAATTCTCGGCACTTTTAATTGATATATCCTGTCCAACCATCGGGGCAAAGGCAAGCTTTTCCAATTCAGCTTTCACTTTTCTATAGTCTTTGTCATGGCGAAAGCCTTGCAAAACCTCGGTCAGGATCAGATCACC
>JAJRZC010000008.1 GCA_024275435.1 Alphaproteobacteria bacterium
CATCAACCGGAATGGCGTTTTCCCTGATATCGATCTGTAATTTTGAGGCTGCGGCAATCTCGTTAAGCACCGCCGCCACGCCGCCACGGGTCGCATCCCGCAGACAATGTGGAACAAGGCCGGCCTCCAGAATTTCCAGCACACAAGCCGACAGAGGGGCGCAGTCACTGTTGATCTTGCTCTCGAATGAAAGTCCTTCGCGGCTGCCCATCACCGCCATGCCGTGACGTCCGATATCCCCGGAGAGGATCACCGCATCGCCCGCCTTCACCTGATCCGGTGCGATGATATGGTTATGCTCCAGCACGCCGATCCCCGCCGTGTTGATATAAAGCCCATCGCCATGGCCACGCTCAACGACTTTGGTATCGCCAGTGACAATGGCAATATTTGCGGCATCAGCGGCAGCACGCATTGCCTGCACCACCTGCCAGAGTATTTCCATGGAAAGGCCTTCTTCAAGGATGAAAGAGACGGAAAGATACCGGGGTCGCGCCCCGCACATGGCAAGATCATTAACGGTGCCATTCACCGCCAGCGTGCCTATATTGCCGCCGGGAAAAAACAGGGGCCGGATGACAAAGCTGTCCGTGGTCATCACAATTCTGTCCTGCGGAATGTCAAGAACAGCGCCATCATGAGGTTGCACATCCGTAAAGGCCGTGAGGAACATCTCGTCAATCAGCCGCTGCATCAATCGTCCGCCAGCGCCATGGGCCATCATCACCGCAGGATAATCGGACAGCGGGACAGGGCAGCTCATCTTAAAAGTCTTGGGGTCTTCATTCATTTCCATACCTGTAATAAGCACTACACGCGCCCTCCGTAGAGACCATTGGGGCACCGATTGGGTGATCAGGGGTACATTTTATGCCAAAAGCCGGACATTGCACCGGTTTCTTCAGCCCCTGCATGATTTCGCCGCTGATGCAGTCTGAAGATTCCTCAGGCAAGATTTCCGTCAAACCGAAATGACGTTCGGCATCGTAATCCGCATAGGCCGGAGCCAGTCCCCAGCCGCTTTGCGGGATTTCGCCAAGGCCACGCCATTGCCGCGGAATAACCTGAAATACTTCTGATATAAGTTGTTGGGCTGACCGGTTGCCATGGGCTTCAACCACGCGGGAATACTGGTTTTCAACTTGCCGGCGACCCGCCTCTAGCTGGCGTATGCACATGTAAAGTCCCTGCAGTATATCAAGCGGCTCGAACCCGGTTACAACAATAGGCACCTTGTATTTCGCCGCAATTGGCACGTAAGCGTCCATGCCCATCACAGTACAGACATGCCCCGCGGCAAGAAAGCCCTGCACCTTGCCGTCGGGGTTGGACAGGATGCTTTCCATCACAGGCGGGACAAGAACATGGGATACCAGCAGGGAAAAGTTTTTAAGCCCCATTTCCCTGGCCTGATACACCGCCATGGCATTGCCGGGGGCCGTGGTCTCAAACCCGACGGCAAAAAATACGATTTCCTTATGGGGATTATCCCGCGCGACCTGAACCGCATCAAGCGGCGAATAGATGACGCGCACATCACCGCCTTCAGCACGAACACTCAGGAGATCTGTGACTGAGCCGGGCACACGCAGCATATCGCCAAAGGAACAGAAAATCACCTCGGGACGTGCGGCAATTTCGAGCGCCTTGTCAATCTTTTCGATCGGGGTAACACAAACCGGACAACCGGGACCATGGACCAGCGTGATCTCTCCCGGCAACATATTCTGTATCCCGTAACGGACAATCGCATGGGTCTGGCCACCGCAGATTTCCATGATCGTCCATGGCTTTGTCGTGATCTTTTCTATCGCCGTGACATAGTGCCGGGCGACTTCGGGGTCACGGTATTCATCGAGATATTTCATGCTTCAGCCTCGCCGATCTGTTCCAGATATTCGAAGATTTTCTGCGCCTCTTCCTCCCTGACGATACTGATCGCAATACCGGCATGAACGAGGACGTAATCACCCTCTTTGGCCTCCGGCACAAAGGCTAGGCTGGCTTCCTTGGTGATACCGCCGTAAGCGACCTGCCCCATACGGCTGAGAGCTTCCTCACCGGATATAACAATAATCTTTCCCGGTATGGCGAGACACATTACTTATCTTCCTTTTTCTGTTGCCTTATGGCCGCCATGATCTGCCCTGCCGCGATACCGCCATCACCCGGCGGGATATGATGGTGCCAGCAGGGATAAAATCCTGCTTCTTTTAGCGCGGCAATCGCATTTTCAAGCAACAATTTATTCTGAAAGCACCCCCCTGTCAAAAGCACGCGCTTCTCTCCGACGGCCCTGGCCACGTCAACAATGATGGTACTGAGTGTATTGTGGAATTTTCGGGCAATATCACAAACAGGTACTTTCGCATCAATATTATCAATAATCTGCCGTAACATTTTTTGCCAGTCAATAATATCATCCTGAAGGGTAAAATCATATGATTGTCTGCTCTCTGACCTCATCGCGCAAAATTCCAGCGCCATTGCGGCTTCTCCTTCAAAGCTGTTGTCAGCGGAAATACCCGTGAGCACCGCAACCGCATCAAATAACCGTCCCACACTGCTGGTCAGAGGGCAGTTAATTCCTCTGGCCAGCGCTTCGCGCAATAAGGCGTCATCTTTATCAGAAAAACCAAATCTCCTGTTTAATCCTGCCTGATACAATAAGCCGTAAGCTGTTCGCTGCGGCACCTTCACAGCCGCCGCGCCGCCCGGCAAGGGAAACTGCCGAAAATGAAAGGCGCGAACATAGCCTTCATCGGTAATTTTCAGGAGTTCGCCGCCCCAGATCGTGCCGTCATCACCATAACCGGTCCCGTCCCAGACAACGGCCAGTGCCGGGGCCTCAATGTCATTATCAAGCAGGCAGGCCAGGGCATGGGCATAATGATGCTGAACCAGCGCAATACTGCCGGGGCGCGCCTGTGCCATCTGACCGGACCGGTAATCAGGATGTTTGTCGCAGGCAATGACATCCGGCTCTATTTTATATAACTTACACAGCGTATCTATCATTTTATCGTGGCCTTCACAGGACTGCGGCGTTTGCAGATCACCTATATGAGGGCCCAGAATTACTTTATCGCCAAAGGCCAGCGCGACCGTATTTTTCATATCTGCGCCCACAGACAATAAGGGGCTGGCGATTTCATGACCGATTGCATAGGGCAAAGGTGAATAGCCCCGCCCCCGGCGCAGAACCATTTCCCTGCCCGCCATAATCCTGACAATTGAATCTTCAGCAGGATGTTTGATGGGCCTGTTATGAACCAGAAACAGGTCAGCGATAGCTGACAGTTGCTCCAGTGCCTTATGCTCGTCAGTGCAGATCAGTTAATCACGGCGGTTGCCGCTGGTGGCAATGACCGGGGTTTTGAGTTCCTGTAAGATCAAATGATGCAACGGTGTGTAGGGCAGAATCACGCCGAGGTAAGGGTTATCCGGCGCAATGGATTTGGCCATTTTGATGTTTAGTTTTTTATGAAGCAAAACAATCGGCGCTGCCGGCAATGACAGAAGCATTGTCTCGTCCTCTGACAGATCACAATATTTCCCGGCCTCTTCCCGTGACGATACCATAACGGCAAAAGGCTTGCGCGGACGGCACTTCCGCTGCCGCAACAATTGTACCGCATCCTCATTGGCAGCATCGGCAAGCAGATGAAAACCACCAAGCCCTTTCACCGCCAGAATTTTTCCTTGGCCAATGGCGCGCACCGCCTGCATCAACGCATCATCATGGGTGGCCATAATCTTCCCATCTATGTCCCATAATTCCAGATGCGGGCCGCATTTCACGCAGGCAATCGGCTGAGCATGAAAACGGCGGTCCATGGGGTCTTCATATTCCGCCCGGCAGGCATCGCACATCGCAAAGGCATCCATGGTTGTCCGGGGCCGGTCATAAGGCAAACCCGTAATGATTGTAAAACGGGGGCCGCAATTGGTACAGTTAATAAAAGGATAGCGGTAACGGCGGCCCTCAGCCGGATCATTCATCTCGGCGATACACTCCGGACATACCGCCAGATCCGGCAGGACAGAAACAGACAGTGTTTCACTATGATCGCTCTCAAGAATCCTGAAAGACGGATCATTCCGCACCGCCAGATTTTCTGATTCAAAATGATTAATCACCGCATTTTGCGGACTATTCTGCCTGAGCTGTTTTTCAAAATCTGTAATATTTGCGGCAGAGCCTTCAACTTCGATGACAATCCCGGCGGCATCATTCCGAACCCAGCCCTTGAGCTTGTGTTCTATGGCAATGTGATAGACAAATGGCCGAAAGCCAACACCCTGTACAGCACCATTAAGCCTGTATCGGCATCGTATCCGTCTATCCGACATCAAGTTCAACGCTGTCCAGCAGAATATCCTGGGCGTTAGGATCATTTGCATCCTCAAGCTGCTCCACGTCCAGCTTCGCGCCCTCTGCCGCAGTCCCTTTTGAAAATTCCTCAAAATGTTCGGCGAAATGCCCCGGTGTAATATGCGACAACGCCCCAAGCTTTACCTTGACACCAACAATCCTTCCCCCTCCATTATCCTGGGAAATTTTCTCAATTTTACCAAATAAATCCGCCATCAGGGAAAATTCATGCATCACAGGTCTCCTTTATGTCCTCTATAATACGTTTTTCAGCATCTTCCAGTGCCGCCGTTATTTCCGGTGACAATATTTCCGTTGCGGCAAATGATTTGCCTTCAATTCCGTAGAAAACGATCTTTGGCGGCAACTTGTTCAGCACCCGGGCGAACTCGATCGCCTCAGCAATACCAAAGGCATGGGTCGAGTAACTGCGAAAACTGTCGGGCAGGCCCCGCTTCTGCATATCGATATAATGGATCGTCCCGGCCTCTGCACATGAAGAGACCGCATCGACCAGAATAACACACCCCCTGTCCTGCCAAAGATCAATCAGAGAGGCCGGCTCACCACTATGGGTCATGACCTCAACATCAGGCAAGGCCAGCATCTGTATTCTATCCGCCAGAATGCAGCCCAGGGCATCATCCCCGCGAAAGCGGTTCCCGATACCGATCACCAGCGTTTTTGCCCTCATGACCGCTCCACATCAAGTTTGAGGAAGTGGGTCGCACAGGAAATACAGGGGTCATAATTGCGAATGGCCTGCTCCGCATGCCAGCGCAGGGTTTCATCGGGCTGATT
Source organism: Alphaproteobacteria bacterium (assembly GCA_024275435.1). Lineage (GTDB taxonomy): Bacteria > Pseudomonadota > Alphaproteobacteria > Rhizobiales > Hyphomicrobiaceae > JAJRZC01. The sequence goes on from JAJRZC010000008.1 coordinate 5,177, forward strand.
GAGATATTGCGGCACAAATTTCCAGAGATCATCTTCGATCATTTTCTGATTCTGCGAGGTCGGCGGAATGATATTGGCATCAAGAATATCACCCTTTTCGTCCATTTTATAGCGGTGATAAAGAATACCGCGCGGGGCCTCAGTCGCGGCATATCCCGTGGCCGCTTTCGGCGTAATTTTGACGAACGGCTGTTCCGGCTCCTGATAGTCATCGATGATCCGCAGAACTTCTTCGCAGGCATAAAGCACCTCGATGCTCCGCACAATGATACTGCGGAACGGATTACGCTCAACCTTTCCCAGTCCCGCCTGTTTGGCGACATCCTGAATATGCGCTGGAAACCGGTCAAAATTAAGGGCGTAGCGCGCAAGCGGGCCAACATGATAGGACTGACCGCCCTCTTTCATAACGCAATGGAGCGCATTGCTGCGCTTGACATGAATTTCTTCAAAATGATCATCATAATTGGCCGCTGTGATGTTCAGCCCCCGGTTGGAAACAATACGGCCCTCATTCATTGGATATTCGTCCGGATGTTGCATCGACACGAAGGTATAATCCTGCTCAAATTCAGGAAAATCAAAAGTAGAGACCCAGTTTACCGTCTCCAGCGCCGCATCACGGGCTCTTTCAATTGTGGCCCGAAAACCCTGCATCTCCCTTTTGGTCGGGACTTTATAAAACCCGCCAACACGGACATTGACCGGGTGGATTTCACGCCCCCCGATAAAAGACATGATCTCACCACCAATTTTTTTGAGCTGAAGGCCGCGTTCCACATCAGCCTGATGGTCTTTAGCCATATGGACAGCGCTTTCATACCCGAGAAAGTCCGGCGCGTGCAGCATGTAAACATGGAGTGTATGACTTGATATCCATTCACCGCAATAAAGCAAACGGCGCAATTCCCTGAGCGGCCCGTCAACACTCACCTCGAAAGCATTTTCCATGGCGTGAACGGCGCTCATCTGATAAGCGGCCGGACATATCCCGCAAATCCGGGCGGTAATATCCGATGCCTCGCTGTATTTCCGACCCCGTAAAAAACCTTCAAAGAAACGCGGAGGCTCAAAAATCTTCAACTGGACATCTTCCAGCTTGCCGTCATGAATTTTCAGATACAGCCCGCCTTCGCCTTCGACCCGGGCGAGATAATCCACCTTGATTATTTTTGTTTTCGCACCCTCACTCATGACGTTCACTTTCCATTTTAAAGGCGGGGCTGTCCGCATTATAGGTTCTGAACAGGCGAAGTAGATCTTCTGTGATCATACCCTTATCGCGCAATTCGTCCGCCAGAGATTCCGTATTCGGGGTTTCCATCGGGCCAAAACACCCGTAACAGCCCCGGTTAAAGGCCGGACAGATCGCCCCGCAGCCAGCCCGCGTCACCGGACCAAGGCAAGGAATATCCTGTGTCACCGCAAGACAAACTGTATCCCGCTGTTTGCATTCGATACAGACGCTGTGATGGGGAATATTTGGTTTGCGGTCATGGAGAAAAGCAATGATGACTTCGAGCAATTGTTGCTTGTTAACGGGACAGCCGGGCAGTTCGAAGTCAACCGGAACATGGTCGGCAATCGCGCTCGATGTTGCCAGTGAACTGATATAGTCAGGGTGGGCATAGACGATATCTATAAATGCATTCACGTCTTTGAAATTACGCAACGCCTGTATGCCGCCCGCCGTCGCACAGGCCCCAATCGTCACAAGAAATTTCGACTGTCTGCGCACCTCCTGAATACGCGCCTTGTCATGGGGCGTCGTGATTGAACCTTCGACCAGTGAAAGTTCATAAGGGCCGGGGATAACTTCTCGTGAAGCTTCGGGAAAATTGGCAATCTCAATGACATCGGCCACGGCCAATAATTCATCCTCGCAGTTAAGCAGGCTGAGCTGGCAGCCATCACAAGAGGCAAACTTCCAAACGGCAAGTTTTGGTTTTTGACTAGTTTCTTTCATTCTTTATCTTCATGATTGTCGTTTATCCTTACACTTCCCTCACTCTGAACAGATTCTCAACCTGATCAAACGCAAACACCGGACCATCCTTGCAAACAAAGTGGGGGCCGTATTGACAGCGGCCACAATGTCCCAGCGCGCATTTCATATTCCGTTCCATGGAGACATATATATCCGAAGCCGCCATCCCTATGTCAATCAAGCCATAGGCGGTAAAACGCATCATAATTTCCGGCCCGCAGGCCATGGTCGTTGTGCGCACCGGATCAATTCCGGCGTTTTCAATCAACTCTGTTACAACACCGACATGGCCGTACCAGTCAGACCCTGCACTATCAACGGTTAATAACACCGTCATATCATCTCTTTCATCCCAGGATGCCAACTCATCCTGAAACAAGATCATGTCAGGCGTCCGGGTGCCATATATCAAAGTAATTTTTCCATAATCAGAAGCATGGGAAATCAAATGATAAATAACCGGGCGCAAAGGTGCCAAACCCAGACCGCCCGCAATCACCAGCACATCATGCCCCTTTGCCAGTTTCAACGGCCAGCCATTGCCAAAAGGGCCACGCAGACCGACAGTATCACCCGCCTTAACCGAACACAACTTTCTGGTGACTGACCCTACAGCTAGAACAGTGAAAGTCAGAGTTTCCGTTTCAACAGGGTCGCCGCTTACCGAAATTGGAACTTCGCCATGACCAAAAATATAGAGCATATAAAATTGCCCTGGTGCAAAAGAAGTCGTAACAACAGGGTCAGGCTGAAGGGTTAAAGTAAAACAGCCTGATATTTCCTCCCATATCTCCAGAACAAGGAAAGAAGCAGGATACATGAGGTATTCATTATGAACTGCCTGTGACAACTTACTGTTCCCTGCTATAGATATCTAAAATCCGGCGGCGGTTATCCTGCATCCGCTGTAGCATAATCTGAGCAAATTCTTTCATAAGCATATAGCCCAAATCATGATTACCTTCCGCCTTGCCGCGCAGGCATTTACCATCAAGGTGAATGGCCGTGACCTTTGTCAGAGCACGGGAATCAAACTGGTTACGGTAAGGCGGGAACAACCATGAAAAGCCTGTAATATTACCCACGCCCACCTTTGCGACCATCATCGGTCCTTTCGCCGGCATATAGCTCTCGACCACCACCTCACCTTTGAGGATCAGATAAAAACTATTAGCCTCTGAATCTTCTTTCAGTAGAAAATCCCCAGCTTTAAAATGCATTATTTTACCGCAGCCTGAGAGCAATTCGAGATGACGTTCCTCCATGTCCTGAAAAAACGCGGCTTCGGCCAGAAAGTCCTTAACCGTTCGGATGTTACCCACTTGGATCTCCTTCCTCATTGTCACAAATTGCTTTAACTTCCTCTGTCAGGTCAATGCCAACCGGACACCAGGTAATGCACCGTCCGCAACCGACACATCCCGATGTCCCGAACTGATCAAGCCAGGTTGCCAGTTTGTGCATCAACCACTGCCGGTAGCGCGAACCGATGGAGGGACGGACACTGCCGCCGTGGATATAAGAGAAATCCATCGTAAAACAGGACCCCCATGAACGCCAGCGCTCGGCGTGTTCTGCGCCAAGATCGGTAATATCCTCAACATTTGAACAGAAACAAGTCGGGCAAGCCATGGTACAGTTACCACAGGCCAGACATTTTTTTTCCAGTTCCGCCCAGCGTTTATTATCATAATTGCGGGTGAGAATATCCTTGATGTCGGTCATATCCACCTTGCGACCCATCTGTTTTTCAGCATTTTCAACACAGGCCGCCGCCGCGTCCATATCCGTCTGTTGCACCGGGCTGACCGGCAGTTTTTTCACAATGGCCGCTCCCCTGTCCGACCCGGCCTCTATCACAAAATAGTGACGCGCCTTATCAATGATCTCAGTCAGAACAATATCATAACCGTTATCCACTTTCGGGCCAGTCTGCATAGAGGTACAAAAGCAGGTGTTTGCCGCCTGAGCGCAATTGACGGCAATAATCAGGCAATCCCGCCGCCGTCCGGCATGAACCGGGTCCTGATAAGTCCCCCCCATAAAAACCTTGTCCTGAATCTGGATCGCGTGCAGTTCACAGGCACGAACACCGATAAAGGCATATTTCGGCGGGGTATCTGTTTCCCTGTCTATCTCAAATCCGGATCCCTTCTTTGTCGCTGACCAAAGCTTTGTTTTCGATGGGAACAGATATTTCTTCCAGGAGTGCGGGCCGACATTATAGCCGAACAAAGCGTCATCATCACGGCACTTGAGACGATAGGTTCCGGCCTCCTGTTCATCGGTCCAGCCAATCGGCAGGTCGTCCACACTCTCCAGCGCGCCATATAAAATAGCCCCATCACGCCTTGTCGGGCCAACAGTGAGATAGCCTTTTTCTTTTAGTATATTAAGAAGTATACCGAAATCATTGCGATCAAGACGATATAACGGCCGAGGTGGGGTCATTTATAATATCCCATCTTTTTCCTATTCCGAACCTCTCCCGATAATAAGCATTGAACTCTATCCGTACAAGTTAAATATTTTCATCTTTTGTCAAGTGATCATAGGCATAGGTATAGGCATAAACAGCCAGAAAAAGGGTTGAGGATTATATAACAAATTTGAGATACATAAGGCTCAGTATCTATTAATTCTCAGCATATTATGCTAACAAGTTAACATGACTTCAGAAATAAAATATAACAGCTCAGATGTTATCCAGAAGCCTTGGCACGCGGTTACGGCGGATGAAGCTATGGCCGCGTACGATAGTGGGCCAAGCGGTTTAACCGAAGCTGTGGCGCACGAGCGTCTAATACGGTTCGGACCTAATCTCCTGCCGCAACCGAAACGGCAAGGCCCCCTTCGGCGCTTTCTTGCGCAATTCAATAACGTCCTGATTTATGTTCTGCTGGTCGCGGTGATCATCACCGCCCTGCTGGGCCATTGGATCGACGCTCAGGTTATTCTGGCCGTCGTACTGGTGAACGCCATCATCGGCTTCCTGCAGGAAGGTAAAGCGGAAAATGCCCTCGAAGCAATCCGGGATATGTTGGCCCCCAAAGCCAGCGTTATCCGCGAGGGCCATCGCAGAACCGTACCGGCTGGTGAACTCGTACAGGGTGACATCGTGCTACTGGAGGCAGGTGACCGTGTACCCGCTGACATCAGGCTCATCAACGTCAAAAACCTGAGGATTGACGAGGCTGTGCTAACCGGAGAGTCAGTGCCGGTCGAAAAGGCCATATTACCGGTTGATGAAGCAGTACCGCTCGGTGACCGCGCCTCAATGGCGTTCAGCGGCACACTCGTAACCTATGGCCAGGGCAAAGGAGTCATTGTCCACACGGGCACCCAGACTGCCATTGGCCAAATAAGCGGTATGCTGTCCGAAGTAATAACGCTCCAGACACCATTGTTGCAGCAGATGGCCGTATTTGCCAAATGGCTGACAGGGGTCATCCTCGTCATTGCCGCCTTCATCTTCGTCTTTGGCCTGCTGGTCCGCGACTATGACTTAACCGAAGTCTTCATGGCTGTGGTCGGTTTGTCTGTCGCCGCTATCCCGGAAGGGCTTCCGGCCATCCTGACCATTATCCTTGCCATTGGTGTGCAGGGCATGGCAAGGCGAAACGCCATCGTCCGACGTCTCCCCGCGATCGAAACACTTGGATCTGTCTCGGTAATCTGCTCCGACAAAACAGGGACATTCACACGTAATGAAATGACCGTTGTTTCGATCGTGACCGCCAAACGCCTGTTCACGGTGAGCGGCGTTGGTTACATTCCCCGTGGTGGCTTCTCACTTGACGGGCATGTGGCTGAAGTCAAGGACTATCCGCTACTCAAGGAAATGACGCGGGCGGCCCTTCTGTGCAGCGACGCGAGCCTGCATGAGGTGGAAAGCCAATGGATCATAGAAGGCGATCCGATGGAGGGCGCTTTGCTTGTCGTTGCCTGCAAAACCGGCCTGGATCTAGATGCAGAAACCAAAAGTTACCCACGCACCGATGTTATACCGTTCGACTCCATGCACCGCTTTATGGCGACCCTGCATCACAACCACAGCGGCAACGGCTTTATTTATCTCAAGGGTGCCCCGGAACGTATCCTTGAAATGTGTACACAGCAGCGTGGATTTGAGGGCAATGTTCCCCTTGATGCAGACTATTGGCATTCACAAGCGGAAGAAATCGCGAGCAGCGGCCAGCGGGTCCTCGCCATCGCAATGAAGACGACAGAGCTGTCTCACACGGTTCTTGAGTTTGACGATGTCCAAAATGGGCTCACCCTGCTCGGCCTGTTTGGTTTGATTGACCCGCCGCGTGAAGAGGCAATTTCCGCCGTGGCTGAGTGTCAGGCTGCTGGCATTCAGGTGAAGATGATCACAGGGGATCACAGCGGTACGGCCATGGCTATCGCGCGCCAGCTTGGCCTGGACAATCCTGACATGGTCCTCACCGGCCATGACCTCGATTCACTGGATGACAAAACGCTACGCCTTCGCGTTCAGGACACAGCCGTTTTTGCCCGCACGAGTCCGGAACATAAGTTGCGGCTGGTTATGGCACTGCAGGCAGGGGGGGCGGTTGTGGCGATGACCGGTGACGGTGTCAATGACGCACCGGCACTCAAGCGTGCCGACGTCGGCATCTCTATGGGGCGCAAAGGCAGTGAAGCCGCCAAGGAGGCTTCAGAGATGGTACTCGTTGATGATAACTTCGCCACCATCACAGAGGCCGTAAAGACAGGGCGAACTGTCTATGACAATCTGAAAAAAACTATCCTGTTCATTCTTCCAACAAATGGAGGGGAGGCATTTGTCTTGATCGCCGCTATTCTGCTCGGCACCACATTACCGATCACACCAGTTCAGATCCTGTGGGTTAATATGGTCACCGCCGTGACCCTGGCACTCGCGCTTGCCTTTGAACCCGCTGAACCAGATGTTATGCGACGGCCACCGCGTGCGGCGGGTGAACCAATTCTGTCAGGATTTTTGATTTGGCGGATCGTCTTCGTGTCGACACTGTTTCTCGGCGCGATCTCTGGCCAGTTCATGCTTTCACAAGTTCAAGGCGCTGATGTCGAAGAGGCGCGTACCATCGTGGTCAACACGCTCGTCGTTCTTGAAATCTTTTACCTCTTCAGCGTCCGTTACCTTAAAACATCATCGCTCACATGGCGGGGCATATTTGGCACACGGGCGGTTCTGATTGCCGTCGGTGTGGTGACCGCGCTTCAGTTTATATTCACATATGCCCCCTTCATGGGAACCTTCTTCGACACACGACCGCTCAGTTTGGCTCAGGGAATACAGATCGTCTCCGTCGGGGTTGCTGTCCTGCTCATAATTGAGATAGAGAAATGGCTACAGATTCATATCTCTGGTCGGCGTCGTCCACCAGACGAGATTTGTTCTGTTAATGTTGAAAAAAAGCCGCCAACAAGCTAAAATATTGTGATGCTAGAGCCACAGGGCCATATCCCCCAGAAGAGGGGCTGTTGTCGAATGCCGGACCATCCGTCTGGCCGAAGGGGATGTCCCCCGGATACGCTCTTCAATCTGATAGAACTCCCCAATGCGCCGGATCGCTTCTTCTGCTACAGGGGACAGGCTGGCCTTCGTCAATTTAAAGAAGTTCCGCCGCACATGGGCCCAGCAGTAGGCAAGCTGGAGAGCGCCGCCTTTCCTGTCTGATCTGGTCAGGCGGTTATAGCCCGCATAGCCATCCATCTGCAGAATACCGCAAAAGCCTTCCAGAAAACCTTCTGCGTGTTTTCCACTTCGTCCCGGCGCATAAAAATACGTCACCGCCGGAGGATATTCTCCCTTGGAACTTCAGGTCTGAAACCCCTCTTAAGCAAGAATAACACCTAAACAAATACAAAAACAGGTGGGAGCAAAGCACCGCTTACGGTTTATTTTCTATGTAGTCTATATGTTTTCTCTTTTCTTCTCCCCCCATGCCTTTGGCCATGGGGAGGGGGAATAAGGACTGGTTACGTCATTCAATTTGTCCGGCATCCGGCTTTTGTTTAAAAAGAAAACTCAGGAATGCGACTTTCGCATTCCTGACCTTTCTGAGCCGGACTTAACCTTAAAATAAATGAGTGGTGAGGCCTGCAATTATTGAACAGTTGAAGGATGTTGAAAAGGTAGAAGACAATCCGTACGTTGTTTCCGGCAAAAAACCAGATTCTTATCTCACGGACTTACAGCATCCATGGAGGCGGATCAGGGCTGCCGCCAAGCTTGATGATGTGAGGATACATGATTTACGGCATTCTTACGCCAGCGGGGGCTTAATGGTTGGCGAAGGACTTCCAATGATTGGAAAGCTGCTCGGGCACACTCAGGTTCAGACCACCGCACGCTACGCTCATCTAGAGCGGTTTCGTTTTAATTGTATTCATATCCGCCATGTTTGAAATAGTTTGAGCACTCATGAGTCTTGAACTGTGCGAGGCTTTCTCCAATTTTTCTCCACAGGCCTTCCATTGTTCTTTCTTCTGCTTTACGCAGGATCTCCTTGAGTTTTGAGAAAGCCATTTCGATGGGATTAAGGTCTGGTGAATATGGCGGTAAATACAGGAGTTTTGCCCCGACGCGCTCAATGGCCTCGCGGATGACACCCTGGGAACCTCACTCATCGCACAGGGTAAGAAAGCCCGCTTCCACAATGCAGTTGATCTCATAAACACCCTGATCAAGGAACAGGCTGAAGGCAATACCGGCAAAATCATCCGCCAGCTTAGTCAGACGGATTGTGTCATCATTGATGAACTGGGTTACATTCCCTTCTCGAAATCCGGCGGGGCGCTCCTCTTCCACCTGATCAGCAAGCTCTAAGGACCTGTTCTTTAAAGTTCATGCGGCCCTCGCCCCAACATAGTCAGTCCGGCGGCATTATGTCGACCCGCAGACAGGAATGCAGAAACCCTTCCATCGGGAAAGGCTTTCGCTTGTCTGAAGTCAGAAAAGAAGGGCAAGAAATCTTGACCTGCTCCCCATAAAATAGGTCATTTCCAAAGAGAGTTTTCTGTGTAGATTTAACATGGAGGACTTTTAGATGAAACGAAGAAGATTTAGCGAAGAACAGATCATTGGCATCTTGAAGGAGCAAGAGGCTGGTGCAATCGTAAAAGACATTATCCGCCACCACGGCATCGCGGAGCAGACCTTTTACCGATGGAAAAGCAAGTATGGCGGCATGGAGGTATCCGAAGCCCGACGTCTTAAAACCCTTGAGGAGGAGAACCGGCGTCTGAAGAAGCTGTTGGCGGAATAGATGTTGGACAATGCTGCCCTGAAAGATGTCCTGTCGCGAAAGTGGTAGGGCCAGTAGGCAAGAGGGCCGTCGTTCAGCATATGATTGATAATCATCTTTTATCAGAACGTCGGGCCTGTCGGCTGGCCGATCTTAATCTTTCCACATGGCAATATAAATCCATCTCACAGAATGAAGAGGGTTTGATGATGCGTATTAAAGAATTGGCCGCAGAACGTCGCCGCTTTGGTTATCGGCGCATTCATATCCTGCTCAGGCGGGAAGGCTGGCAGACCAATCATAAGAAAGTCTATCGCCTGTATACAGGGGCCGCTCTACAGGTACGCAAGAGGAAGCGCAAGCGTGTATCAACTGGGGAACGCCGTCCCTTGCCAGCGGCAACAGCAGCCAATGAGCGTTGGTCTCTGGACTTTCAGTTTGATGCTTTATCAGATGGCAGGCGGCTTAAATGTCTGAATATTGTGGATAATTTTACCAAGGAATGTCCTGTGATCGAAGTTGACACTTCAATTGGCGGTCATCATATGGTCCAAGTGCTGGAAACGCTCAAATATGAGCGGGGACTGCCGAAGATCATAACGTTGGATAATGGCCCTGAAATGATCAGCAAGGTTCTGGATGCCTGGGCTTACGACAATGGGGTGATCCTGAACTTCATTGATCCCGGCAAGCCCATGCAGAACGGTTATATTGAAAGCTTTAATGGGCGCTTTCGCGATGAATGTCTGAATGACAATTGGTTTACCAGCCTGACAGATGCCCGCCATACGATAGAGGCCTGGCGGCGGGATTATAATAAGAACAGGCCTCACAGCAGTATTGGTTACATGACACCAAATGAATTTGCCAATGCTCAGGCACGTCTGTCACCAGAGAAGGGAATATTCCCTTCTCTGGTGACAAAGATTAAAAAATATGCAAACTGGAAACAGGAATACTCTCCAAACGGATGACCACATATGGGGGGCAGATCAGTCGGTGATCTTGCGGGGATATTACAGTTCATTGGCCCAAAGAAAAACACCACTCAGAGTGGTTCTAAGCGGTGTCAATTTCCGTTGGTTGCGGGGGCTCGCAATCATTCAAGCTTGCGAAGTGAAAAAGTTGAATTAAAACAATTACTTAAAGATATCAAATGGTGTATGTCTATGCCCGATTTTTGGTATTTATGTCATGCTTGAGTTTTTGATGAGATATATTTAGATAAAAAAGAGCCCGCCACAGATCAAGGTTTTAATGATATAGCTGGTGGTAGTATATCAATGATAATCTATCTACCTCCCAATATAAATCAGGCGGATTTTTTGTTATTTTCTGGTGCATGAATAGTAGATATTTTGTGCTTTAATGTTTCATTGATGCGTGTTTGCCAGTCTTTACCGCTCGATTTGAAATGCTCCACCACTTCTTTATCAAGGCGAATAGATACAGAAACTTTTGGGTTGGCGCTTGCAGGGCGACCAATGGGGCGTTGCGGCTTGATACCCAATTCTTCAAAAACCTCATCTGCAGGACAAGCTTTTGCAAAATTTTTTCGCTCCATTCTGGATTGTCTTTATCTGGTGTAAATGGGTCTATTTTCTTTTTATCTGAGGTCATGTTTCTCAATCTCCTTTTTGTGCATATGACGCAGGCTAATAACTCTAATTTTGCCATTGCGGGGCGTAAAAACCAAAGCGTAAGGCAGGTCATCAATATATCCCCAAGCCCTAAATCTAGGCTTATTATAAAATCCCAAGAAAGAGTAGACGAAGAGATGCAATGATCAAGATTAGACCAAGGAGTTTACGGAAAAATGACTCGGAAATCATATTGAAAGTCAGATTCCCCAGATATACGCCAAAAAACATAGATGGTAGCATTAGCAATCCCCAAATAAGTACTTGGAACGTGAATAATCCATTTAAAATAAACACGCCTGTTTGAACGGTAACCGCAGGGATATAAATCAGCACCAATAAACGCCGCAGGTAGCGTTTGTTGAGATAACGCCCGAAATAATAAACCAGAGGTGGTGCACTGATGCCAACAAAACCGCTAAAAACGCCAGAGACGGTGGCTGCTACCATATCGCCAGAATTGGCTCTTTCAGGTGACGGCCCCGTTTCTCTGCCAGATTTTTTCTGTATGAAGAACATTAAGGCAGATGCTAACAACACTAAGCCTAGCACAATCTGAAATTCACGTGAGGGTGTATATTTTAACGCAAAAGCACCAACAACAGAGCCAACAACCATGAATACAGCTATCCAACCCCAATAGGCGCGTGACATTTTGATCGGATCAACTCGAACCATTTGCAAGCCTCCGAAAATATTTATAAATGCAGACAAGACAATCGTTAATTTTGGATCGATAACAAACGAACCCAAGGCGACAATCACTGTAGTTGTACCAGTGCCTGTAATCCCCTCTGCTGAAAAGCCAAAAGAAGACTTTAGTCGAGCTGAAAAGGTAGAAAATCACATATATGACTATGCCTTTTGGGATTCAAAAATAGAGCGAACTTTTGTGAAAGAATTGGATACCAGCACCGAGGTTGTTGTCTATGCAAAGCTACCACGAGGCTTTTCAATCCCCGCCCCTGTGGGCAACTATAATCCTGATTGGGCTATTTCATTTAAAGAAGGGGCGGTAAAACACGTTTACTTCATAGCCGAAACCAAAGGTTCTATGAGCAGCTTGCAGCTCAAGGAAATAGAAAACACAAAGATCAAATGTGCCAAAAAATTCTTCGAAAAGATAACATCTGACCAAGTTAAGTATGATGTAGTGAACAGCTACGAAAAACTGATGGAAGTGGTGCAGGTATGATGGGTAAGTATAGAAAAGGTGAAATTTGTGAGAAGGCTATGGATGGTAAAGGGCTATACATTATGGCTGTGAAAGATGACAGCGGCAGAGATGTTTATGCTCAGTTAATGGAAAAGATTGGGTAACAAATTTAATAAATACCCATTTTATATTGACAATAATTCAATATAAGGTATGAATCAGGGTAACAAATGTAATTTATACCCCATAAGGATTCGACATGTCTCCTACTTTGAATAATAAACTTTTAAAAATTTTCTCGTGTATTGAGGCAAGCTGTAATTCCTCAGTTAGAATATTTGATGACAAAAAAGGTCATTCAAATCGTTCTGTTGGCTTTGCTGCTTACGAAGAACGCCAACAGGCGCTTAAAGAAGTGTCAGAAGGCCATTCAGATATTATTGAGTTTCTGTGTAAAAAGCATGGGCATAACTATTTTAAATTTGAAGGTCGGACAATAAAAATCATCTCCTCGCCACGCGGAAATTTAACCAAGAATGTCTTTGATAGAAACGCTTTTGAACGAGATGATGGTGAATTTGGAAATTTTGACCCACTCATTCGTATTATTTATAAAACCAATTATGATTTAGAAAATAACGAAGCAACTCTTTTAGAATGTCATTACCTTGAGATTGATAGAAATACACATAATGTTTTGAAGGAAATAAATCTTCTCGAGCTATCTAAAGAAAAGGGCGGCTTCCTAATAGAAGTTTCGTCTGAAAAGGTTAAAGAAGTCGAGATTCCTGCTGGTGGTCTTTTGGCAAAAACAAAGGCCAAAGGCAAAAAAACAAATGATGATGAATAGAATGTTATGAGTAAAGAATTTATAGGAAAAAAATTAACGTATGCGAGAAATCGAGCAGGAGTATCAATGCAAGATATTGCTGACTTGATCTCTGTTAAGCGTCAATACGTTCATAAAATAGAAACCGGCAAAGAAAACAAGTCTTTTTCGGATATACAATTAACAAATATTGCTGAAACGCTTGGCGTAGATGTTGGTTATTTTTTTCAGGATAATACAGCTTCGATCAGCAATGACCGCCTGCACTTTAGGAGTGTTTCCATTCCTAATTATATCAGAGAACGTGCCAAAATTTATGCAGAGGATTTCATTACTGTTTGTTTGTATGTAAAAAATTATATAGAGCCATTAGGACTAGAATTTCCTCATTTTCACCTAGATGAGCATTGCGATATTATTCACATAGCCTCTGACTCAATCCATAAATCTGAAATAGAAAGAATTTCTATTATGGTTCGAGAGTATTTAGGCCTTGGCCTTGGACCTATTTCAAACATGGTTCGTGTTCTTGAGACAAGTGGTGCGGTTATATGTACGGCCTCAGAGATATCTTCTAAAGTAGATGCTTTTTGTAATGATGATATTTTACCAATTGTTATGAGGAATGACAGTAAATCACCTGTAAGGTGTCGGTTTGATTTAGCGCACGAACTAGGGCATTTAATAATGCACAAAGGAATTACTAATGATGTGCAGGAAAATCCATTAATTGAAAAACAAGCAAATCATTTTGCATCCTGTTTTTTACTGCCTAGAGAGACTTTCATTGCAGAATTTCCAACCTTTAGTAAGGCGAGAGTACCTTGGGACTTACTATTGGAAATGAAATTGCGGTGGAAAGTGTCAATTGCTGCTTTAATCATGAGAGCACATGATTTGGAGTTGATTAGTGATAGGGCTCGCCAAAAAGCTTTTATGCATATTTCTCATAAAGGTTGGCGCACATGTGAGCCTGCCGACAAGCCAGACCATCCAAAATATATAGAACTTGAGCAACCAGAACTCATTAATAGTGCTGTCAATTTAATAAAAAACACGCATGCCGATTTTCTACCAAGCATGAAAGAAGAGTTAAAGTTAAGCAGTTCTGTATTAAAAAGTATTCTTGGAATGCCCGAACTATCAAGTGCTGACTTTGAAACAAAAAAAATAACATTACAAGTAGTGGAAAATTAAGAAACATAAGAGGAATTAACGATGGTAAGCAAAAGTACAAAATTAAATGTATGGGACAAAGCTAAAAAAATTCGTGGTAAAGACCCAGAAAAATATAGAAAAGACCCTGCTGGTAATACAATGTTTTTTGATAGCCATGGCAAAAGCAGTGGCATGGGCTGGGACGTTGACCACATTAAGCCCAAATCTAGGGGCGGAAGTGATTCAACAAGGAATTTACAATCCCTCAATTCAGGCCTTAATCGCAGCAAGGGTGATAGCCTTGTTAAAAAGAGCCGACATTCTAAGGCTAATAAGTAAAATTCTGTTCTGTTTACCTCATCCCAAGCTCCCTTTGAATGTTTTCAATAGAAGCCAGAGCGTTACGGCGTTCGGGGCTGTCTGATGTACTCATCGCTAAAGCATTGAAACATGCTCTTAGCATTCCTCGCAGTTCGTTTGTGCTTTTTGTGGCTAGTTCGAAGTTTGTGATTAGTCTCATTTTATCCTCCTGTGTCAGGAGACCTCGTCCATCAAGGCCTTTCTGACCCCGATGCATTCAAAGGCGACGCATGGATGGAGGTTGAGTGCCACTGGTTTGGATTATTCAGAGACGGTTCACATATTTTGAGATGGGTACTGCGCCGTGCTGTGTGGAATTCTTGAGCTTGTTGAAAATGCTGGCTTGAGGTGCAGGGGATAGCGCGGGTTTGTCATTGACGTGTCCCCTTGTTTTGAGGTGGAGACTTTTATCGGCTGCGCACGCCCTCTCAATCGATCTTCCGCTCCTAGAATCGCTTTGCTTTCCGTGAAGACAATTGCGCGGCCTCGCTTTTGCAAAGCTGTGCTTTCAGCCAAGCCTCTCCTTGCAACAAAAAAGGAGAAACATCTACTTTGAGGAATATACCAAGAAGGCAGCGACGCACCGCAACGAATATGGTGATCCAGTGGAGGAGTATGAAATCCAGTTCATTGACGGTGACAATTACGGGCTCTTCGGTGCTTTGAGCGTTCAGAAGGCTAATTTGGAGCAGTGGTTTGATGACTTTGAAGGGCTGGATGGTGATGAGGCGATCAAGGCATATTATCTGGCAGAAAACCTGCACTGCACAATGGATGACCTGCTTGATAAGCTTGAAGATGTGATGCTGTTTGAAGGCACGGCTGAGGAATATGTCGATCAATATCTGGAAGACGCTGGCATTCTTGACCAAATCCCAGAGCAATTACAGTATTATTTCGATAGTAAAGCCTACGCCAGCGATATGCTGATTAATGGTGATATTACCGAGTTAAGCGTTGAGAATGTTGACTATATCGTGTGGGGGTGCTGATTATGACGGTCACTTACAACGATTATAATTCAGGTCACCCATGGTTTTATAAACTTGGTGGCAAAGTACCTTCCCCTAAAGCCATTAGAGCAGAAGCCAAGGCCGCTGAGTATCAAGGCTATATGGCTGAGGATATTCTAAAAGCCTGTAGGAAGCCTGAACCACGGCGATCTGAAACCTTGCGCCTCTATAAAGAGAAATTTCTGAGTGACTTAGGGCAGGATATAAGCGGCTATCGTCAATATGCCTTCAAGCTTCATATGTTGCGCAATACAGGAAATCTGATTTATGAAGGTGCTATATGTGATGATGTGCATACGAATATCAGTTTGAAACACAGCCATATTTATAATGATTTTACCCATCTTCATTTGCTGGAAAGTTTTATGAGCCAGCAGTTGAATTTGTTCGATTTTTAAATTTTGCATGAATTTTAAATTAAAAAACTTGCAGAATGAGTATTTATAATGCTACACTAGGTGTAGAGGTGAAAGTTATGACGGCTAAATTAAATGAAGTTAAAAAGCATTTGCGAGAGGGACAGGTTTATCGCCGTGCCGATCTTTTGCAGTGGTCAAATGCTGTGGATCGTCATTTGAAGCTATTGCGTGAGGAGGGTGTGTTAACTAAGCTTTCGCAAGGTCTCTATCTGTGTCCAAAGAAAACTGTTTTTGGCAATGCACCTGCAGAGGAAGAGAAGCTAGTGAAAAGCTTTTTAAAAGATCATCGATTCTTGCTAACCTCGCCCAATGCCTATAATGCGCTGGGAGTAGGTACGACCCAGCTTTATAATGAAACCTTTGTTTATAATCACAAACGTCATGGGCGTTTCAAGCTTGGTGAGCGGTTTTTTAATTTTTGTATCAAGCCGCATTTTCCAAAGTCTGTTAGCAAGGAGTTTTTACTCGTTGATCTTGTTAATAATAGTGACCGTTTGGCAGAAGATGTGGATGCGCTTTTTGCCCGTGTAGTAGAAAAGGCTGCGACTATGGATGTAAAAAAATTATCTCTTATGGCGCGCGACTATGGCAACCTGCGCACACGAAAGTTCTTTGATGTTGCACTAAGGGAGGCGGCGTAATTTATGGCCTCTAAAATCTTCCTGCATCAACATTCTGGCTTTGCGGATTTGATCCGTATTGTTGCAGAGCATCAAGGTATTGATGATCCTGCGCTGGTGGAAAAAGATTATTGGATTATGCACTGTCTGTATGGTTTGCAGCAGCTTGGCTATTCTTTTGAGCTTAAAGGCGGCACATCCCTTTCAAAAGCATATGATATTATTGATCGTTTTTCGGAAGATATTGATATTCGTATTGAGCCTCCCGCTGATATGAATGTGAAAACTGGCCGCAATCATACTAAGGCCGCTCACGCCGAGAGCCGTAAAGAGTTTTATGATTGGCTGGCGGTGAAGATAAAGATCGACGGTATTGATGCGGTCGAACGCGATACAGAGTTTGACGATGTGCGGTATAGGAGTGGCGGTATTCGCCTTCATTATACCAGTGTGACCAGATTCATTGATGACTTGAAAGAGGGGATTTTGCTGGAGCTTGGTTTTGATGATGTTGCACCGAACACGGCGAAGGATATCAGCTCATGGGCATATGATTATGCGGTTGATAAGGTAGATATCATCGATAATCGTGCAAAAGATGTTCTTTGTTACCGTCCTGAATATACGATGGTGGAAAAGCTACAAGCGATCTCGACCAAATATAGACAGCAGCAGGAAGGCGGGGCTTTCCCGCGTAATTTCATGCGGCATTATTATGATGTTTATTGTTTGTTAGATGAGCCAGAAGTGCAGGCTTTTATTGGAACGCCAGAATATATTGCTCATAAGGAAAAGCGTTTTCCTAATGCAGATAACCAGACGATTAGCGAGAATGAAGCCTTTATGCTCAGCGACCATGATATCAGAAAAATCTATGAGCAGGAATATTACAAAACCCCACGACTCTATTATACGGACCAACCTGCTTTTGAAGATATATTGACGCGTATTCATGAGTGGGCTGATAGACTATAAGCCGCGCGTTTTATAATCTACCGCTCAATACTTGGCCCTTTGTTTCGCCGTAGTGCAGTTATTTTTTCAAGGCGGGATTGGGTGTTGAAGTGGTCAGTTATCCGCATATTTTGCCGTTCTTGCACCCGTCTGTAGCTGGCAAGGTCTTTATGTAGCTCCGCTTGTTGTTTGGTGGCTTCAAAGCGTTTTTGCTGGATTTCGGCTTGGAGTTCCCTTCGTTCACCCAGTTGAGCTTTGCGA
>JAJRZC010000117.1 GCA_024275435.1 Alphaproteobacteria bacterium
TGAACAAAAAGCCGTTTATCGAATTGAGGTCGGCGGCCTTAAGCTTCTGAAGCATAGCTGAAAAGTTGGGGTGTGGCGGTGGGGGCGGTTCTGGGGGCGAACGGTCTCTGAAGTATGCTGGATTTGCTCCCATTTTCGACCAATGTGATCCCAGAATGAAGAACTCAGGGTAATCCTTTAATGCGGCAAAATAACGAGAGAACGAAATGCGCGGGGGCGTGTGAATTCAAATCCGAGTTGGTCTAGTTTTTTTGGCAGGTCTTGCCACACTTGGTTTATTAAGCTCTTTTCCTCTTCGGTTACTTCGGCACCGTCATCGGGTTCGAGTTGATTGAGAAAGAGGAGCAATTCCCAGTCACGCAGAATTTCAATACCGTTACCCCCATTTATTGCACCTATTGCAACTCGATGAACCGTTGCTCCTGTTCCCGTCAACTCATCCTCAATACTAGCGACTATTAGAGGCGTATCGAGCCCCTTTGCGCGTGCTACATGTGCTTCCAAACAGCCCGTTTCATTGAGCGCGCGATCAAACAAAGCATGGCCCACTCCTAGAATTTCCGATACAAACTGGCCGGCCCCACCGTCGCGGTTCAGCCTTAGCCCATCATACCGAGTTCTTAAATCTGGATTTCGGCGCCACGTTTCTGGCGTCGCCACCCCCAACCCTTTATCATTGCGTGTGACACGTCGGCTATAGATATGCATGGCATTGCGAAAGAACGGTTCCAAGTCTGGCAAGTCCAGCTTCGGAAGCTGGGCTCCGACGGATTGAAAGTCATAACGGGCTACACTTCCAAGCATTTTTCGAACGGTATCGACTGCATCCCTTCCACCAAAGGTTGCTGTTTGAGCGTCAAACCAATCTCCAAGCCGTTCATTACTTTGATGGCTCGCCTCACTATAAAGCTGGTCAAAAACACTCGGCGGGGTCATTCCAATCACAAGTTGCGCGATATCCTCATCTTCGTCCATCACCGAAGATATTGCCGATTGTATCCGTCCGAGTTTTGACTGAAGCAGATCCCAGATGCGTGCTTCGACGGTCTCCGGGTTGCGCATCAGGAAAACAGATACGGCTCGTTTTTGACCATACCGGCTCAATCGCCCGACTCTTTGGTGAAGGCGCATAGGATTCCATGGTAGATCCACATGGACCAGCACGGCGCAACGTTCCTGTAAGTCAATGCCTTCTCCTCCCGCCTCAGTAGACACCAAGAAACGTGTTTTCCCTTCATTAAAGGCATCAGCAGCAGTTTCTCGCCCCAAAGTTAATTGTCGGGGCTTCCCACCAAGAAGGTCGGGGACTAGCAATCGATCCTCGCCATTGATAAAGCCGACGTACCCTTTGCCAAATCTCTCTTCAAGAGCCGCAAAAACCAGGGCTTGGGTGGCTTTGTATTCGGTAAAGAAAAGAACCGGCTCCCCCTCTGGCAGGTCCGCCGCCAGCATATCAAGGAGGCGTTCTATCTTGGTCTCACGGCCAATGTGGCGAGCCAAATCGACTAATTCTTCCAGTCGTTCAATCTCGTCTTGCAAAAGTAGAGCTTCGAGTTCGCTGGAAAGGTCTTCTTCAAATTCCGCGGCTTCATCCAATGTTAGGGGCTCATGTCTCGCCTTCATAGATGTCTGCGCATTCACTATCCCAAGCAACATTTCACGCCGTTTTTCCAGTGCGGCACGGATTGCAGCAATGGAGCTAGCTGTGAGTTTTTGCAGGGCAATTAGTAACAGCATTCTAGCTGTTTGTTGACGACCAGACAGACTATTCGCATAAGTGCGACCGTCCAGAATGAATTCGCTCATCGTATCATAGAAAGCTTGCTCATCGGGCGAATAGCGAAAATCGATTTGCGTGGTGGTTACAGGTTTGAATAACTTTTTACCTTGTAAATCTGTAACATGTGCCTTGTTGTTGCGGATCATAGCCTCGCGCAGTAACGGGAGCTGTTCAGAAACGGGCTTTCGAGGGTCAAACAAATCAGGTCGAACGAGTTTCATTAAAGCAAAAAACCCGTGATCTTTTCCCCGATGTGGCGTTCCGGTAAAAAGCACCATTGAGTCAATACGCCCAGCGTCCTGCAATTCTTCAAGCAGCTGATATGTTAGCGTGCTTTCTTTCTCTTGTGCCTGGAAGTGGTGGGCCTCATCAACCATAACAAGATCCCACGGTTCAGCTGCAAGCAGGCGTTTGCGCGCCGTTTCTCCGCGCAGGGTGTGAAACGACGCAACAACCTGGTCCGCAGTGTCCCAGAAACTGGTGCGACCTCGGTCAAGTTCAGCTGTGTATTCCTGAAGGCGAATGTCGAACATTGTCTTTAGCCGTGCGCGCCATTGCGGGGCCAACCTAGCTGGGGTAAGAATAAGCAACCTTTTCACGCGTTTGGATGCAAGAAGTGGCGTCAGAATAAGTCCGGCCTCTATGGTCTTACCAAGCCCCACATCATCAGCAACCAACCATCTTGCGGGCCATGTTTTTGTAACCTGTCGACA
>JAJRZC010000118.1 GCA_024275435.1 Alphaproteobacteria bacterium
CATAGGTCCTTCATAAAGCCCTTCGACCCTTCGAGCTGGGCCGCGGCTTTGGACGGTCCAAAACACTTGATGCCATGATTGTTAAGCGTATCAGATAACCCCGCAACCAACTCCGCTTCAGGTCCGATAATAACAAACCCAATATCGCCAAACTTGCAAAAATCGAGCACAGCAGTGTGATTGGAGGTATCAATTTTCAGGCATTGGGCGACCTGCGCAATACCGGCATTTCCCGGAGAGCAGAAAATACGCCCAACCCGTTTGCTGGACTTTAAGGCCCATGCAAGGGCATGTTCGCGGCCACCACCGCCGATGAGAAGGACGTTCATGGAGACAATGCCCGCAAATTAGTTGTGAAAAACAGGTAGACTATAAGATTCTGGCCGATCATTCCAGCGACCACCAAGCCCACCAGATGCTATGTAACAAATCAGGCGGGTGAGAACAAATGCATCTGTTGATGGTCAGAAACCAAAAAACGAACCGGAGAAACAGTGGCCGAAAAAACAAAACATCAAGCCTCGAAACGACCTGATACCAACCTACCCGAATTCACGGTCACAGAGTTGTCCGGCGCTATCAAGCGCGCCTTGGAAGACGGCTTCGGTCATGTCCGTTTACGCGGCGAAATTTCCGGTTATCGTGGGCCGCACTCCTCCGGTCACTGCTATTTCAGTCTCAAAGACGCCAAGGCCAAGATCGATGCAGTCATGTGGCGCGGTGTTTTTTCCAAGCTCAAGGTGAAGCCCGAAGAAGGCATGGAGGTCATAGCTCAGGGGCGTATCACAAGCTATCCAGGCTCTTCAAAATACCAGATCGTTATCGAGCGGATCGAACCTGCCGGCGTCGGTGCCTTGATGGCCCTTCTGGAAGAGCGCAAAAAGCAGCTTGCGAAGGAAGGCCTGTTTGATGAAGACCTAAAACTTAAAATACCTTTTCTACCCCGCGTCATAGGAATCATAACAAGCCCCACCGGAGCCGTTATCCGTGATATGTTGCATGGCTTTGAAGAACGCTTCCCCTCCCATGTCATCCTTTGGCCAGTGCGGGTCCAAGGTGAAACCTCCGGCAAGGAGGTGGCGGCCGCAATAAATGGCTTTAACAAGCTTGAGGTTGGCGGCCCCATTCCACGCCCCGATGTTTTGATTGTTGCCCGCGGCGGCGGCAGCCTCGAAGATCTTTGGGGCTTTAACGAGGAAATTGTCGTGCGCGCCGTCAGCGCCAGCAAAATCCCGCTTATTTCCGCCGTCGGTCATGAAACCGATTGGACACTCATTGATTTGGTCGCCGACGCGCGTGCACCAACACCCACAAAAGCAGCCGAATGGGCCGTACCAAAATATCTGGATTTAATTGAACAAACTCGTGCCCTGCGTGAGCGTCTCTTAAGCAGCATCAATCGCCACCTCTCCAATGCGCTTGCAAATCTAAAGGCCGCAACCCGTGGCTTGCCTCGTCGCGAAGATATCCTGGCCCTGCCACGTCAACGCTTTGATGCCATCGAACGCCGCCTTGCATCAGGATTAATAGCCAACACGCGCCAACATGCCATGGCCCACGCTCGCATAGGTGCAAGGCTTGAGCCCGCATTGTTCAAAAGCACATCCACCCGTCGCAACCGGTTGCAGCTTTCCGCCGGTCGGCTGCATCCCGTTGGCATAAGGCAACGTGTCGCTCATGGGCAGGAACGGGTTCACGACACCTATGAAAGAATGGGTCGTGCCATGGCTTCAACTGTATTAAATCAGCGCCGGGCCTTGGATGCCCGCATAAAGCTGTTGGCATCTTACAGTTACCAGGATGTCTTGAAGCGCGGCTTCGCCATCGTTCGTGAGCAAGGCGGAACAATGCTGCGACGCGCTGACACCGTACCCAGGGGGGCAACTCTGGAAATAGAATTTCAAGATGGCCGCATCACAGTTAGCGGAGCAACACCCGCATCTCCAGATGTCGCCAAACGCCAACAGAAAGTACGTAAACCCCGAAAGGCAAAGGGCCCCGATCAAGGCAGTTTGTTTTGACAAGCCCGCAGCCGTCCTTGTCTTCTGGGTATGGATCGAGATAAAAACGAGGTGGAAACTTCTGGTAAACTTGACGCCACACCCTGAAAGCGCGATTTTAAGTCTGTAGTTTGTATCAGGCTGAACCAATTGGGTTTCGGCCACAAGGAAGATAGATGAATCGATTTGAGAAATTTTTCGGTGGCAAGGGCGAAGCCACACTAAAGTATCTGGATGGCGAGTTTGAAGTGACCGCGCCGGGCGACTATGTTCTTTGTGCTATGAGCAATGAACCAATTGCACTCGCCGACCTGCGCTATTGGAATGTTGAGCGCCAGGAAGCCTACGCCACAGCAGAACTCTCACTCAAACGCCATCTCGAATGTAAAGCTTCAAAGTGATCGTTCCTGGAAATTGAAATAAGCCTCTTTTAGCTTCTTTTAGCCAGTAGCTTTCAAGTCAACCTTATTGTCCACTTGATCGGCAAGATTGGAAGCCGATGAAACCTTGTGGTCCATGATGGCATTTTCAACGCTTACAAGCATCACTTTCTTGTCGGCAACCAGCATGGCGTAGCGGTTGGAACGAATACCCAGGCCATACTTGGTCATGTCAATTTCCAGGCCGGATTTAACTGCAAAATCAGCGTTGCCATCAGCCAACATCAAGATTTTATCCTTGACGTCCAGCTCCTCAGCCCATCGCTGCAAAACAAACACATCGTTTACAGATGTGCACGCCACAGCATCAATGCCACTTTCCACCAGCACATCACGCATCCCGACAATGCCCGGCAAGTGTTCTTTGTGACAAACCGGTGTGTAGGCCCCCGGTAATCCAAACAAAGCTATATTTCGCCCAGAAAAGAGATCGTCCGTGGTTCTTGCTGCAGGAGTTCCATTTTCCATCACCACAAATGTAGCATCAGGAATGAGATCGCCCTCTTTCAAAGTCATAGAATACTCCTAACTGATCTATTCGAACTCTCACCCATTCCAATTCACATAATACAAAGTGGGCACAAGGACCAAGTGGCGATCCTGAGAAGACAATGTGTAAAATTGAAGGTCTTTATGTGAACCATTCTAGCGTAACCCAAGTCCGCCTGTGGAAAACTTTTATGATATGTTTTTGCTCCAAGATGAGGTAAGATCTTCTGAAAAAAACTAAGGCAGTAGAGCTTTGTTCTAACACACGAAAGGCAGGATCAACAAAGTTTGGTTTTGAAATCATCAATGTCACCAAGAGCAGGTTGAAAGGCCAAAGGCGGTCAATCAATCAAGCCTTGTCCATGTAAGTTGCTCAATAAGTAAGCCGTTTGTCCAAAATGGTCGCAAAAAACAAACGTCTTCGGTCTGGGAAAAACAGCTTCAGCACAACTCAAGGTTAAAGGTGTTAGGCGCGGTCATTTTTATTTAACAGCAACAGAATTTCAGCGTAATGATAGGTTCCAATTCGATAAAGTGACGTCTGTTTTTTTGTTGCAAGTAAGTTGGTATGGGAATGTCAATTTTTGGCGAGAACACTACACCTGACATTGCGGATATCCTGACAACGATCCAACAAATGGCAGCCGAGAAAAAAGCGCGTTTGAAGGGTCAGGAGCTTTCAAAAAAAAGCATTCAATCCGACAAACCCCCTCACAACGCCACGTCGCAAAGAAATATCGCTTCGTATCAAAGTATCAATGATCTTGAGGACGATGACGAAATCTTTTCGCAGACCGCATCTTCCCTCAAATCAACTCAAAACCCTCAAGCCCACACGGTAAGAGAAAACACGCCGAGGGTGGCCCACAAGAACGAGGCGCAACGTTCCATGCCGTCCATGCCGTCCATGATGGATCGTCACTTTGATAGGCTTACTGAATATACGGCAAAGGCTTGGCCAGGATACAACGGTAAAAAAAACGAGCAATCAAACCAAACCGTGCAGGTTGAACAATCTGCATTTTGCTTCGGTCCTATTCTCTCATCACAAACAACACCGAATTCGGGAACATCTCTCCCTCAGAAGGCCAAGAAACAACCAGCCTTCATACCCTCTTGTTTCCAAGGACTACCAGATATTGAAAAAGCACAAAGCAAAACTGCTCAACCCCCGACATCCCACGTTTCAGTTCACGCTAATAAGCAAGAGTCTTTTGATGAAGTCTCGGCCCAGCTGTTAAGGCCGCTGATCATGCAATGGGTTAACGACAACTTGCCGCGCCTCGTGGAGGGAGCGTTATCGAGAGAAAATAAACTCGCTTAGCCTTCCTCACTCCACTATTCCAACCACCGAAAACGTGACAAAAAACGCCAAAGAGCCGTTTCTTACACCCTGTGGAGCCGCTCAATTCCCACCTAAACCTCACCCCCGCGTCATTGCGCCTCACGCTTTCTCAGCCGGTCACATCCATTGCCCGGCACGACCTCCCGTGCTTTAACAAAAGGGAGAAAACAGTTCTGGTTTCGCAAGAAAATTATTATAACTGGGAGAGATGGATGAGCCAAAGCAGCGGTTCCTCAAGCTACGAGAATGTGGCTTCCCCTTTTTGTGGTCTGCTCTGCGATGATCTTCATGTGACGAACGACAACGCGACCATTCAGGTAATCAAAAGCCGTTGTGGCGCCACCGCGGGTTTCGAGCGTTCTTTACCGGATGCAAAGCCTCAGATTTCAGGACGCGAAGTATCTCTGGAGGAAGCCGTTACCGCCGCTGCTGGGCTCGTCAGCAAGTCCAATGCTCCCCTCTATGGCGGCCTCTCCACTGATATTGATGGAATTCGTGCCGCCTTGGCGCTGGCGGACCACACCAGAGGCGTAATCGACCACGCCTACGGCTCCGTTATTGATCGAAACATGGCAGTCTTACAGTCGGCCGGTTGGTTCATGTCGACACTCACTGAAACGCGAAACCGCGCCGACATCATCGTCATTGCCGGTAGCGACGTCCATAAGCTGTATTCGTGTTTCTTTAATAACATCGTCAATGCACGCGAATCCTTATTTTCCGACATTCCTACCAAGCGCACAGTGGTATTCATCGGCGAAGGACTCGATCAATCGGGAGCCGTAGGCGAACGCATCGGCGAGGTGATAACCCTTGCCTGCCCCCTTGATCGTATCGATACTGTGCTTTCTGTCCTGTTGGCGCGCTTGCGCGATCACCCCGTTCGTGGTGATGAAATCGAAGGGGTTCCGCTCAGCGATATTGAAGCACTGCGCAAGCGGTTTCTTGAAGCAAGCTACGGCGTGATGGTTTGGGCGTCCGGTGACCTGAAAACTCAGCAACCTGACCTGACAGTGCACACAATGAGTGAAGTGGTGAAAAAGCTCAACGAAACAACCCGTTGGGGCGGTTTATCGCTGGGCGGCACGGAAGGCTCAGTGAACGCCACTGCGGTTTGCGGTTGGCAGACCGGCTATCCTTCCCAGATAAGCTTTGCCAACGGTGCGCCGGACTACGACCCTTACTTGTATTCCATTGATCGGCAATTGGCCGATAAAGAGGGTGATCTGCTCGTCTGGATAGCTTCCATCACACCGGATTTGTGTCCTCCCGAAACCGATCTGCCGATGATCGTCCTGGGCACACCAGGCCTGAAATTAGGAAAGCAGCCCGATGTTTTCATCCCCGTTGGGACTCCAGGTGTTGATCATGCCGGCCAAACCATACGCTGCGATTCTGTTGTCTCACTTCCATTGCGAAATCTTGGGCGCTCATCCGCCCCGAGCGTCGCGCAAGTCCTCTCAGCCATAAAAGCTTCTCTCTAACTTCCGGAATGCCAATCAATGCTGATTAAACTCACTGGCGGAAAACTTTACGATCCCGCAAATGGAATAAATGGCGAGATCCGCGACATCTATATCCAGGATGGCAGGATCGTCACGCCACCTGCGGACATGCGTGTAACTGAAGAGTATGGTCTCCATGGCCGTGTCATAATGGCCGGCGCAATCGACCCACACACCCACATTGGTGGTGGTAAGATGACCATCGGTCGTTTGATGTTGCCCGAAGACCATCGCAAAGATCCAGTCGCGCACACTCATCTCACGCGTGCCGGCTGTGGTCATGCTGTCCCTTCGACCCTGACCGCAGGTTACCGCTATGCGGAAATGGGCTATACCGCCTGTTTCGAACCAGCGATGTTGCCAGTCAACGCACGCCAGACCCACATGGAAATGGCCGACACCCCCATGGTCGACAAGGGCGCCTACGCCATGATCGGCAGCGATGATTTTTTCCTTCGTCAATTGGCGGGCAAGCAAGACATCGAGGCGATCAAGGATTACATCGCCTGGACCATTCATGCCACCCAGGCCCTCGCCATCAAGGTTGTCAATCCCGGCGGCATCAGTGCTTTCAAGTTCAACCAGCGCGAACTCGATATCGATGAAAAGCACGTGCACTACGGTGTCACACCACGTGATGTTCTGCTCTCTCTTGCGCGCGCCGTAAAGGAACTGGGCATCACCCATCCTTTGCATGTTCATGGGTGTAATCTGGGCGTCCCTGGAAATGTTGAAACCACGCAAAAAACCATCGCGGGCATGGACGGCCTTCCCGTACATCTGACGCATCTCCAGTTCCACAGCTATGGCACCGAAGGCGACCGGAAATTCTCTTCCGGAGCTGCACGCAGCGCCGAGCTCATCAATAACAACAAGAATGTTTCCATTGCTGTTGGACTGGTACTGTTCGGGCAGACCTGCACCGCCTCGGGCGATTCCATGCGCCAGTACGGAAACACCGGCGCCGCCAATCCCAAGAAGTGGGTCATCATGGATATCGAGTGCGATGCCGGTTGCGGCGTCGTTCCTATGCGCTATCGCGACAAGAGCTTCGTCAATGCCCTGCAATGGGCCATTGGCCTGGAGCTCTTTTTGTTGATTGATGATCCTTGGCGGATTTTCCTCACAACAGATCATCCCAACGGCGCCCCTTTCACGTTCTACCCCCATCTCATTCGTCTCTTGATGGACAAGGGTTTCCGCAATGACATGATGCAGAAGATTCATCCAGACGCTCTTTCCTCTTCCATTCTCCCCTCGCTTGACCGGGAATACTCTCTCTATGAGATCGCCATCATGACTCGAGCCGGACCGGCCCGCAGCTTGGGATTGAAGGATCGCGGCCACCTTGGCGTTGGCGCCTCAGCCGACATCACTGTTTACGAAGACCTGGAAGACCGTGAAGCGATGTTCGAAAAACCATTGTTCGTGTTCAAGAATGGCGAGGTCATTGTCCGAGGCGGAAAAATCGTCAAGGTCGTTCAAGGCGCAACACACGTCGCGCGTCCCGATTTCGACAAGGGAATCGAAAAATCCCTGAGGAACTATTTTGAGCGCTTTCACACCGTCGCATTGGACAACTACAAACTTAGCGATGAAGAGATCATCAATGGAGGGGACGGCGGTGCTATCGTTGTGCAGCCCGGCAGCGCACGCGTGTAACAGCTCAGGAATTGCCGGAGAAAACGAAGTTCAAGTGGTCCCGCTTTTTCCAAAAGGAGAACTTCCACAGCTTTCAGATGAAATTACAGGTCATAGCCAGTCTGTGGGAAGGTAGAGCAGCCGGGAAAGTTAAGGTGGGAGTTTCAAAAGAGGACAAGCAGCGCACGCGTGAACTGCTATGAGCTTTCTCAACTCTTGGCGATCTCCCTGCGATCCAAAAGCGCCTTGAGCAGACCATCAAGGGCAATGTCGTCTTTCGCCGCAAACATCAGTCCAATTGGAAATGCCAGGCTACTGGCGGCAAGTTCTGAGCGATGGCCTTCCAGACCGGAAAGCCGAGCCAGATCCTTTTCCGTCGTCACAAGCCTGGCCCCATGATTAAAACCCGCCTTTAGCAGCGACTTTGCATCCTTCTCACTATACATATGGTGGTCTGGAAAAGTCCGCCGCTCTGAAATTTTAGCGCCGTTTGCTTCCAGCATATCAAAGAAGCGTGCGGGGTTTCCAATACCAGCAAAAGCGACAACAGGCGTTTCACGAAGCCAGGAAACGTCGCCTCTGGGTTGCACACGCGCACGTACAACCGGTCCGTGAAAATCTTTGCCTAAGTGTTTTGGTAATTGATAGGAAAGTGACCTGGGAGATTTTACCTGGCCCTTTGTCTCATTATCATCTTTCTTACCTTTCTCACCTTCAGGATCAGATAAACCCGAATTAATGACAATGGCATCCGCCAGCGGCAATTGAAAAGAAAGAGGTGCCCGCAGCGGTCCCGATGGAATGACAGTGCCATTACCCACCCCACGGTTGGCATCCATGACAGCAAAGCTCAGGTCTTTGAAAAGTTTTGGGTTTTGCAAGCCATCGTCCATGATGATGACACTGGCGCGACGACCGCCGCTTTCAATGAATTTGGCACCTTCTTCGCGATCTCTGGCGACCAAAGTCGGCGCCGACTTCGCAAGCATGAGCGGTTCGTCTCCCACATCCAGGGCCGTATGTTTGGCAGCGTCCACCCACAAGGGTCCTTTTTCGCGCCCTTTGAACCCACGTGTCAGGAATACCGGAAATTCTCCCTCAGCGCGCAAGGCTTCACAGATATGCAGCGCTAGCGGCGTTTTTCCCGTGCCGCCAGCTGTGAAATTACCAATGCAGATCACAAGAAACCGGGAGCGATAGGGCTTGGCTTTGCGATACCGGCGTTGCGCAATAAGCCCATAAACAACAGACAGCGGCCATAACGCCCGCGCCATCAAAGGCGTGTTGCCGTTCCGATACCACCAGGAAGGTTCATCAAGAGGCACGAGCTTGCCCTTCATCTTCATTGGCTCGTTGTAAATCTCTTCCCTTTTGCAACAATCCAAGGAGGGAAACAACCGTGCGTTCCAAAGCGCCAGACATCGTTGAAACAGCAGAAGTCCCACGTGCGCGCATGGCATCAAGTTGTCCAGGATCGTGAATAAGTTCAACGACGGCGTCAGCCAGTTCTTCTGCGCTGGTAACACCGACAATCGCATCGTGACGCTCGAGTGTCTCGTAAACTTCTCGATGGTTTTGACGGTAAGGTCCAGCAATAACGGCAGTTTTCCGGCGGATCGCTTCAATGGGGTTCTGCCCGCCTTTGTCCACCAAAGAACCACCGATAAAAGCGATCGGTGCTCCTTCAAAAAATGTGCCCAGTTCACCGAGCGTATCGGCGATATAAACATCGCACGAGTTTGTCGGTAGGTCTCCATTCGATCTTTGAAGAACGGAAAGTCCGACACCTTTCAGCATTTCGGCAATTGCTGTACCTCGTTCCGGGTGGCGGGGCACAAGAAGCGTGATGAAACCTTCAATGCGGCGCGCCAAAATACGATGCGCTTGCCCAACCACCTCTTCTTCACCCTCATGCGTGGAAGCCGCCACATAACACGTCCTACCATGGAGGGCCTGCGCCAGCTCATTGAGAGCTTCAAGATTTACCGGTGGTGGTGGCGCATCAATTTTCAAATTCCCCACAGCTTCAACACTGCGCGCGCCGATCTTGGAAAAACGCCGGGCAAGATTTTCATCTTGTGCAAGAACCACATCAAAACGAGAAAACAGCGGTTGCGCCAGACCTTTATTTTTATGCCAGCGCTTAAAGCTGCGATCAGAAATACGAGCATTGACCAAGGCCAATGGTATGTTGCGTTCCCATGCTCGAAGTATCAGGTTTGGCCACACATCAGACTCGGTGAAAACAGCCATGTTGGGCTTCCAGTGATCAAGAAATGTAGCGACCATCTTCGGCCCGTCCAGTGGGGCGTATTGATGGATTGCGCGAGGCCCCAGTCTTTGGCCTGCAATGCTTGCGGAAGTAACGGTGCCGGTTGTGAGCAGAAAATTCAAATCTGGCCGGATTTCCCCCAAGCGTTGAACCACGGGAAGAATCGCATTGGTTTCGCCCACACTAGCCGCATGAAACCATGCCAATTCTCCTCCCGGGCGCGCAATCGCAGCTCTTCCCAGCCGTTCATTTTGGCGCGCTGGGTCTTCTTTGCCCTTGGAAGCACGAGAGCGCAGGATCATCGGCGCCACAGGTTCCATGGCCCGGGTAAGGGATCGATAGGCTTTAAGGCCAAGGCCGATCTCGCTCACGGGTTCACGACCATTCTCCTGTTTCGGAGGCGTGGCTCGTGATGGATCAGCCCCGGCAAGCTCGTAGGCGCGCGCCGTTACGTGATTAAGGGAATTTTCCACATGCACGCGGATTGCCTCAATCTCTTGGGCACTGGCATTTTCAGGCGCGTAAATGTGAGGTGCCGCAACAGAAACGAGCTTTGAAAACGGAAGGTTGAGTGTTATTCGGCTCCAAGTCTTAAAGGCATGGTAGCGCGAAGTCGCCACCGCAACCGGTACAATAGGTCGCCCGGAAAGCATCGCCAGTTTGACGATTCCTTCACCGGCCCGCCGGGCTGGTCCAGGTGGAACATCGGCGGTCATCACAATGGATTTTCCCGCTTCCAGCGCGCTTGTTGCAGAACGCAAGGCATACGCCCCACCACGATCCTTGCGACGCCCACCAGCACCCGCGCCACGAATGAGTTCAATGCCGAAGTCTTCAACCGCATGTCCGATAAGAGCCGCATCACCATGACGGGCAACCATCGCGGCAGTTGGATACCGAGGTGAATGAAAACTGGAGATCATCATGAACTGGCCATGCCAGCAGGCAATAATGCACGGCCCATCTTGATGGACAAACTCAAGAATGTTGTCTGGCTCGGTCGTTTTCCTGCTCGTCGCACCAACAAAGCGAATCAGCCGGGCCAGCGACCACCCACCGATTTTCCCCAAATGCGTCTTATACTTAGCCGGTAGTGCCATACAGTTTCGTTCTCACGCATTTAACGGGATGGCCCAACCACCATAAAATAACGATGCCAGTAAATCACTGGCGACACATCCCCATAGCACGATAGTTAATATCAATGCCGTCAGTGTTAACAGGAAATCTGTCTTAGCAAGAAATCTGCTTGAGAAAAGTTCTTATGGGTAAGCAATTTTACCCCATTTCAAACCGTCCTCATCGCTTTTGTCAGGCCAGTCCACAGGCC
Organism: Alphaproteobacteria bacterium; assembly: GCA_024275435.1. Lineage (GTDB taxonomy): Bacteria > Pseudomonadota > Alphaproteobacteria > Rhizobiales > Hyphomicrobiaceae > JAJRZC01. Next base: position 11,023 of record JAJRZC010000118.1, read on the forward strand.
ACTCATGCCCAAAAAATGCCCAGTGTGGTTTGCAATCCATGCTTGCGACCCTTGCTGACAGATATGCACGAAAGGGTCTTGCGAAGCTTCCCTATTACGCATAATACCCGATGGGAGGCAAAATAGGCACGCCTTCAGTGCTTATCAGCCCAGCCCGGCAGCCAGAGGCAGGTCGGCAAATCAGTGGGAAGAGCATCTTTTGAGATTGTTTTGCGCCCAGGGAAGAAAACTGACCCTGGCGGAGCAAATCCTTTTAATCATTGGCAAGGTACAAAAACGCCCATGGCAGGAATGGCGAAACAGGCGAAGCGCGCAGTAAAGCGCGTTACAATGGCTTGGCGTCATGGGTTGATCGACCATTCACCGCCTTGGCTCAAAAAACGTTTTGGCCCCTTGGGCACTTACCTCGATATGCTGTTTATCGACCATGGCATTTTTCGACTCATATATCTCAACAAGCATCAACTGGCACCAGGTGCTTTTCGTAGCGCACAACCAGCCCCCCATCAGTTTAGAAGTCTCAAAAAGGCCGGCATAAAAACCATCGTAAATCTGCGTGGGGAACGAATCTGCGGCAGTTATGCCATGGAGCGCAAGTGCTGCGAGGAGCTGGGTCTAAATCTTGTAAACTACAAGGTGCGCTCACGCGCGGCTCCCTCTTTGGAAGAAATCCACGGCGCACGCGAATTGTTCCTCAATCTGCAACACCCATTCTTGATGCACTGCAAATCAGGAGCTGACCGCGCAGGATGGATGAGTGTCCTTTACCTCCACGTCCATGAAGACATGCCCATAAAAGAGGCCATGCGTGAGTTGTCACTTGGCTATGGACATATTCGTCAAGCTGACACTGGCGTGCTCGACTATTTCTTCGAGTGCTATTTGGCCCACAACGAAAAACACCCCATGTCATTCTTTGAGTGGGTCGACACGGTCTATGATCCAGATGAAGTCAAAGGTACATTCAAGGCTACCGGTTGGGCCAATCGTATCGTCAACACCATCCTCAAGCGCGAATAAACGACTTTAATCGCGAACCAACTGAGATTGTGCGAGCGTA
>JAJRZC010000119.1 GCA_024275435.1 Alphaproteobacteria bacterium
GCAACGGCATCTCGTGCACGCGTCGCATCAAAGGGGCTCTGCGCAGCGTTTGCAATGGCACGCGAGAAGTTTGGCGCATCCTCAGCAATTGAAACAAAAGCACGCCACGGTTCAAGAGCCGCAAAATCTCGTGTGACCACAGGCCGGCCCACAGCAAGATATTCTTTCAGCTTAATGGGGTTGCAGGCCTTGATCCACTCACTTTGATTCCAAGGCATGATAAGGACATCCATCGCAGCCATATAGGCGGCGATCTCATCATAGGGTTTTCGGCCCAACATCTTGACGTTGGAAAGCGTGCACCAGTCCTCCGGTAGAGACGAACCACCAACCAGGACAAACTGAAAGTCATCAAGTTCCGCAGCGACCTTGAGAAACAGTTCCGGATCGAATGTATGAGCATCAAGTCCGCCGATGAACCCGATGCGTTTGGGGCGCGCCCGGCCGGGATGTTCCCTCAGCCAAGCGCGTTCAAGCGCCTTGATATCGTCCGGCTTTGCCGATCCATCATTTCCAGCTTTCACAAACGTTTCAATATCAACGCCATGTGTCACCAACAAACTTGAGCGAACCTGATCTCTTTCCTCATTCATCAAGTGTGGAGCGGCATAAATGACAAGATCCGCCTTATCTTTCAAAAAGGAAATCTGCCGCCCTAATAAGTCGGGATCCCCCTCCGGAAAGGCTTCAAATCGGTCGGTGCGTTGCAGAACGGTAAACCGAGGAGACAGTTGATCAATCAGGCCGGCGCCTGCGGGGCAATGAACCCATAACAGCGGGTTTTTAATGCCAATGCGGCGCGCGGCAAATTTGATTTGGGCACCCAAGGCCCAATTCGACAGTGACTGGCCTGTCTGGCCGGGAACGGAAAAGGGAGAATAAACCCAAAAACCATTCTCAACATGATTGATCCCTCGTCCAAGACTTTGAATTTTACGAGCGATCTTTTGAGCAAACACGCGTTTATCGGAAAGGCTCGGCACGCGTACGCCAAGTGAATTGATAAACAGAACGGGCCACGTCTTCGCAAGGCGACGCATGATTTGGAAATCAAAGTGTCCCCGGTTGTGATACCACCAGTCTTCCCCACCAATGCAGATAATACCGTCAAACGGCGCGCTGGTAAGCGAAATGTCTCTCAAGAGATTTTGGGTCTTTTTCACGTCCACTCCAGTCGCCAATTTGGTCGCTCAATTATGTTTCCTTCAGGCAGTGTCGCCGCTTGCTGTTAACCCTTGGTTTCAAACGTCCCATTTATCGACATTTTCCCTGATCTTTCGCTTTCCTTAACAACTCACAAATAGCTGTGCCCCCTGCAAATGGCTCTGCTTAACTGGCGGTTAGCCGCAATCGGTTAGGATCTTTGAAAGATAAATTCTGGCCCCGCCATATGCATCAACGGGTTCAGCAGGGGGCGTTAGGGTAATCAGTCATGGAAAAACCAGGAAGTCACGCATGTATCGAGGTGGATGTCTCGATCCTGGTCGTTAGCTACAATACCAAGGACCTGACGCTCAAAGCTTTGCGCTCGGTTATCTCGCAGACGCGTGTTGTCACCGCTCAAATTATCGTCGTAGACAACAATTCAAGCGATGGTTCCCCCAAAGCCATACGCGATGAGTTCCCAGAAATTCGACTGATCGAGCTAAAAAAGAACATAGGCTTTGCCGCAGCCAACAATCTCGCCTCTACCTTCGCGCATGGCCGTTACATACTTTTGCTGAACCCTGATACGGTTGTTCTGGATCGGGCTATCGACAAACTGGTCGCATTCGCAAAACGTCAACCTGATGCCCTGATCTGGGGCGGGCGGACTCTGTTTGCCGATAAAAGTCTAAATCCAAGTTCCTGTTGGGGGCGCATGACGCCATGGACACTTTTATGCCGTGCTTGCGGTCTGACAGCGATTTTCAAAAACAACGAACTGTTCAACGCCGAGTCTTTTGGCGGCTGGAAACGTGACACAGAACGACACGTCGACATCGTTTCGGGGTGCTTTTTTCTGATCGAACGCCAAGTGTGGAACAAGCTGGGCGGCTTCGCACCACTTTTCTTCATGTATGGCGAAGAGGCGGATTTATGCCTGCGAGCAAAAAATTTGGGCGCAAGCCCCATGATCACACCTGAAGCAACAATCATCCACATCGGTGGCTCTTCAGAAGCAGTTCGCAGTGATAAGATGATCAAATTACTAGCTGCCAAGGCAACATTGATCGAGCGCCATTTCAAACCGCTGATGCGTCCCGTGGGATTGGTATTGCTCAACGCATGGCCTTTATCGAGATCATGGGCAAGCGCAATTCTAGCCTCAATGACGGGTTCAAAACATTGGTCATCCAGCGCGCAAACATGGCGCAAGATCTGGCATTCGCGCCAGATGTGGAATCGAGGTTACCCCATGCGCAATAGCAAGGCTCTTTTAAAAGCAGAACATGCATCAACTGGAGCACAGGGCGTTATTCGTGCTTGAGTCTGTAAATGACAAAGGCACGACACCCAGAAAGAAACAAGTCTCCAATTCGGCCAAGGCAGGACAAAAAAATATCATGACGCAAAAGCGTGAGGTGAAAAGCAGTTCTACTTGTCAGGTGCGCGCTCTGCCGTGCGCTGCCTCCGTTGCTCGACACGAGCTCAAGCAAGTCAAACAGATTGCCTACACCATTGCCACCTTGATGAACGATCGTACGCAATACGATGCCATGGTGGAGTCCTTCACCCAAAGCGGTTTTGACTGCGATGACTGTGAGTTTCTCATCATCGACAACACGGGAAAAAAGCAAACCAACGCATATAAGGGTCTAAACCAGGCACTGAACAGTGCCAAAGGTCGCTACGTTGTGCTTTGTCATCAAGACATACGTCTGCTAAAGGACGGCCGCAAACAGCTTGATGCATGTCTCGCAAATCTTGATGCTTTGGATCAAAATTGGGCCGTAGCGAGCAACGCCGGCGGGATAGGCATCGGCAAGCTGGCCATTCGCATTAGTGATCCACACGGTGATGATCAAAAGCTGGGTGATCTTCCCGCACGTGTCGCAAGCGTTGATGAGAATTTCATCGTGGTCAAGCGTGAAAGCCGAGTGGGGTTTTCTAACGACTTAAATGGGTTTCATCTTTATGGCGCCGACCTTTGCCTCAATGCAGATGTGATGGGCTGGAACGCCTATGTGATTGATTTCCACCTGGCTCATTTGTCCGCTGGGAATAAAGACGCGTCATTTACAAGTATGGAAAATGCGTTCCGAAGCAAATGGGACCGCGCCCTCAGATCCCGGTTTATTCCAACCACCTGCACCCTGTTGCGGATCGGGGGAGACCCAAACAAGAAATTCTTCAGGCGTGGCGCAGAAATCATCATGAAGAAAGCGGTGCGCTTCGGAGTACACCTCAAGGCATGTCGCCACTGGCTCTTGAGCAAACTGCGCGCAAGAGATCTTTTCTGGTCCTTTGGCCAAAGAGGTCATCGCGATGCCTGAGCAAAAAAACAAGGCGCTGTTCAAGCAGTTGCGCGGGCAAAGTGCGCTTTTGTTTTCCGGCTTTGCCATGTCGCAAGCCATGTCTTTCGGCCGCAATGCAATTGTTGGCCACTGGTTGTCGCGCGGCGATTTCGGAATCGCAGCAACACTGACATTGATGTTGCAACTCATCGAGACACTGAGTGACGTTGGCGTTGACCGCATGATCGTTCAAGCTCGCGATGGTGACGACCCTAGGATGTTATCCAGTGCTCACACGACGATGATACTTCGTGGCATGCTGACAAGCGTAGCCTTGTTCGTCGTTGCCGGCCCCATGACCTCTTTCTTTCGTGTTGAGGATGCCCTGCCGGCGTTCCAGATGGTTGCGCTCGTACCCTTGATCAAGGGGTTCCTGCATTTGGATACCCGCCGGTTTCAAAGGCGCTTGCAAAGCGGCCCACAAATGATGGTCGAAGTCGTGCCCCAAGCCTTAACATTGGCTCTTGTCGTACCTTTTTTGACCCTGTCTCCAGGCTATAGCGCGATCGTTTGGCTATCTTTCTCTCAGGCAATATTCGCGGTTGCTGTCTCCCACGCCATGAGCGAACGTCCCTATCGCGCATCTCTGAACCCTGATTTTCTATTGCGGCTTCTGCGTTTTGGTTGGCCCATATGGCTCTCGGCATTTCCTCTCGTCGCGGTCTTTCAAGGCGACCGCATCATCATCGGACGTGTCTTCGGTATGGAGGCACTGGCCAGTTATACCGCCGCCTTTATGATGACCATGGTCCCCGGTGCCGTCGCCGCCAAGATAGGGCATGCTTTGATGCTACCCCTGCTATCGGAGCGTAAAAACGACCACAAAGGGTTCATGCAAAGTTTCACCATGATGGCGGACCTCACCGTTGTTGTTGCCTGCATGTATCTTTTTGCGTTCGCTTCTGTTGGCGGAGAAATTCTACCCATCGCATTTGGCCCGAACTATCACGATCTTGGTTTGATTGTCGGTTGGCTGGCGGTCATGTGGAGTTTGCGCATGGTGCAGGCTGTTCCCGGTATGGGCCTCATGGCACTGGGCGACACGCGTCCTCTGCTGGTGGCTGGTTTTATTCGAGGGCTGGGTTTATTTGGTGCCATTACTTCAGTTTATTTAGGGTTGGGTATACTGGGAGTGGTCGCTTCCGGCGCCGTTGCCGAGTTCGCCTCCCTTCTTTATGTAAGCTGGAGGATGTCACGCGACAGAAAAGGTGCGGCTGCGATTCTCCTTTCTCGCGTTATCTTTCTGGTTCCAGTGGCACTGGGTGGCTTCGTATTATCAGTTGCGCTTAGCGCACAAACCACCTTCGCCATGTCGATGTTCATTGGGGCCTTGGGTACAATGATGATCGGACTGTGCGTGGGCTTAGGTATGCCGGCATCTCGCGGGTTGCTGTTGGACTTCTACCGACACGTTGTCGCAAAACCAGAAACCCTCACACCCGCCCAGCAGGAATAAATATTACCTGTCCAAACAGGTTCTCTGTTCGATGAGCCTTTTACCCAGGTAATAAAGTTCGTTCAAAAGCTTTGGATTTAATTCTGGAGCTTTCTTTTCGACAGGCACTCTCTAACTTGGTCGCTGAGAGACCCTTGCTGCTCCGGATGTTATGTCATAGGTGCACTTAAGAGGTGTCAGCGGATCAGTTGGCTCAAGAACCAGATAGGGTTTTTTATAAGCGGCATTCCACAGATCGAGATCCGTCGTCCACAATCCAACATTCAAATCACTTCGGCCGATCGAAACGGTGATAGCTGTAGGGTTTGCCCACAACAGTTGCGCCAAGTTTCGTGGCTGATTGGTACGGTCCTTCTGACAAGCCGAAATTGCACGTTCGCGATAGGCTGAAACGAGAGCCTGAGTAACCGCTGTGCGATACATCTGATCCTGGGCATAAATTTTAACGGCCGCAAGCGTCGCCAGGACAACAACTAAAATCCTCATGCTTTGCTTCTCCGTAAGACTCTTATCCCGCACTGCAAAAAGGCCACGGGAGACTGTTCTCAATGAATTGGCAGCCCTGGAGGCGGTCCGGCTACATTGAATGTTCTTGATTTCTATTCTCAGGGTCTTGTTTTAAGGTAAATATTCCGTTGAACTTCGTTTTTGATCCTCGCCAAGTCTGCTCAGGTTCACGCAGGGGCTTGTCATGGCGCATATCATGCGGCAAAAGCAGCGTTCGTTTGGAATAAATTTAATATGACGGGACGGAGAACACCCCATGAAGAAACGCCTTCTGATTACCCGCCGCCTGCCTGAAGAAGTAGAGGCTCGGGCCAATCGGGACTATGAAGTTGTCCAGAACACCGATGATCACCAGATGACAACCGATGAAATCGTCCAGAAGGCTGCCGATGTCGATGCCATATTGATCACCATTACCGATAAGATGCGCGAGGACGTGATAACGGCACTGCCCGATCACATCAAAATTCTCTCTACCTTTTCAATCGGTTTCGACCATATTGACCTTGAAGCCGCTAAGGCGCGCAATATCCAGGTCGGCAATGCCCCCCAAGGTGTGACGGTTGCAACCGCAGAGATCGGGATGCTTTTACTTCTCGGTTCGGCCCGACGCGCATCTGAAGGCGAAAAAATGATGCGCACCAAGTCCTGGAAGGGCTGGGCACCTCTGCAACTTGTCGGACAACGGCTCGACAATAAAAAGCTCGGTATTTACGGGTTTGGCAGAATCGGCCAGGCCTTGGCGCAGCGCGCGCGCGGATTCGATATGGAAATCCATTATTACGATATCTTCCGCCAACCTCCGGAAAAGGAAAAAGGCGCAATTTTTCATGAAACACTCGACAGTTTGTTGGCTGTTTCGCAGTTTTTCTCAATCAACGCGCCTTCAACACCTGAGACACGTTATTTCCTGAACAAGGAAACAATCGAGAAACTTCCCCAAGGTGCCGTTGTTGTGAACACAGCACGCGGTGACCTGGTCAAGGACGAAGATCTGATTGAGGCATTGAAATCAGGGCGGCTTTCCTATGCTGGTCTGGATGTGTTTGATGGAGAACCAAATATCAACGAGGGTTACGTCGAGCTGGAAAACACATTCATTCTGCCGCATCTGGGGTCTGCCGCGATCGAGGCGCGCAACCAGATGGGCTTTGAAGCGCTCGACAACATAGACGCGGCATTTGCTGGCAAGGAAATGCCTTTCAAGATTACTTAAAGCCAAGCTCAGCAAGTTTGGATAATCCAAACACGTGAGCAAATAAAAACGGAGGCGAACCAAGTTTGGAAATCGCCTCCGTTTTTTTTATGATGAGTTTAGTAGTAGTTTGGAATTCGCCGCACAATGACACAGGCAGCAAATGGGTTGCGTCCATGAGCCTGTCGCCTGTCAAGCGCCCTGATACATTTACGCATAGCCCGGCGACAAGCTTTTCTCATACGAAAGCCGGTTCCAACACGTCGCGTAGCGCGAATGGGTCGTCCATATCCGCCTCCACGTCTCGCCACTGCAACACAACCTCGTTCCCGGTAGGTTACGTCGACCCGGCGGTGGTGTCGCCCAATGCGCCGAGGCATATAACGATCATAACCATGGCCTTTGTAGGAATGGTAGTACCGATCACCGCTATCTCCCGCCTGAGCGGTAGCAACGCTCAAGAAGGGCATGGCGGCGAACAAAACAGCAGCGAAGGTCATCTTTGCAATCATTGAATTTCTCCCGGTCTAGTGCGCTCAGCTATAATCCAGCGCAAGTGGCAATGACCTTGAAACATGTCGTATGAACACAATCCGAAGAACTCTGTTATCCTGCGTTCATATTGACAACTGTTTGTTATAGCTTGTTAATTCGCTTTCAGATGCTGTGTGAGCCAGTTCCCTGTTTGCAAGAGACGGGAATCTTCGCTTCGTTTTCCGACAATCTGAACGCCCACAGGCATGCCATCGACACGTTGCAGCGGAACAGAAAGCGCTGGCATTCCAAGATACGTCCATGAACCGTTGAAAATTGGCGAACCAGTGGACGAATACCCTTCAGGCGCGAGCCCCGGTGCCGCTGGTGTCAAAATCGCATCAAAACGTTCAAGTACATCAGCAACAGTGGCATAGGCTTTGTCCCGCGAAATTATCGCTTCAATGTATTCAGTCACAGATTCCTTTCGACCGTTCAAAATACGCTCGGTTAGACCTTTCGAAATATGTTGCGGCCACCTGTCGAGAAGTGGCCCGTAGTAGGCCGCGTTCTCAGCAATCTGGACAATACGTTGCCATTCAATGATCTGCGCAAAGTTATCAATTTCAATCTCTTCGCATTGGTCTTTTAATTGATCTGTTAAATTACCAAACGCCTCATAAAGCGCAGGCTCACCATCTTCCCATGCTGGTGTTTTCACCAAAGCAAACTTTGGCGCTTGAGAAGGCAAAGCGCAGGCTTCTTTCACTAGGTTTTCACAGATCAATGAAATCGCCACGTCATCGCAAGGGTCATAGACAGCCATCACTTTCGTCAACAGAGCGACGTCTTCAATTGAGCGCGCGAGAACACCAACGGTATCGAGTGTATGTGACTGCATCAAAACACCCCCGCGAGGGATCACGCCCCGCGTAGGTTTAAAACCATAAATGCCACAGTACGAAGCCGGTCGCAGGATGGAACCGGCCGTTTGTGTTCCCAACGCGCTAGGTACCATATGGTCCGCCACCGCTGCGGCGGATCCTGCCGAAGAACCACCGGGAGTGTGTTTGGGATGAACCGGATTTTTTGTCTTTGCGGGTGTCAATAAAGCAAGCTCGGTCGTTACGGTTTTACCTAAGATAACCGCCCCAGCCTTGCGTAATGCCGAAACGCAATCAGCATCTTTTTCAGGCCGTCGTCCCTCAAAAATCGGACAGCCGTTCTGGGTCGGCATATCGCGTGTGTCGATGATATCTTTAATGGCAATAGGCACCCCATGAAGTGGTCCAAGCTTGAAACCAGCTGCCTGATAGGCGTCGGCCCCCATGGCCTGCTTGAGTGCAAGATCACTATCGAGAAAAACCCACGCACCCATTTCAACATCACGCTGATAAATTCTATCCAGCAAGGCTTGCGTGATATCTTTGGAAGTAAGGCGCCCATCTCGTATTTGTTTAGCTGCAGTGGCGGCATCGAGTTCTGTGAGATCATGAGGGGCTGACATATCCGGACCTTTTGTTGTTTCCAAGCAAGCTTAAAACTGAAATGTTCGTGCTTTGTCTGGAGTTGAGCATGCCTCTGCAACATCAATCTGTGTCAACTAGTCTAAGCAGAAGGCACCTATTCTACTTCTTATCAAAAATAATTTACCACGCCATTGGAACGGATAAGTCATAGACACTCACGCCTCTAAAAGCCTCAGTTTTATCGCTCCCTGCGCTATTGTGCGCACCTTGAAAACTTGACGAAGGTTCACTTAAAAACCTATAGATGCTCGGTCCATGCTCGATCAAAAGCCTTTGTCTTCGGCAAAAAACCGGAGCGCCGGATACGTATGAGTGAGGCGTAAGGGGCTCGGCCCGATTAAGTCAAAAAACAGCATGACCGAGACAAAGGGAAATAAGAATGGTGAAGAAGTCGCGTGCCGCCGGGCGCCATTTCCTGCAAATCCCTGGGCCATCGCCCATTCCAGAACGTATTCAGCAGGCCATGAGCCGCCAGATCCTCGATCATCGAGGTCCTGAATTTGCAGAATTGGCCACACGCGTACTTAGAAAACTCAAAACAATTTTCCAAACCCAGAGCACGGTTTTCATATTTCCATCGTCAGGTACAGGCGCATGGGAGCAGGCTCTCGTAAATACCCTTTCCCCCGGCGACAAAGTGCTGATGGCCGAAACAGGTCACTTCGCTGTTTTGTGGCGGGCCATGGCAGAAAACCTTGGACTGGAGGTCAAGTTCTTGCCCATGGATTGGCGGACCGGAGTCGATGCCAATCTAATCGAGAAAGAGCTTCGCTCAGATACATCACACACCATCAAAGCAGTGTGCATGGTCCACAATGAAACCTCCACCGGTTGTGTCACGAATATTCCTCAGATCCGTTCAGCACTCAACGCCACAGGACATCCCGCTCTTCTGATGGTCGATACCATATCGTCCGTTGGCGCTATGGATTATCGCCACGATGAATGGGAAGTTGATGTCTCTATCGGAGGCTCTCAGAAGGGCATGATGATGCCTCCGGGGCTTTCCTTTTCCGCTGTCAGCCCAAAGGCTCTGGAGTGCTCTCAGAATACCTGCTTTCCTCGGTCATATTGGTCATGGCCAGAAATGAATGCTGGCCTGGACGTAGGTGCATTTCCCTACACTCCCGCAACAGGATTGATTTACGGGCTTGATGAGGCCATCAATCTGATAACGGAAGAAGGCTTTGAAGCTACCTTCGCCCGCCATGAAAGGCTGGCAAAGGCGACACGCGCCGCTGTATCAGCTTGGGGTTTGGAAACGCAGTGCCGCAAGGACACAGATCATTCCCCCGCCGTAACCGCGGTGCGCATGCCTGATGGCATCAATGCCGATGCCTTCCGTGCACATGTTCTTTCCACTTTCAACATGTCACTTGGCGCCGGGTTGGGAAAAGTTGCCGGTCGGGTTTTCCGCATTGGTCATCTTGGCGATACCAATGAACTGACCATCCTAGGCGCGTTGGCTGGTGTGGAGATGGGCCTTCAAAATATGGGCCTGTCCCAAGCCAGAGGTGGCGTTGAAGCAGCCATGGCCAGCTTTTCGGAAGCTCAGTCCAAAGCAACGGAAAAGGCAGCCTGAAAAAAACGGTGAGGTTTTTCTGGCAGCTTAAACGCTGATGCCATCGAGCGCTCGTTTAAGCTCTAGGCTGGAATGAACCTCACCAACCGTGGCTCCCCTCCATGACTTCAAGATTTTTCGGGGTGCGTGCGCTGATTTTTGCTGCGAGATTTCAAGAGGAACGATCCTCTCCACCAGTGCCATTGCCGTTCCTGCAGAGGCTCGCGTTGCGCCATCATCGATTTTCAAGGCGAAGCCAAGGCCCAGTTCTGGAAAGCCTCCGCAATAAACCCCCTCAGCACCGGTTTTAATAAATACCTTGCCCGACCATTCGTTCAACACAAGCGTATCGGTGCGTCCCGGACCAGCGATAAGTTCCGGCTCTTGCCAGCAGGCTTTGAAGATCTTTTCAAAAGCGGCCTGTCGCGCGTGCGACATCCCAACACCACTCACTATTTTTGCAAAAACATGCGACATGGTCAGAAGCGGCATGGCCCAGTTCGGCAACGAGCATCCATCAAATCCTAATGTGTTCGTACCCAGTTCAAGACCAGAGAGTTCATGCAACAGGGCATGGACGCGTTGTTGCACCGGGTTGGCTGTACTGCAGTAATCATCAATCGGCTCACCCAGGTGGCGCGCCACTGCCAGCATCCCCGCGTGCTTTCCCGAGCAGTTGTTATGAAGCTGATTTGGTTCCTTGCCGGAACGCCAAAGGCTTTTCAGCGCCTTGGCCCCCAAAGGTGGGTGCGTACCGCATCTCAGGTCACATTCACCAAGGCCAATCTTTTCCAGCATCGAAGCGGCTAGCTCAGTGTGGCGTTGGGTCCCCGTATGAGACGCACACGCTAGAGCAATTTCTTGTTCTCCGAACGAATATTGGTCCGCCGCGCCACTTTCAAGCAGTTGCAGGCTTTGCAAAGCCTTAATGGCTGAGCGGGGAAATGTGGGTGTCTCCACATCACCCATGGCGAGTACCACAGACCCATCAGCACGCGTCAAAGCAAGTGAGCCCCGGTGCCGGCTTTCGACCAATGGACCGCGGGTAACTTCAATCAAAACCGGATTTGTCATACAGTGCCTGATATACAACGAACGAAATAAGGGGAGATCTCCCACTTGGCTGAACCAAGCTTATTTCCCTACAACAAGTCAATTGGTCGTCTGCGCGCAATTGAACTTTTTAGCGTTCAGTGAGGGCGTTGTGGCGCATCCTGGTGAGGGGTTTGATGAGATACTGAAGAACGGTTTTTGCACCGGTCAAAATATTCACCTCGGCAACC
>JAJRZC010000120.1 GCA_024275435.1 Alphaproteobacteria bacterium
GGACAACGACCCAGAGGGTTGAAATTTTGGCGGCAAGGGGCATCGCTGAGTCTCCAAGATTGCAGAGTTTCGGCCTTAATAACAACTATATATACGCTGTATATTTGCCTGACGCATCCTATAAATATACAGTGTATATGTGTCAAGACCACATCTTTACCCTTTGATCAAACCTTATGAGCCAAGCTGAAAAACCCCGAAAACGCAGGTTGTTAACCGCTGAAGTTATTGTGAGTAAAGCGCTAGAGCTCGCCGATGAGGAGGGCTTTGATACCTTGTCGATGCGTAAGCTGGCGGGATCTTTAGGTGCGACCGCGATGTCACTCTACAACCACGTCGCGGGAAAGGACGAACTGCTCGATTTGATGCTCGAGCGGGTGGTTGCGGAGATTGAAAGCCCGGTCGTGGGCTGCCATTGGGAGGAGATGATGCGCCGCCGGGCGCATTCCATGCGGCAAACACTGCTGCGCCATCGCTGGGCATCCACGTTACTGATCTCGAAAATCGCCATTGGTGAGGCGATCATGCGCGATATAGATGCAACGGTTGGATGTTTGGTGAGGGCGGGCTTCACCTATGCCCAGGCGGACTGGGCCCGGAACGCTATCGACAGCCACGTCTATGGCTATACGATGCAGGAGTTGAATTTCCCAGTGGAACCGGAGGAATTCAAGGCCGCAGCAGCGCAATATCTGCCGATGATTTCGAAAACAGACTACCCTTTCATGCATGAGGCGGCAGTACAAATCATTGAGGGGAAATATGACGGTATCACCCAGTTCAGTTTTGGACTGGAGTTGATCTTGGATGGATTGAAGCGGTGGGTGGTTGACGTGTGACTTCGTCCATATTGTCTTCGTTCGTCGGGTAAAGCTGCCCGGGTATCAGCCCTTTCCAAAATTATACTCTGAAGCGGTGCGTCATGACTGATCCGATTTATCAAAAGTTCCTGGGCATGTGGGTGTTGGATGTCGAGAGCTGTGTTTTTGAGCAAGGCGATCCGCCAACATCAGGAAGCATCAAAATATTGGCTGATGGTGAGGAGCTTGTGTTTGAAATGAAATGGATTGCGCTTGATGGTGAATCTCATTTCGCTTCTTTTCGCGCCAAACCTGATGGAGGTTTGATCCCTTTTGATGGAGGCGGTTTGGCTGATGCGCTAAGTGTGACAGCTGTATCGGATCGCGAGCTCAACTCATCCGCCTTTCGTGATGGATTCGAATTGATGAGTGCTAGGCGAAAACTATCAGCTGATGCTTTGAAAATGCATGTGGTTCAGACCGTCAGGCTGCCAGATGGACTTACTCCATCCAATCACAGCGTTTATCACAAAGAACAGTAAAAACGGATCCTTTTTAGCTTCTCCCCTGCCCTTTTCATTTTAAAACTTTAGCTTGTTTTCGTTTCCGCAGCACGGATAAATTCGGCGATCATCACTGCGTAAAGGGCAATGACAAAGCCTGATAGGACATTGACGCTGACCAATGCACCGAGAATTTTAGCGAGGTCTGCATTCATGAAGGCTGCCAGAACGGACTCGATCAACGCATCAAATTTTTGTTTCAGTACGAACAGCACTTCACTTGCCTGGGCGACAGTTGGAACTTTTGGCAGGTCGAATATCACCTTATAGCCAATGTCTGCGAAAGATGGTCGTGGCAGGAATGAGATGGCCAGGGAAAACAACAGGCCCAGGGGGGCCGCGAGGCGAAAATAACCCCAGCGCGATGGTCGCGCATTCAAGGAAATTGAGAGGCGTCGCAGCAGGCTTGAACCGGCGAAGACCGTTACGGAAAAGATTATCGCGATCCAGAATAGGCGGTCTTGGTTGGTTCCCGAGAATGTTAAGAGAGCCATCATACCGGCAAGGAGGGCTTTGACCAGGGTATCTATGAAGGCAACGAAGTGCAGGAAGAATAAATGGCCTGAAATGGGGCGATCGAAGTAGAAGGGAAATTCATGTTTGAGCCGGGCAAACTCTAACCATAGGCCAAGGCCCAAACTGATAAGAACCGTCAAAATGGCAAAGTAGAGTGGGTAATGGTAGCCGAGCCAAGCCACCGCGGCGATGAGTGCAAGTTCTGCAGCCATGATGATAAGGTTCATGAGAAAACGCAGTATGATCATGGCTTCGTCCCTTTGGTTTGACGCGTATAAGCGTTAAGTCTTGGTCCGTTTCATCGCGTTTGATATGGAAATACGCGTGGTCTGTGGCTGGCTTTGATATACTTAGCTTACAGGATAGGTGATGGACAAGATTGCGGGTGAGAAGAAAACGCTGAGCGACCTTTTGAAGGTTATGGCAGCTTTGCGAACGCCGGTAACAGGTTGTCCGTGGGACTTGGAACAAGACTTTGCTTCCATTGCCCCTTTCACGCTCGAAGAAACCTATGAGGTGCTGGATGCCATTGAGCGTGGTGATCTGATTGATATCAAAGAAGAGCTTGGGGATTTATTGTTGCAGGTTGTTTATCATGCGCGGATGGCTGAGGAACTTGGCGCGTTTGATTTTTCTGATGTTGTTGATGGCATCACGCGCAAGATGGTGCGCCGGCATCCTCATGTGTTTGGAACACTCGAAGAGCGAGCGTCGGGGCCTGAGAAGGGTTC
The DNA here is from genome assembly GCA_024275435.1 of Alphaproteobacteria bacterium. Lineage (GTDB taxonomy): Bacteria > Pseudomonadota > Alphaproteobacteria > Rhizobiales > Hyphomicrobiaceae > JAJRZC01. The sequence goes on from JAJRZC010000120.1 coordinate 2,611, forward strand.
CTGGGACCGGATCAAAGAAAGTGAGCGCGTCGAGAAGATTTTAGCAAAAGAACAGCTGAGCCAGAAACTTGCCAAAGATGAGAAACTGGAAGCTCCAGCACCCTCCCCTTCCCTTCAAGTTTCATCAGATTCAATTCTGGCAGATGTTCCAGTGGCTTTGCCGGCCTTGGTGCGCGCCATTAAGTTGCAGAACAAAGCAGCGAAGGTTGGTTTTGACTGGCCCTCTCTCAAGCCTGTGTTTGAAAAAATGCGCGAAGAGCTTGGGGAGTTGGAAGAGGTTGCGCTTATGGCCGACCCGCGTGGGGCAGATGATGAAAAGCTGCGCGGGCGTGTCAAAGAAGAGTTCGGTGATCTGCTGTTTGTGATGGCCAACGTTGCGAGGCATTTGGATATTGATGCTGAAGGCGCGCTGCGTTCTGCTAATCAGAAATTCATACGACGCTTTACGAAAATCGAAGCCGCACTTGGTGCGCGTGGAAAAACTGTCCAACAGTCTGACCTTGAGGAAATGGATGCCTTGTGGGACGCTGCGAAGGTATCGGAAAAAACAGCAGATTGAACAAGTGTGTTTGCTTGGCGGACGGGAACTGACCTTGGTGTTGGAATCACGGTTCGAGGCGAGACATGAGGCGTCCGTAATTTTGCGGACTCAGGCGAACACGAAACGAGATGGTACCATCGGTAGCGGTGCTATGTTCCAGGATCTGGGCGTGTTCAAACAGCCAGTGTTGCAACTTTCCATCGGTAGATTTTAGTTCGAGTTCTAACTCAACATCGTGTTGACTGAAATGTGTGTCTATTCTAGCCAGCAGCTCCTCTATGCCTGTTTTGTTTGTTGCAGAAACCAGGGCTGGATTGGCTTCTTTGAATTGACGGAGAAACTTGGCGTCTTCCTTGAAGTTTAAGGGTAGCAGGTCGGCTTTATTCCAAACTTCCAAGACTTGGTTGCCATGGGTGTCGAGGTTTATTCCCAGGTCGCACAGGATCTTTTCAACGTCTGAGCGCTGGGCTTGGGTTTCTGGATGGGCGATGTCTCGGACATGTAAAATCAAATCAGCTTCTACGACTTCTTCCAACGTCGCGCGGAATGCGGCCACCAGCATTGTTGGAAGGTCAGAGATAAAACCCACGGTATCTGATAGGATTATACGTCTGCCGCTTGGGAGTTTGACCTCGCGCATGGTGGGGTCGAGGGTGGCAAACACCTGATCTTGTGCGACCACGTTTGAGCCCGTCAGACAGTTGAACAGCGTTGACTTTCCAGCGTTGGTGTAGCCGACGAGCGAAACAATGGGATAGGGAACTTTACGGCGACCGGCGCGGTGCAGCTCACGGGTGCGAACAACTTGGCTCAGATCCTTTTTGATCGCCTCGATGCGACCATCAATCATACGCCGATCAAGTTCGATTTGAGCTTCTCCTGGGCCGCCGAGGAAAGCGGAACCGCCGCGTTGGCGTTCCAGATGGGTCCATGCCCGAACGAGACGTCCTTTCTGGTAGGTCAGATGGGCCAACTCAACTTGTAAGCGCCCTTCACGTGTTCGGGCGCGATCACCGAAAATTTCCAGAATTAGTCCTGTGCGATCGAGAACCTTGGCTTTCCAGGCAATTTCGAGGTTGCTTTGTTGGATGGGGCTAAGAGCGTGATCAACAATCACCAACTCTATGTTGTTGTCTTGTACAAGATCGGCGAGTTCCTTGACCTTACCCGTGCCAAACAAGGTGCCCGGTTTCGGGGCTGATATGGTGACAATTTTGGTTTCAATGAGGTTGAGGTCAATGGCGCGGGCAAGGCCGCAGGCTTCCATGAGACGATCTTGTGGCGAGTGAACAAGTGCTCCGTCAGATGAACTCGTCCTTTGATGAATTTGTTTGGGTTTTGATGTTTGAGAGTAACTTGATGCACGTGATCTGATGATCGGCACAATAACAATTGCGCGTGAGCGACGTGAGCTTACACGTTTGGGGTCTATTCCACTGGTTTGGAGGTCCTTGCGAGGGCCTTTGTTGCTGTTGTCTTGAGCGATCGTGCGCCTACCTTGTGGCCTGAAATGGCACTTATGAACTTAGGGTATCGCTTGGCTCGCCTTCCATGAGTTGTACAGGTTGGCCAGGCATGATTGTTGAGATTGCATGCTTATAGACCAGTTGCGAGTGGCCGTCTCTGCGCAAGAGGACGCAAAAGTTATCAAACCAAGTCACAATACCCTGTAATTTCACACCGTTCACCAGAAATATGGTCAGCGGGACTTTGTTTTTTCTTACGTGATTGAGGAAGCTATCTTGGAGATTTGGCGCTTTATCTGACGGCATGAAACTGGTTCCGTTTCTTATATTATTCGTGAAAACAAAGTCGTCGGGCTGTAAAATTTGGTAGCTGGAGAATGTATCTTCTAGGGGGCATCATGCTTATTCAATGTGTTTTTGAGTTTTTATCGGATGTGCTTCCAATGAAGATATTCGTACGTAACAATCGACAGCACAGGAAAGGCTTTGTTTAATCAAATGCTCTGTTGTATTATAATTCTAATTATTGGCACACGGTAAGGACATCGTACTTGTAACGTGAGCAATGTCACTATTGTTATTTACTGTGTACGAACTATCCTTGAACTATTTCTTTGGCAGCTGCAATGAGAATTTGAGAAAAATTCCCATTCTAAAATGTTATGCTGATTGGTTGAAAGCTCATTGTTGCGTTGGCTTGCAAAAAAGTTATGCCATTCATTGACTTAATTGATGATCTCAACGGTGTTTCATAGAAGTTTATGAAGGATTGCCAACGTCTAAAAACGTTTATTGAAGCGCTTAGAAGTAATCCGGGCTGACGCGGAACATTTGCTCAACTTCTCGCACGTAGTCAGCGCGGGCAAAAAGTATCACGCGATCGTTCACTTCCAGTTCTGTGTCACCTGTGGGAACCAGCGTTTTTCCTTCGCGCAAAATGGATCCAAAACGAATTCCTTCAGCCATATTGATGTCTTTGAGGGGCTTGGTCAGAACAGGCGCGGTTTCCAAGACATCAGCTTCGATGACTTCTGCGTCTCCATGGTGAATTGAGTGTACGGCGCGAATGCGTCCACGACGGACGTGTTGTAACACCCGGCTGACAGTGGTTGTTCGTGGATTGATTTGCGCGTCAATTTTCAACGGGCGAAATAGACCCGAGTAGTTCGGTGAATTGATCAAACAGAGGCTGGATTTGCATCCCAGCTGTTTTGCAAGCGCTGAGGTCAACAAATTCACCTGCTCGTCATTTGTCAGGGCGACCAGGGTGTCTGCGGAGGAGATGTCCGCCTCGCGAAGCACGTCTTCTGAAAGAGACGATCCGTGCAAAACCACCGTTCGTGAAAGACGTTCAGCGATTTGAGCCGCGCGATCTCGAGAGGATTCAATGACTTTGACGCGTATGTTGGGTTCATTCTTTTCCAGTGACTTGGCGACATAAAGTCCAATGTTGCCCCCGCCGGCTATGACGATGCGACGGGCGCGGGTTTCTTCATGACCGAAAATCTGCAATGTGCGTGAAACTTGATCGGTGGGAGCGATGACATAGACATCATCGTTGACTTGAAGTTGCTCGCCGCCGTGGGGAATAAATAGCTTGCCTTGTCTGGCGATGGCGACAGTAACAGCGGGCAAGTCCGGGAACAGATCCGCAAGTTGACTAAGTGGCGTGTCAAGGACCGGGCAATCGGGCTCGCAGGTGATGCCGATGAGCGTTACACGGCCGTCTGCAAAGGAAACAGTTTCGAAAGCTCCTGGGAGTTGTAGGCGCCGCATGACCATGTTGGCAGCTTCGATCTCAGGTGAGATGATGTGATCAATTGGGATGCTTTCACGTGAGAACAGGCCGGCCCATTTATCTTCCAGATAGGTCTGGGCTCTGATGCGTGCGATTTTTGTTGGTACGCCAAACAACGTATGGGCGATCTGACAGGAAACCATGTTGACTTCATCGTGGAGTGTCACTGCGATCATCATGTCGGCTTCATCAATGCCGGCGCTTTTCAATATATCGGGATGAGCTGCATTGCCCTGGATTGCTCGAACGTCGAGCATATCGTTGGCGCTTTGCACAAGCTCTTCACTTGCGTCGATGATTGATACGTCATTGCCTTCCTGGGCCAAGCGCTCGGCTATTCCCATGCCGACCTGTCCGGCTCCGCAAATGATGACTTTCATGAACTCTGGCCTGTGTTTCTCATGCCGATAAGGCTGGCAGTGAAGTCAACTGGTTTCTGCTGTGATAGAATGAACAATTCTACCCCAGTAATGAGTATGTCAATTGGTGGTTAACCGTTGCTGAGGGTCTGCGCTTATTTATACGGTCAATTCAGGCTTGGCGAGCTTCTCCGCCTCCACCGCCTGCGCGCTGTTCCGAAGTGACACCCAGCGCGCGAAGTTTACGATGAAGGGCTGAACGCTCCATACCGACAAATTCAGCTGTTCGCGATATATTGCCTCCGAAACGGTTGATCTGAGCCAGCAGGTATTCCCGCTCAAAGATTTCGCGTGCCTCTCGAAGTGGAAGAGACATCAGGTGCTCAGCCCCGCCATTGACTGGAAGTGGTACGTTGGAGCCGATTTCATCGGGCAGCATATCTGCCGTGATAATGGTGTTTGGTTCGCCGCCCGCCAAAATCATCAGACGTTCGACGTTGTTGCGAAGCTCCCGCACGTTGCCGGGCCAATCGTGGGCCTGCAGAACGGCTATGGCATCTTCTCCGATTTTGCGCGGACTTAGACCTGAAGATTGAGCGAGTTGCTCGACGAAGTAAGCGATGAGATCGGGAATGTCATCGCGCCGCTCTGCCAAGCTTGGGATGCGTAAGGGTACAACGTTTAGGCGATGGTAAAGATCCTCGCGGAACCGGCCTTCGCTCATTTCTCGTTCAAGATCACGGCTGGTGGAGGAAATGATACGGACATCAACGGCGACCTTTTGGGTGCCGCCCATACGTTGGAACTTCTGTTCAACCAATACGCGCAGGACCTTGCCTTGTGTTTCGATGGGCATGTCGGCGATTTCATCGATGTAAAGGGTTCCGCTGTGAGCCTCTTCTAGGGCGCCAACTTTGCGTGGTCCGCCGGAGGCATCCTCAGTGCCAAAAAGTTCATCTTCTACACGGTCAGGAGCCATGGATGCCGCGTTCAGGACAACAAAGGGAGATTCGGCGCGATGGGATTTTTGGTGGATAACCCTTGCGGCAAGCTCTTTACCTGTTCCGGAGGAACCGCGGATCAATATACGGCTGTTGGTTGGCCCAATACGATCTATGGCACTGCGTAACTGGTTTATGGCAACTGATTTGCCGATCATGTCAGCGCTGTCGGTTGAGCGTTCTCGAAGTTGCTGAACTTCCCGTTTCAGTTGAGATGTCTCAAGTGCACGCATGGCGACAAGGACCAGGCGATCAGCTTTGAAGGGTTTTTCAATATAGTCGTAAGCACCACGCTTAATGGCCGTGACGGCAGTTTCAATATTGCCGTGACCGGAGATGATAACCACGGGAAGTTCGGGATATGCGCGGCGGATGACGGACAGTACTTCCAGGCCGTCAAGACGACTTCCCTGCAACCAGATATCCAATATGACCAAGTTGGGGCGACGTTCTTCGATGGATTGAAGCGCTTCATCGCTATCGCGAGCAAGGCGAGTTGTATGGCCTTCGTCCTCAAGGATGCCGGCGATCAATTCGCGGATATCGGCCTCATCGTCGACGATCAAGATGTCTGATGGCATCGGGGGCTCCTTAGTGCGTAAGTCGTTGCTTGGTTTGAGTTGTTCAAGGTCTTAATTATTCTTTGAAAATCCAGTGTGCTTTGAAAGCAAGGGATTTGTGTCTTTCAGTCTGTTGTGTGTTTCGGTTTAGGTGTCGGACAGAACTTTGGTCAGGTTGTCGGAAGTGTTGCTGGGTTCTGTTTTGGCGTCTGAATCGGTGCTTTCTTTCTCTGTTTGGATGAGTGGTAGGACAATCTTTACGACGGCACCGTTTGTGATTTCTCCTTGGGAATTTTTTGCATCTTCCAAGATCAGGGTGCCTCCGTGTTGTTCTGCAATTTTATTGACAATGGCTAGGCCGAGACCTGTGCCCTTATTTCCTTTTGAGGTGACATAAGGTTCTGTGATCCGTGCGCGGTTTTGTTTTGGCAGACCTGGTCCATTATCCGCAACCTCGATAATGGCTTGATCCCCTTCCAAATGAATGGAGGTGGTGATGCGGCCTTTTTCTTCGGGGCCAGAAAAGTCCTGGCCGATGCCCTTGATGGCTTCTGTTGCATTTTTTATGAGGTTGGTGGTTGCCTGTGTGATCAATCGTCTGTCGATGGAGCACAGGACTGGCTCATCAGGAATATTGAGTATGTACTCAATCTGAGGCGTGCTTTCACGAAACAGAATGATTGGCTCTTTAACCGCGTTGCGAAGATCATCAGTGACCATTTGAGGTTCCGGCATTCGAGCGAATGAAGCGAACTCGTCGACCATGGTTTTGATGTCGCCGGCCTGGCGTTCGATTGTGGCTGTCAGGTTGTCGAACAGTTCTTTCTTTTCTGTGATCAGGTGACCGTAGTTCTTGCGAAGCCGGCCGACAGACAGAATGATCGGAGTCAAAGGATTCTTGATTTCGTGAGCAATGCGACGTGCGACATCGGCCCAAGCGTTTGTGCGCTGGGCTGAGACGAGTTCTGTGATATCGTCGAAAGTTACGACGGAACCAACCTCACCTTTGCCTGCTGCTTCATGGGTTACTTTGATGGCGAGTGTGCGTTCATCACTTTCAGGGCCGATTGTGATTTGCTGTTGCGTTCTCGGCTTTAGTTTTTGACTGGAAAATTTTGCAAAAACTTCGGCAAATTCCGGTATGGCGTCGACGAGTTTCTGACCAATTAGGTCGTCGGCCTTGACGTTTAAGAGTTCCTCAGCGGAGCGAGATACCAAAGTGATGCGGTCTTGGCTGTCCAATCCAAGTACGCCGGCGGAGACGCCAGAGATAACTGCTTCAGTGAAGCGACGGCGCTCTAGGAGTTGGTCATTGGCGGTTGTCAGCGCATGACGTTTTTGGCGCAACTCGCGTGTCATGGTGTTGAAGTTTTGAGACAGGCGGCGCAAGTCCCCTTCCCC
>JAJRZC010000009.1 GCA_024275435.1 Alphaproteobacteria bacterium
CCATCATAAAGCACATGGCGATAAATTTGCTGAACAAGGCGAAGGATAAAAAATCCCTGCGTGTCATGCGTAAAAAGGCAGGCTGGAATAATCGTTTCCTGCTTCAGATACTCGCCGCGTAATGTTCATGCGATTCCCCTGTGCCGAGGGCAAAAATATTTTCCTTCTGACGTTGAATTGTGATAGTTCAGACTTCATCGCACACGCCCCCATTTCAGTGAACTGGAATGATGGCGGTACACTACTTGCTTGAGATGATGGTTACCATTTTGATGTTGGTGCAAACGAAACCACGATAAAAGGAAACCATGATGTTGAATAATAACGAGAAGATCATCAAACTCAAAGTAGGCTTGCTGAATCTGGCTGAAGAACTGGGCAATGTTTCCAAAGCCTGCCAAGTCATGGGCAAGTCGCGGGACACGTTTTACGGCTATTAATCTTCGGTGGACGATGGTGGCGTCGAGGATCACATCGGTGCACTTGAAGCGGCTGTGCGAGATAGGGGGTTTGGAAGAGATCAAGTCTGGCAGAGAAAAGTTGTTTATCAACTCGGCCTTCATGCGACTTCTCGGGGAGATCCAAATCGGACTGGCATTTGTCCGCTTGTCGTTCCACATCAGGCCGAGAGGCTTTCGCAATTTGAGAAAACCGCAACAAGCGGAGCATTTTCCCACTTGCAATACGTAAGCTGATAGCTTACATGACGCTATGATCAAATCCATCCGTAATAAGCAACTCGAGTCATTATGGACGCAAGGCAAATCAAAAATAGATGCGAGGCTGCACAAGCGGATTTTGCGACGACTGGATACTCTGGATGCCGCTGCCGAACCTGAAGATCTGAACCTGCCGGGTTTCAACTTCCATCAATTGCGTGGATTTGAACCCACCAGATACACTGTTCATGTGAACGGTCCTTGGTGCATCACCTTCGAATTCGATGACGGAGATGCGTTCCGGATCGACCTTGAGCAATACCACTAGGAGAGAGCGAATGACTATGCGAAATACGGCCAGATGCCCCAGCCACCCGGGTGAAATCCTGCGGGAAGATATCCTGCCAGCCCTTCAGCATACCAAAACTGAGCTGGCTAGGATGCTGGGTATTTCGCGTCAGCATTTCTATGACATCGTGAATGAGAAGAAGCCGGTAAGCGCCACTGTTGCTGCTCGACTTGGCAAACTGTTTGGCAACAGCCCGCTTTTCTGGATCCGGATGCAAGGCGCTTATGATGCTTGGCACGCTGAGCGCGAGGTTGATGTTTCAGGCGTCCCTACGATCGTGGCCGTGTAGGAATGACCGTCTTTGTGTCGAGAAACCGGTGTTTCTATTTGTAACGCATTGTAAATAAACAATATAATCTGAGACGGTTGGGTGGCAGATCCGTTCCCTCCGCCACTTGCCTTCATTGAAACGCGAATGTGCCCCGACGTGGGGGTGATTTTCTTTATGTTTCAAAGGGGTTTAGGTCTGGCGACCGAACTTGCGAGAATGCCCGGTCACCTTATTACGC
>JAJRZC010000121.1 GCA_024275435.1 Alphaproteobacteria bacterium
ATCAACTCGGCCTGATCACGGCGCAAAAGCCAGCCTAGGCCGTATTCGGCCCGCAACACTTCGCCGGAGTTGGCCTTGGGTAAACCACTGCCCGGGCCTTCCCCGGCGTTTTCATGCCTCTGGGTTCATGGGGAGACGACGTCTTGAAAGCATTGGTGATCGGCGGCACGGGACCGACCGGGCCGTATTTGGTGAACGGCTTGATCGCGCATGGCTATGAGGTATCGATCCTGCATCGCGGCACCCATGACAGCGACCAAATTCCAACTTCCGTACCGCGGATTATCGGTGATCCACATTTCCGCGAAACCCTGCGCCAAGCCCTTGCCGGTCATCGCCGACATCCAGCCCAAATTCAGACTCCGCAGGCCGATACCCAATGCCATTAGCGCCGAGAGATCGGATATCTGTGCCACTTTCCATGCAGCCTGCTTCGGCTCGAGAACATCGCCAATCCAGAGGGCGACAAGATCGTCGCGAAGCAAAAGAATGAGAACAATACCCTGAAACACGAGCGCCGCTTGCAAAGAAGTCGACATTTCTACAAGTCGCGCATGAACAACCGGTTCATCAGTGTTATGTAGCCCTTTTCGTTTTTCAATGCCGGCAAGGTTTGCGAAGATAGAATCCAGACCATTTACCAAACCAACAGTCGCTTGGCGAACAAATCCCATTAGACGAGTTGCGACGCCGAAAGCCAGTGCCCCTGCGGGGCCGAATACTGCCGCAACAAGCAGTATATCGAATCTGACATACAAATTCATCGACAAGGTTTGCAGGCTACTCCAACCAATACGGCCCATAATTTGAAGGAACGTCTTACGCTCGGGCCGGCGCCACATCGGACGGAAGTCACTACCAAGACGCAAAACACTCCACGCGCATACGGCATAAGTAAGAACAACAAAGATAGAGGTTCCGGCCCCAATCTGAATCAGCTTATCGGCCTCGCCGGAAGGCAATCCCGTGAAAACCCAAAGCGACAAGACGACCGCAACGAGTTCGGAAAAGCGTTCGAGAAACAAGAAGAAATTATAGCGTGGCTGACGCCCCGTGACGAGCAAAACGCTGGTAAACGGAGTTAAAACCACCACGACGAACATGGTAGCTATGCGCAGCCCAAGGAAGACTTTGGCGGCATAAGCAATTGCCGGGTCATCCGCCTGTGGCAGCACCCACAAGCCAAGTAGTAGCATGAAAAGCGCACCTGCCAAAGCAAAACCTGCGGAGATCATCAGGGCAGCCGTAAGTACCTCTAGGAATTTTTTCCTGTTTACCACGCGCCCGTCGTGGACCTCGACGCCGAGAACAGGAACCAACCCCATCCGCAAAAGCTCCGTAATAATCACCGAGATTCCGAAGCCAACGGTGATCGTAATATAGATTCCGTAGATGGTCTCGCTAATCCCGATAAGTAGACGGGTCACCGTGAGGCCAATCACCAACCCCGCAATAAGGCGTAGATAGTTGGACAGGATCCGCCACTTTTCGTTTCGCAATATGGACGTCACTTACTTCGCGCCTCCCGGCGAAGCCTGCGCCTTGCGCGCAGGGCCTTTTGGCGCTGGCGTGGAAAGCGTACAAAAGTTTTATGTAGAATACCGCCAAACCTGCTTGCTATCATACGGATCCTACCGAAACGTATTATTTCACCTCTTAATTCGTAGCCATGTCGAACCATCATAGTCCCCAAGGCCCACTCCAATAGAGCAACATCCCGCCAAGGAAGCTGTTTTTTCCAAACCTCAATGCTATCAGTGAACAGCGCTCTACGTGTATTCACATGGTGAGTTTGTTCTTGCGAAAAACCATCGGTCTCGCGAGTGTGAAAATTCAACATATCAGGAGAAAAGGTCACTCCGAGAAATGCACATATATCACGCAGGGTAGCTTCCGGATTGGCTACCAGATCTTCGTAACGGATGGCCAAAAAGTCTGATCGCGCGACCCAGTTTTCAAGCGTGGAAGTGCTATTCGCCCATTCGGAAGCGATATCTGCAACCGCGTTTGATCCTACTTTTACCTTGCGATAGGAGGCCAGAACCGCTCGCGGATCGCGGATGATCTGCACAATTTTCGCGCCGGAAAAGCAATCACGGATGGCATCGAGGTGATTGACATGATCAGGAGTTTTTTCGCCAATGATCAAGTTCGGGTGCGTAGCCGCATGAAAATCCAAAATGGCGGCAAGAGTTGCGCATTCAAGTGACTGACCCTGATTTTCACGAGCTTCAATCAGCGGTTTCAGGATATTAGAAGACAGTCCTGCGTCGGCCAACCACCAAGCCGTTGCCACGAGCTCCGGAGTATCAGGGGCTGAATGCAGACGTGGACGAATGGATCTGAAAAAAAAGGTCTCGGGGCAGACATAAATTTCTGGATGGGATGAAAGGATGGTTTTTAGAAGTGTTGTTCCGGATCGCCCACAACCCACGATGAAAAAACGGTCGTTTCTGACGGGCTTCGACATCAACAATGTTCCTTTTCCTGAAGGTCGCGTTTGTAGCCCAACACATCAAGTGCGCGCCCCGCGTAGTGATTAAACACTTCGCAGGCTTCTGGCGAAAACTGATTTACCCAATCGCCCGCCACGCCTTTTCGAAGGAAAGAACCTCTTTTTTCCATACCACTTTCACGACCGGATTGCGCCTGAAACGAATAGTTTTCAACAATTTTTTCAATATTGCGCTCAGATGGAAGGTCCCTTTCCAGCGCGACAACTATTTTCCTGATCTCCGCCTTCGGATCAAGCAAGAGGTCTTCATATCGTGTTTCTATTACCCCTGCTCTTCCATTCCAGCGTTCTACAAACTCCGGCCAGGTGAACGATGGCCCCACCACCTTTGTCATAAGACCCTCAATAAATTTGGGGAGGTTCTCGCGAATATTGTCGGGATCTTTGATCCCTAGCAGCCGAGCATTTTGTGCAACATGTTCGGCATCTCCAAACTCGTGACCAATCAACAGATGATTGTAAAACGAAACCATGATATCGCGGCCATCTCGCCACACAACGACAACATTTTTCATGCCTGTCGGATTAAGTATGTGACATTGCATAAGGCAGGACCGCACCATCGGAAGGCGATTGCGTGGATAGGGAAGTTGCAGCGTTTCAGAAAGCATCTGCGACAACCACGAACCGCCGGATTTTGGGTACTCGTTTACGATTACATTGCGCGCAAACGGTCGCGTCGCTCCCCTGAGGATCGCAAGTCTGCTTCCGCTGTTCAGCAGATGCCACCATCGCTTATTTTGACGTTCAATCGGAAACATGGTTATGAGTCCACTAAAGTTAAAAACCTGTGACGGAGATCAAACCGCGATCCCGATATTGGGCAACTTGCCGCAAAAAACTTTCCATGAAACCCATTAAACTCGGTGTCTGCGCGAGATTGAAGGGATGTAGCCAGAAATGGACATCAGCACCATCGGCCGCGCGCGCCAGCGCGCGTGAGATTCGGCGTTGGTGCAGGTGCCGCTTGACCGCCCCGCCAGATACACCCCAATTCAAGAACTCGCTCGCGTAATGCAGCGTCAATCCCGAGGGGGTTTTCTCCTCCCAAACGGGGCTAACAGGACGGAAAGAAAGTGACCATGCCCGCCGCAGCGCGCCCGGTCGGTTTGTCGGATCTGGCGCATTGCGGGGAGGCATCCGTGCATGGGTGATTCCGGCGCCCCCCACAATGTCGAAATGTCCGAAATGGTTGCGAGGAAAAACGAGGCGCGTACAGTCAAGTCCGAGCGCACGATTTGTTTCAGTGGCAAGCGCCATATCAATGGCAACAACTTCGGCCCCCTGCTCCGGATCCGAAAACAGGAGATGTGAATAGGTATGGGTTCCAAATTGCTGAGAAGTGCGCATACCATTTATCATATCGAGAAGGTCGCGACCATCCACGGTTGGTTCTTCGGCCTCGGCCAGAAATTCGCCGACATCCCTCGCATACTGACCACGCAGATGGGAAAAGTCCCGGTTTTCCGGTTCATCTATCATGGCACCGACCGCAGCCCAGGTGAAAGAAAACTCCAGGTCATCAAGTTGCCTGGTGAAACGTTTCAAGGCCGGACGCAAATCTCGATAAATGCCCGCAGTCTGGTTTGCGCGCCACTGTCCACCAGTGGCGACTCCCCAGCCACATTCAAAATCAAGCGAAATCCTGACTTTTCCTGTGGCCATGGTTATATTTCCTCTTCAGCGTCATAGCCCAGTTGTTTCATCATCGGCCCGATAACTGCCCCGAGTTTGGCGCGATCCGTCTGCGTCAAGCGTGAAAAACTTTCAGCATTCTGGCTGCGAATAGCAAAAGATCGCGATCCGATGGTGATGGTGCCGTCCTCCTCTTGCATCACGACGGAGTCATCGACACCAATGAACCGGAATATTTCGCGAATATGGTGAACAGGGTTTCCCGTAAAATCTTCATAACGAATTTCGTGGTAGTGATTTAACCTCCCCTTGTCACGCTCGATTATCTGATTTGCAAAAACCCATTGTTCTCCAACCTGTTCGATCGGGTAAACATCGGAACCTACAGTCTCGCGAGCGGCCCCTTTAGGACTTGCCCGCCGGCGAATGCCTTCACAAACACAATAACCGTTACGGATTACGCCAAGAAAGTAGGCGTTTTCAAATCCATCCTGCAGAAACGGCATCCAGGCGCCATGGACGATTGACTTCTCGATAAAAACTCCGGCCTCCTTCCGCCACCATGGCCCCCAGTCACGGATAGCTTGATAAGCAACTTTTTCAGGATTCCGCGCCGACAAATCAGCGGAGCGAGCGTTTCTATACCACATACGCTCCCAACCGCCTGCTTCGAGATTCGGAAAAGCGTCCGTCATTTGAACCCCTTCGCGAGGCAATGACGACACCCTCGGATGGGCTCCAATCATTTCCCGTAATATTGTTGTTCCCGAGTTATAGCACCCCCCTACAAAAACCCAGCGCTCCGGGGTTCGATGCGGGAACAGAAAGCCAAAGACACGCCACAACCGAAGACGTATCCAGACCCGTACAAGCGATTGCTGCACAAGACTACTGAAAACCGCTCCTCGGTTCCGCTCCACAAATGCCCTGACGCGGTCAAGATTGCCCATAGTTTCTCCACTTCTTAGCCTTCGCGAGCGCAGACACAGTAAAACTGCCCCCCAGCGCGTCACAACTCCTTGAACGCCTTTACCTGAAGTACATCCTATGAGCCAGATGCAACGCGCAAATATGGACTGATCTTGTCGCTCATGCCTCTCGTTCAGAGTAGCATTTCTTCTGCACTCCAGAGTTCAGCTTAACAAGTTTTCGGACCATATGGGAACAATCCGGTTGCGATCAATCAAGTTTCTTTTGACGGAGTTGTGAAAAAAAATCCGCAACGGTTTGTACAAACCTATCGGCACAGATGTCGGCGTCGAACCGCGCGGCGCGAGCATGACCCTTAGCAATCAGCTCGGTGCGTTCACCTCCGGTCAGGCTTTGCAGCGCGCCCAGAGCGGCCAAAGTGTCGTTTGCAGGCACGATCAAACCTGCGTCACCAATGCTTTCTCTTGCTGATGTTGTATCGCAGGCGAGCACTGGACAACCTGCGGCCATCGCCTCTAGCGCAACCATAAAAAAACTTTCCAGCCTGGAAAATGTGACCAGAGCATACGATGCGCGGAGCTGCGCATACAATTCATCGCGCCCGAGATATCCGGCGAACGAAACCGAAGGAGTCGCATCTACAAAAATACGTTCTTCCTTTGGAAGACCGGCATAAATTGCGGCTTCGTCACCTACGAAGACCAAACGGGCCGAAGGCTCGCCCACGCGCCACGCGCGAAACAATTCCAGTGTTTTATCATTGCGCTTATGGGGCGCTCCACTGGTTACCGTGACCAAAGTGCGGTCTTCATCATCTCGTGAAAGAGTTTGGGCTGGAGGCGCATCAATACCAATATAGCAGACCTTGTTATGTGTTCCATCTTTCCCGGAATGGCTTGCTAGGGACTCAATAAAACAACTTTCAAAAAGATTAATATGCGAGCGTGTTAACGCTGCCTGCGAAGCGCGCCTTTGCATCAGAGCGCGCAACCAGCCAGCGGCGCGCATGCGATCTGCCAGTGGCAATAAGGGGATAATGTTAATATGATAGGTCACCTGCGGCAGCAAGACCGGACTACGGTAATTGAACGACAGAATTAGATCACCACCGAGGGTCTTGCATATACCGGGTAGCAGAAATCTTCGGAACAGTGCGGACTGCACCGCCCCGGCAGCGCTGGAGTGCACCGAAACTTCCACCCCGTCGGGCAGCACATAAGTATCGAATATCGGACGACTGACCAGCACCGTTACCCGCCATCCGGCGCGGGAAAAGGCGTCGGCCAGCCGGACCATTACTACCCCGCCGCCACCACGGGCCAAATTCAACCCGTCAACTAGAATATGTCGCCGACTGTTCATTCGGAATCCAAACCTTCGATCATATCTCGCCATAGATTTATTACATGGGCCTGGTCCGAGGTATTTGCATACCAGGCCAGAACCGAATCTCGCTCGGGGGGGCGATCCAATAGTCTGCGCAAGGCCAAGGCAATTCCTTGTGGGGAGGAATCCTGCGCTACAACTCCAATCCCAGCGACTTCCAGTTCCTGCGCCAAATGGCTTTCGGGCTCGACCAACGCCAATATTGGTATCCCCAGCTCTGCATAAGTTAGCACTTTGGACGGATATGCCACCCGGTAGATGTTGGGCGCCAGCGACACAAGCCCCACAGCGGAGTCTTCGATCATGGGCTTGGCCTGTGCAAACGGCAAAAACGGCCGAAACCGAACCTGCGGATGATTTTCCCAGCGAACCTTCAAATCTGCCAATGCAGCCCCGTCGCCCAGAAAAAACAGCTCAAGGTCCGGATAGTCTTCGAAGCACTGCGCAACGCCCTCGGCCAATCGGAGCAAGTTTTGGAAACGCCCCAGATTGCCGGCAAAAATCACCCGGCGGCTGGCTGGATCACGGGTCAGTTCGGCAGGTGGGGCACTGCTCTCGGCAAAGTCGTCGAGCGAGAAGTTGTTTATTATATGGACAGGCAAATTTTCCAATCCACGGGACGCGAGTGTAACAGCCATATCTTCCGACAGAACGATAGTCGCAGCTGCCCGTCGCAAGGTTTGGTTATCCATCCATTTCAGGACGTAAGCCAGCATTCCCAGCCCCATCCAGTCGCCCGAGTAGAGTGATACCTCGGGGTGAATATCCATTATGTGATAGACAAACCGTGCCCCGACCAAACGAGCAGCAAGGCTGGCAGTCCAGCCCGCAACAACTGGAGGAAAGGTCGAAGCAGTAACAACGTCCGGACGCAAACGCAGCACATGAAAAAAAAGCGCAACGCAATACAAGAACACATTTACCACGCGCAGCACGACATTTCGGCGGTTTTCCCTGAAGACCCAGCAGCGATATACATGTAATCGCCCCAAGATTTCTCGCTTCGGCACATCCAGCGCAGTATCCCGGTACGAAGGTCTTGAGGCAAACACATGAACCTTATGACCTGCGTCGACCAACCCTTCTCCGATCGAGCGCAACATATAAGCGTAGGGAGGTGTATCAGGCCAAAAATATCGATGAGTAAGCAAAATTTTCATCGGTTATGCGCCCAACATATCCAAAATATGTCCAATGACTTCATCTTGCTGTTCGATCGACATATCGCTCCCCGACGGCAAGCACAAACCCATCTCAAACAGGCGTTCATCCACGCCTGAGCCATGGTATTTCGCCCCTTCGAACAACGGCTGTTTATGCATTGGCTTCCACATCGGGCGGCTTTCTATTTGAAACTCCATCAATTTCAGCCGCACGTCTTCGCGGCTCACACCCAGCACCTTCGAATCCAGTGCAATTGCCGTTAACCATTTTGTGGAATACGCACCTTCGGGCTCTGGCATGAACGTGATCCCGGGGCGGGACAGTGCTGCAATATACCGATCACAAATAGCACGACGACAGACTACTCGAGCATCCAGAACCTCCATTTGTCCGAGACCGATTGCGGCGCAAATATTGGATAAACGATAATTGTAGCCATAAGTTGAATGTTGGTAATGGGGGGCCGGATCGCGAGCTTGAGTGGCAAGAAACCGTGCTTCGTCAGCAATTTTTTCCGATCTTGTGACCAGCATACCACCACCTGATGTCGTGATGATTTTGTTGCCATTAAAAGACAAAATGGCGGCATCACCACCTGCCCCGCACATTCGCCCGCCAACATGGCGCGCACCTAGACTTTCTGCGCTGTCCACAACGAGTGCAACCTCGAACCGCTTACACATAGTTTCCAGACGATCAAGGTCGACCCCTTGCCCGTATAAATCTGTGGGCACGATCGCACGGGGCAATCTGTTCTCTTTGTTCGCGTCCTCTAGGGCTTGTTCAAGCAGATCGCAATCGACAGTCCAAGTATCGGGCGACAAGTCAAAGAATACCGGTTTTGCGCCCTGATAGAGAACCGGAAATATTCCACCGGCAAAAGTCATCGAGCTGATCCATACTTCGGAGTTTTGATCTACACCCGCGATCCGCAATGCAAGATGCAGCGCCGCAGAGCCCGACGACAAACCCACGCAATGCAATCCGCCGCCCAGGTAGTCACTGACAGATTGTTCAAACGCGTTCAATTGCGGGCCCAATGGCGCCACAAAGTTTGTATCAAAAGCTTCCGCTACATAGGTCTGTTCTGTGCCGCCCATGTGCGGTCGAGAGAGCCAAATTCGCATCTTAGTCCTCGTATCCGTGCGCGGCCAATGGCGCTTTTAAAATACCCAGTGTCGAAAGGGGCAATTCTTCCAACAATGCACGCCCCTTGCCGACCGAGGTGGAGTGCACCAAATCTGCCGACTTTGAAATTGTTGCGGCATCGGTTTCGGCTTCAAGAAACCCCAAAATTTCTGTCAAAACGGCGGTCGGATTGGCCGTCAAATCCTCATAGCGAAGCGTCATTACTCTTTCCGACGCAATCCGCGCGAATGCCTCGTCTGCACTATTGATACAGGCCGACCATTGACGAGCGCATATTTCCTCCAATGGGGATTCGCCCATCTCGGACATTCCCGCAAAACGCGGTCCCCAGACTGAAAGTCGTTTATTTTTCCCAAGCATCAGACCTAGTCGCGATCTAATAAAAGACCACGCATAGATAGGCAAGTCTGACAGCGGTGTATAACGTGCCTTGGCCGCAAAATACGGCAAGCCGGGAATCTCCAGGTCCCCTTGCCAACGTTTGCGTGCAGAGGCGACCACATCTATACCGGAACGCACGATATAGAGATATTTAGCTTCGGGAAGAACTGTATCGACAAAAGGTACACGTAGCGAGTTAGCACAGGTTTTCTCAACGACAAACCGAGGCTGTCCTTCCTGGCTCCATATCCGTTGGAATGCTCCCCGAATATAGCGACGTACCCTTGGAGTAGCAGCTTGAACCGGAATTTCGTCATCCGGCCAAGACAGGTTCCCGTGACGCCAAATCGGGTTGATTTCGTCACAATTCCAGGTAGCGAATCCAGGCATGCGTGTCAGCATGTCGCGCAACACATTTGTCCCCGACCTGCCTGCTCCGATAATGACCACAGGGGTGAATTTCAGGTTTTCTCCGCTCATTTTTTGAACGTTTCAAAAATGTAGCTCAAATCGAGTCGCAAGCTCCAATTGTCCAGGTAATCCAAATTTATCTTCACCTTGTCAGGCCAAATTACCTTATCATTAAACTCTTCAGGATCGTCTTGCTCTGCCAACAGCTCCTCCTCGTTGCGGTATTTCAAAGTGGCGGGGCCAGTTATCCCGGGCTTAAGTCGTAACAAACGCCGGTCATTCCCTTCTAGACGATCCAGATACCCCGCCACGTCGGGGCGTGGACCCACAAATGACATTTGCCCCAAGAATACATTCCACAACTGAGGCAATTCATCCAGCTTCCAGCGCCGGAAGCGCGCTCCCCATACTGTTATTCGCGGGTCTTTGGCTGTCGTCACAACAGTTCCATCAATGTCGCGCATAGTGCGCAACTTTATTACCTTAAACGGTTTTCCACCCAACCCGATACGCTCCTGGAGAAAAAAACCGCTCGCACCCGTATCATGCCAGGCAATTAGCCAAGTAATTACGATAATTGGCCACAAAATCAACAGACCCAAAGCCGAGAACACCAGATCAAAACTTCGCTTGATGATCTGATCACTAGGTGACATTCTTGCGAACTCCGCGCCGCTGGTTCGCCAAACGTGCTGTGCCAATAACTAAACTGACCACTCGTTCGGAGGTGTTGGTGATACAATAGTCGGCAGGCACCGGATGAGATATGCCTGCGGCTTCGCGTTCGGCGAACATCCCGGTCACCGCTTCTATTCCATCCAACATCGTGTCGCGATCCAGGCCGGTGACAATCAGGCAACCCACGTCAATTCCCTCCGGCCGCTCTATTGCATCCCGGGGTGTTATTGCGGGAAACCCCAGAATAGAGGCTTCCTCGGCTATCGTACCGCTATCGGATACCGCGCAAAACGCATTCATTTGCAACTTATTATAGTCATGAAACCCGAACGGTCGAGAATACTGTACTTTGCTGTGGAAACTCGCGCCAAGTGCATCAAGTCGCTTACGAGTGCGTGGATGGGTCGATACGATAACAGGAAATCCATACCGTTCCGCCAACGTATTTAGCGTCGCCACCAGCGATTTCAAACGCACGGGATCATCCACGTTCTCTTCGCGATGCAGTGAAACAACGAAATATTTGCGGCGCTGCAATTCCAGCCGGTCAAGAACGTCGGACGAGTCGATCCGGCTGGCGTAATGCGTCAGTACCTCGCGCATTGGGCTGCCGGTCAGAACGACATTCTGATGCTCCAATCCCTCGGACAGCAAATGACGGCGCGCATGTTCCGTATACACAAGGTTGAAGTCTGCAATGTGATCCACCAACTTGCGGTTGGTTTCTTCGGGTACATTCCGGTCAAACGAACGATTGCCTGCTTCCATGTGATAAACTGGAATTTTCATCCGGCGCGCGATAATTGCCGAAACAGCCGAGTTTGTGTCTCCCAGTATCACAACGGCATCGGGCGATTCCTCGATCAGAACCTTTTCGGTTTCGACCAGTATCCCGCCCAACGTCTCGGCCAGAGTACCGCCACCTACACCAAGAAAATAGTCTGGGCTTCGCACCTCTAGATCGGAAAAAAAGACTTCGTTCAATCCCCTGTCCCAGTTTTGGCCGGTGTGCACAATCACATGGTCGGTATATTGATCCAACCGGTCAATCACACGTGACAAGCGGATAATCTCGGGTCGGGTCCCCAAAACAGTCATAACCTTCAGCTTGCTCATAGTGTCACCTTGTCTGCAAATGTGTCCGGATTTTGCGGATCAAATAGATCGTGTGTCCAGAACAGCGTCAGGAGCGGACCTTGTCCGACGTTCTCGATAGAATGGGTGTGTAGTGTAGGCATGTCCACGGGTGCCGGCGCATCCCCGGAAACACGGTACTCCCAAATTTCATCTGTTAACACTTTACGGATTCGGATCACAGCTTCACCTTGCACCACAAGGAATCGTTCGACCTTTTTCAAATGGAAGTGGTCTCCTCGCGTGACGCCAGCCCCGGTCGTCGAAAAGAAACTCTGACCTCCTCCTCCACCTTTCACAGCCTCGAAAAGAGTGCCCCGGGAATCGGTGTTCAGCTTTAGCGGGCGCGGCCAACCTTCCGGATAAGTTGCCGCGCGATAGGCGTTAAATAGTGCCAGATCGAAAGCATCAGAGAGATCAGGATAAATGTTGGCTGTATATAACGCGTGAAACCCTTCCAGCTTGTCCAGCAACTCCGCCACCGACATGGGACGCCCCTCGGGCGTAAGGTCGCCCGTGACTCCATTCATTGCCGCGTAAATCGCGGTCTGTGCTGCTGATCCTGCGTGCAGCAACCGCACCCGACCTCCCGGATTTACAGACGGGATCTGGCCCCCAAGAATCCGGTCTATCAGTGTGGCCGTGACATTGTTGTAGTCAGGGCGTGCGCCTTCTCCGAATATGTGGGGCAATATCAAGTTGGTATATTGGCCGGTAAAAGCAGAAAACACTTCTCCAGCGATACGTTTTCCCCGCCCGTAGGGTGTATCACCCGCGGCGTGGGTGGAATTTGCGTAAACGATATGGGGCTCCGCCTTTGCTGTACGGCAGGCAGCAACCAGACGGCGGGCCAACGCTGGATTTTCTGACTCGAGCACGTCATCTGCCGCACGATTCACTCCCGCGAAATGCAGCACCGCGTCAGCTCCGGTGAGCGCTGTGTTCAAAGCGGAGTCGTCGTCGAAGCTGGCATGGTCCAGCGGAATAATGTCATAGGGCTGTGCTTCACCTTTAAATTCCGCTGCACAATTGGCGGCATGCAAACGCGTTCGGGCATGCCATCCGATCAACCCGCTAGCCCCTGTAACAACAACACGCATCACGTTGCACCAGCCGTATTCCAGGCGTCCAATTCACTCTGCACTTCAGGCAAACTTAGTAGCAGGTCTTTTACCCCTTGCACCGAGAGTCTCTCCGTGTTGTGCGAGTGGTAATCGTCCAGGCGCACGGTTTCGGTATCTCCCTCGCTAAAATACGGTTTGTAGTTCAGATCTCGGTGATCCATCAAAATACGGTAATAATCGCCCAAGTCATCGGAACGGGTAAGCTCCTGAGCGCTAGCCAGTGTTTCATAAAGTTTTTCCGCATGACGCCAGCCAATAATTTCGACTGGATGGTCCGGCGCTCCAAACAGTTCTTTGAGACTTTGCACCAAATCGATAATAGTCGAAGCCGGTGCCTTCTTAACGAATAAATCACCCTGATTGGCATGTGCGAACGCATAGTTCACAAGTGCTACGCTATCGCGCAAAGGCATAAGAAACCGGGTCATGGTCGGTTCGGTCACCGTAATTGGCTTGCCCGATTTTATTTGGCGAATAAACAGGGGAATAGCACTGCCTCGCGAGTACATCACATTGCCATAGCGCACACAGGAGATCGTAGTTTTTGCACCGACACCCAAGTCACGCGCGGCGGCTTGGGCCGTCTTTTCCATCATCGCCTTAGACATTCCCATGGCATTCACCGGAAATACGGCCTTGTCTGTGGACAAACAAACCAGACTATCCACTTCTGCGCGGACGGCAGCACGGATAACGTTTTCGGAACCTATAATATTCGTGCGAACAGCTTCATGCGGGAAGAACTCACAGGACGGAACCTGCTTCAACGCCGCTGCATGAAACACACATTGCACCCCGTGTGTTGCACGCTCCACAGCATCTCGGTCGCGAACGTCGCCGATATAATAGCGCACCCGATCGTCACGCAAATCATTGCGCAACATATCTTGCTTTTCCTCGTCACGGCTGAGAATGCGCACTTCATTCACACCTTGGTCCAACAAGCCTCGTAACATTGTCTTACCAAAGGAGCCGGTTCCCCCGGTAATCAATACGCTTCGAACCACTCTATTCATGAGAACTCCGCTTCCAATCTGTTTCTAGGCCAGAGGACCTTTTATATATTGCCAACCGTGTTAATGACACCGAAACAAACGAATTATGCGCAAACCTCACAGTGACTCGCATTGATCGATGACGACATCAAATACTCTATAACGTTTATGACTATATTGAACCATTTGAAAGGATTTCCCGCGACAAATCACAATAGTGCAACCCCGATGCACCTTGCCCCGCCGCAAAACTGTTCAGATAGTCTGGATCACTTAGTACAAACAGGAACAACGACCTTTGGCCAGATATCAGACAGACAAAAAAGTGAAATAATCTGGCTGGGGAACCAGGATTCGAACCTGGACTAACAGAGTCAGAGTCTGCGGGTCTACCGTTAACCTATTCCCCAGTAGAGCCTGTCATGTACGCGCCCGATCTTCGGAGGTCAAGGGGGCGAATGGCAGATTTTGTCAGCAGTTTGTCAGCTTTTGCATGCTATGCGAAATCCGGTATTGCATTAACGATAC
>JAJRZC010000122.1 GCA_024275435.1 Alphaproteobacteria bacterium
CGGGGATTGCGCTCCTGCAACCACGCATGTTCCTGCCGGAGATCATCCGCTGCCTTCGGCGTGACGATGACACGATATTGGCGCGCCATCAGCTGGCGGACAGATCTTCAAAGAAGGCCGAAGCTTCAACGCCTTCGCCTGCGCGCGCCTGATCCAGCCCCTTGCGGATGCCCGCAACAGTCTGGGCATAATCGATCTGGTCCTGCATGTCCTGCCATGCGGCAGCATCCATGACCACGACCGAGGGCTTGCCATTCACCGTCAGCACCGACGGGCGGCCGGTTTCCTTGAGGCGGGCCACAAAGCGCGAGGTCTCGCGTTTGAATTCGGTAAGGGGACGGATGTCCTTGGTGATATCCATGGGGTGGCTCCTGATTGCGCATCTAATTGGATGCTAATATAATGCGCATTCAGGGCCGAGTCCAGTGCGGGGTCAGAACGCGATCTTGTGGATTCGTCTACGCCTAGTTGGGATTTCACTTCCATCCCCTCAATCAATGGGATAACTTTGGAGAAGTTCCCTTGTGGAAGAAATGTTTGGCAGCGGTTTTAGGAGGCTGAGTTGGAATTAGTTATTTTTGGTATTATTGTCATTCTGGTTATTGCTGTGATTGTTGGGTTTTCTCAAGGGGCTAAAACCAATGAATTCCGAGCGGAGTTGGAAAAAGAATTCCCTAATGCAAAGGTTCACCTTAGCCATAATGATGGCTCTTTTCTTGTCGTAGACTTTGAGAGGGACCAATTGTCATTGGGCTTCAGAAAACGCGCGGTTCACTATTAGTGCAGGAGCAGCCGTACCGAATCGAGTTTCCGTTCTCCGCAATTGTTAAAGTAGATATTTTGCGGGATGGCACCCAAGTTGCCTCAACCAATAGAGGAAGCCAAGCTCTAGGTGCCGCTGTCGGTGCTGTGGCGTTTGGCGGAGTTGGAGCTGTTATTGGAGCACTTTCCGGATCATCAACATCCTCAAGCGGTACCAAAAAATTATCGCTTCAAATTACGGTCAATGACAGCAATAAGCCAATTCATGAAGTCACATTTTATGAAACAGATCGAAAGAAGGGTGGGAAACGGGGTGAAATGTTCTTTGATCAAGGCGCACAACAAATAGCCGAGTTTAGTGCACACCTCGAGACAGCAATACGAAAGCCTGAAAAAGCGAGCAGCGCAATAATAACGAACGATCTTTCCTCTCATGAGGAGAACGGAACCCTAGCTGATCAAATAGGGAAGCTTTGGCAACTAAAAGAGGCGGGTGCTCTCACCGAGGAGGAATTCATCACACAAAAGGCGCGCTTGATGAAAAGCTAACCTTCGATCAATTCTAGAAAATTTCTCACCCTAATTGATGCGCTATTCGGCGTATTCGCCCTCCTGAAAGGCGCGGTCGCAAATCTCGCGCAGGTTTTTTGAAATGTCGGCCAGATCGCCAACATGTCCCCAGTGGATCTCGTCGGGATTGGCTTCAAAATGCTCGTCGCTGAGCCTCTGAAGGCGGGCCAGCATGGTGTCGATCTCGGCCTTGCGGGTCAGGAAGGCGGCGAGGGCCTTGTCGTTGCTGCGGGTCATTATTTTGTCTCCTGTGCGGCGGCCA
>JAJRZC010000123.1 GCA_024275435.1 Alphaproteobacteria bacterium
CAAGCGTTGGGTGATGAAATCAAGATCGGGCGGCGCGGCTCGCTCAATGGCGAAATTGTCGTTTCGGGAAAGCAGGGCCACGCCGCCTACCCGCATGAGGCCGATAACCCGGTGCCAACCCTAGCTCGCATAATTGACGGGCTCTCACGAGAGACACTTGACCAAGGAACCGAGCATTTTCAGCCTTCCAATCTTGAAGTCACGATTATTTCGGTTCCCAATACCGTTACAAACGTTATTCCAGAGGAAGCGCGTGCTTCGTTTAATATCCGCTATAATGACCTTTGGACGCGCGAGCGACTTGAGGCGTGGGTGCGCGAAAAGTGTCGTGAGTTGGCCCGTTGCCTTGAGGGTGAACGGGCCGAGCGCGTATCGTTAAACTTTTCGGGAACCGGCAGCGTATTTCTAACGCAGCCGGGGCCGCTTGTTGCCACCATGAGCGAGGCGGTGCATTCCGTTACGGGTAAAACCCCGAAGCTCACGACAGGTGGCGGGACATCGGACGCGCGGTTTATTAAAGACTCCTGTCCAGTGATCGAGTTCGGGCTGGTCAACAAAACCATCCACAAAATCGACGAGTGCGTTGCAGTGGGCGACCTGCATGCCCTTACTGATATTTATGAGACTTTTATTGACCGGTATTTTCGGATGAATAACTCAAGTGGCCAGAGTTCTTCTGGCTCTTAATAAAAGTGCTTTGAGAGTTTCAGGTTCTGACCTTGATAATTTGAGCCGATGTCGCTGCCGTAAAGTTGGCGTGGAATTTCAGTCAGACGCTCATAAACGAGGTGACCAATTGTCTGACCGTCTTCGAGCATGAACGGGACCTTGTGGTTTCTCACTTCGAGGACGACGCGCGAGCCAGAACCACCAGCCGCTGCATGACCAAATCCCGGATCCATGAAGCCTGCGTAATGCACACGAAATTCACCCACCAAAGGATTGAACGGTACCATCTCAGCGGCGTGAGTGGGTGGCACGTGGACGGCTTCTTTGCTGGCCAAAATATAAAACTCATCTGGATCGAGTACCAAGCGCGCGGCTTGCCCAAGTTGAATTGGTTCCCAGTAATCGAGTGCCTTGCAGGATTTGACCGCGTCGACATCAACGAGGCCGGCGTGACGTTTGGCGCGATAGCCGATGAGACCTTCGCTATGGCCCTTCAGGTCAACGGAAAGCGCTATACCGTTTGCGATGTCCGCTTCGTCAGAGGATACCAACTGTTCGCGGGCATGAAGTTCCAAAAGGGCGGCATCATTGGTCTCTGACTCACCGACCCGGAAACGAATTTGTGACAAGCGCGAGCCTTGGCGAACTATTATGGGAAAAGTCTGCGGGCAGATTTCAGCGAACAGCGGGCCTTGGTAGCCGGTGGGTATCTGGTCAAAGCCGGTGGCTCCGTCAACAATGACACGTGTAAAGACATCCAGGCGTCCCGTTGAACTTTTCGGATTGGCCGAGGCACTATGATCGGGAGGCAGGTTGAGGCTTTCCAGCAGAGGCACCACGTAGACACATCCGGTTTCCAGTACGGCGCCATCTGTTAGATTTATTTCATGGAGCTTAAGGTCGGAAAGCCGGTGTTTGACCGTCACGCCGGGTCCGGGCAGAAAACTTGCGCGAATGCGGTAGGCTTTGGCACCAAGGCGCAAGTCGAGGCTTGCAGGCTGGATTTGACCTTTGACCGGCCCTGGAGACATGCTCACGAAGCCATTTTCAATTAACGCCTCGATCTCCTGGATGGGCAGAACACCCGATTTTTCCGCCATATTGACAGGCCTTTGTTGTTTCCATGGACCCTGCGCTTGCAGCCAAGGGCGCTTTCATCTTTGCCTGTAGATCACTGAGGCCTTGACGCCAAGCACATAAGAGAGGTAATCCCCGAGATAGAACACGTGGTGATTTGGCCGGCCGGCTTGCAGCCACGTAAAACAAGTCGCTAAAAGGGCCGTGTGTGAACCCCGGTTTCCCGCTCGGTCAAGGTTTTTGGCAGTGTGTGAGGTGCGGGGCTTTTTGTTGGGCTCTGTACTTTACAATAGATTGCGCGTGGGCGCACAGACGAAGGAGAGCTCGGGTGAGCAAAGAAGACACAACTTCCCAGGACCAAACCCAATGGGACCTGGAAACCCGGCTGGTGCATGGCGGGACCCTGCGCTCGCAGTTTGGTGAGACCTCTGAAGCTTTGTTTCTCACACAAGGCTATGTTTATGACAGCGCCGAGCAAGCGGAGGCTCGTTTCAAGAATGAAGAACCGGGATACCAGTACAGCCGGTTTTCCAACCCAACGGTCTCGATGTTTGAAGAACGCATTCGTCTGATGGAGGGTGCGCAGGCCTGCCGCGCCACGGCCAGCGGGATGTCGGCGGTAACTGCATCGATACTCAGTTACGTCAGCGCGGGCGATCACATCGTGGCGGCAAAGGCGCTTTTTGGCTCGTGCCGTTATGTGGTGGAAGAGCTGTGCCCGCGTTTCGGGATTGAATGCACGTTGGTTCATGGGCCTGACCTGGACGCCTGGCGAGGGGCAGTCAAGCCCAACACACGCGCGTTCTTTTTCGAGACGCCGGCGAACCCGACACTTGATCTGGTGGACATCAAAGCCGTTAGTGCCATCGGTCGGGAGGCTGGAGCGCTTGTGATTGTCGACAATGTGTTTGCGACCCCCTTGCTGCAACGACCGATGGAGCTTGGGGCGGACGTGGTTGTTTATTCTGCGACGAAGCATATTGATGGGCAGGGGCGTTGCCTTGGTGGCGCGATTTTGGGATCTAACGCGTATGTTGAAGACCATCTGGCAAACTTTTTACGCCAGACCGGTCCGGCGATGAGTCCATTTAACGCCTGGGTTATGCTGAAAGGGTTGGAAACGCTTCCGATCCGCGTCAAAGCGCAGTGTGAAAGCGCCCAGAAGATTGCCGACCATCTGGCGGGGCTTTCGGGAGTTGCGCGGGTTTTATACCCATGGCGGGATGACTTTGAGCAGTTGGAACTGGCCAAACGTCAGATGACGGGTGGCGGCCAGATCGTGACAATTGTTCTTGATGGCGGGAAGCGCGAGGCGTTTTCGTTTCTGAATGCTTTGAAGATTTTCCGCATTACGAACAATCTGGGCGATGCCAAGAGCCTGGTGACGCACCCAGCAACGACCACACACCAGCGGCTCAAGCCGGCGGCGCGCGCGGAACTGGGCATTTGCGATGGCATGGTGCGCTTTTCGATCGGCCTTGAATCTTATGACGATCTGGCGGCGGATCTCACTCAGGCGATGAAGAAAATTTAAAGTGACAGGAATTTTCGCGAGAACATGGCGGGTGCACGAGAAACCGCGTCATGGCGACTTTTGCAGCAAGCAAAACCGATGTAAGAAAACAGGGCTTAATGGGTATTATTCGCCACTTGATACTCACCACTGGCGTTCACTTGTGGAGCCCAAGTCTGGGTTCTCTCATAGACGGGATCATCAATGGGAACATGGGCTTGGTGTTTGCTACACCCGGCCAAGCCTAGAAACAAAACGATACAGAAAATCAATCGATACACGGGACTAACCAGCAACTCTGCTTCTGAAGGATACTATGTGGGAGCATTGAGCCTGCTGGATGGTCCAAATTGTGGCAATTACCCCTTTTTCATGGTGGAAAAGTCTGGAAAGGGACAGGGTGAATTGAGACGTGTGCGCATCTTAGGTGACGAAGATTATACCGCCGTCTTGTGCTGCATATTTGACAGTTGTCGGTTTCACAAACCCTTGCGAGATGATCCGGTGTGGTACGGTCAATCCATTCGCCACTTCATCTTGGGCAACGATATCAAGACATCGTTGGCGTTCGGCTTCAAATCCTTGGTCAAGACCAAGCTCATCACGGGCAAAACCCTTCGTTTCACTTCTGGCACATAGGCTGTGGAGCATCGCGACCATCTCTGCCTCATTGGAGTTATCTAAAAAATCAAAATGACTTGTTTCACCGGATAGATAAAGTGACCCCTCGGGCCAGAATAAAAGCCAACCAGCGGTCGCACGATCCATATCCGGCTGTTCGAGCAGCCAAGGCAGGAAACCATGATCATCGTGACAGTATGCGAGTACGGCGATTGCCGCTTCATGCCAAAGTGCTGGATCACGTTGAGATTTGACCCAAGCAACATGGTCTGAATTCGTCATGTCAATTTCACTGTAGGGTGAGGTTATGGGATTTACCTAGCTTCTGTTTCAAGAGTTTCGTGCTGAGCGTGAGTGCCACCTTTATCCCCTCAGGCTCAACTTCGGGCGAACATCAACGTTGATTTTTTGATCTGTTGTTTATCTTACATCAAAAACTTACCGCAAACTTTACGTTCTCATTCTTTTGTCTCTTCGCGCTACTTTTCCTGTTCCTTGCTTAGGATGTTCCAGGCGAGCAACACGCGGCCGGCGGCGGATGCGTAGCACAAGGCACTGTAAGTATATGCGATTTCCGGGAAATACATCGGGAAAAGGCAAAAAGCGATAATGGCGATAATGGTCTCAAAACCCTCGACCAAGCCGGACATGTAGTAGAGCGATTTTTCACCTTGTTTTGTGGTGTCCAACTTGCGTCGTTCCGCCATGATTGCAAAGGTCAGAAATGTGGTGCCGTTGGCGAAGAAGCTCATCAGCAGGACGGCAGCGGGCAGTGCGTTTTGTGCCGGATCGTGGATTGCAAAAGCCAGGGGCACGGCGCCGTAGAATATGAAATCAAGCGAGACATCGAGAAAACCTCCGAGGTCGGTTTTCTTGCTGGCGCGGGCGATAGCCCCGTCGAGACCATCGGCCAGGCGAGAAATCACTATGAGAGCGAGACCGAAGCTATAGTCGCCAAAGGCGATGGCGAGAGCTCCCGCCATACCGATTACGAAGCCGGATATGGTGACGAAATCGGCAGTCACATCGCGTTCGGCGAGCCATTCTCCGGCCGCGTTCAAGGTTGGGTCGATGAGTGGGCGTATGCGTGCATCGAACAATTTGTGGTTCTCCCCCAATGTCTCCCATGGCCAGTTCATTTTTTGACTAGGCGCGTTCGGGCTCGTCGATTATCTATGGTTAGTATAGAGGCAACTATTGCCGTGGCAAAAGCTGCGCATTGGCACAAGATCATGTTAGTTTAGGATATGGCAGGCAGGCTCCCAGAGGTGGAGACTTGGTGGAACCTTTATTGATGGAAGAAGATAACGGTGGATTCCAGATTGAGTGATGAAGCGACATATGAAGCTATAACACGTGATATTCGTATCAGTGTTGAGCCGTTGTTTGTGGCGGAGCAGTCTGATCCCGATGAAAACCACTATGTTTGGCACTATACCATCCATATCAGCAATGAGAGCGACCAGGCGGTGCAATTGCTCTCACGGGTCTGGCGGATTACCGACGGTATCGGGCGAACACAGGAAGTGCGCGGCAAAGGCGTCGTGGGGGAGACACCTTTGATAGAATCGGGAGAGTCCTTTTCCTATACGTCGGGATGTCCACTGGAAACGCCTTCTGGGATTATGGTGGGCAGCTATGGTATGAAGGGAGAGGACGGCGAAGATTTCGAGGTATCCATTCCCGCTTTTTCCCTCGATAGCCCGCACGCGGTTCGCACGGTTAACTGAGAAAGACCGCCACTGGACGGGTCGGGACTGGACGGGGCATCCGCTAATTTTTTCAGCAATCAAACAGGCGCAATTTTCTGATCATGTGCGAGCCGAAAACCAACGCAGCCTCTAAGCCTGAATTTTCCTACAAAGAGATTCTGGCGCGGCTTATTTCATTTGATACGACCAGTCACCTTAGCAACCTGCCACTGATCGAGTATGTCCGCAGTTTTCTGGCCGAGCATGATGTTGAAAGCCAACTGTTTCTTGATGATGCAGGTGAAAAGGCGAGCCTACATGCCATTATCGGCCCAAAAACTGATGGCGGGATCGGCCTTTCCGGACACACGGACGTGGTTCCGGTTTTGGGGCAGAACTGGACGGTTGAGCCGTTTCAACTGACGGCGCGCAAGAACCGTCTTTATGGCCGGGGCACAACAGACATGAAAGGATTCTTGGCGTGTGTGCTTGCGTGTGTACCCCAGTTCAAACGGCTTGACCTTGTAAAGCCCATTCACATTCTGTTTTCCTATGATGAGGAAGTGGGCTGCACAGGGGTTCGTCCGATGATTGCGAGGATGGGGAAGGATTTTCCCATGCCGGGTGTGGTTATTGTGGGGGAGCCGACAAATCTCAAAGTTGTTGACGCGCACAAAGGGCCGGGGCTTTGGACGCTACAAATAAAGGGACGATCAGCGCATTCGAGTATGCCTGGGCTTGGGGTTAATGCGATCTCGTATGCAGGTCTGTTTATGGAGGAATTGGCTTGTTTTGCTCGCGAGCTTGAAGCCAACTCGCGCGATGAGCGTTTCGACCCGCCCTTTACGACGCTACAGGTGACGACCATTTCCGGGGGAAGCGCGACGAACATTGTTCCGGCTGGTTGCGAGCTAAAGTTTAATGCCCGGGCACTTCCCGGTTATGACATTCAAGACATCGAAAACAGACTGTTAGCTTTCATTAAAGGTCGCTGCCTGCCGGAAATGCACTCGATCGCTCCGGAGGCGGATATGAACTTGAAGCTCACACATCAGGTGCCGCCGTTTTCCGCTTCGAGCAATTCTCCCGCTGTGGCACTTGCCTTGGCACTTCGAGAAAGCAACGAAACTTTTGCCGTCAGCTATGCGACGGAGGCGGGATTGTTTGAAGAAGCTGGTGCTCCTTCCGTCGTTTGTGGACCTGGTAGTATCGCGCAGGCGCATACAGTGGATGAATGGATTGAAGAGACTGAACTTGAGTCGTGTCTTGCCTTCTTGAACCGTCTTGCTGAGAAAGCTTGTGTCTCAGTATAGTTGTGCTTGTTTCTTTCCCCCAGAAAATGGGGAACTCCAATCTAAATTTTTATTCAATTGACCCATGAGAGAGGGCCCGATGTCTGATTTCAATTCCGTTCCACAAATTCCCTCGGCCCGTCATCAACGCGCATCAGGCATTGCCGATGATATTGATTTCGAGATCAAGGGGGCGGAAATGCAGTTCGTGGAAATCGAGCTGGATCCAGGTGAGAGTGCCATTGCTGAAGCGGGAGCAATGATGTTCAAAGACAAAAGCATCACCATGGATACGGTTTTTGGTGATGCCTCTGAGGCGCAAAACCAAACGGGCATCCTGGGCAAGCTTGCCGGTGCCGGCAAAAGAGTGCTGAGTGGGGAAAGCTTGTTTACCACGGTGTTTACTCAAGAGGGACAGGGTAAGGCGCGAGTTGCGTTTGCGGCTCCCTACCCTGGTCACATCCTGCCGATGAAACTGGACAAGGTGGGTGGCACGTTGGTTTGTCAAAAGGACTCGTTCTTGTGTGCAGCACGGGGCGTGAGCCTTGGAATATTCTTTCAGCGGAAAATCATGACGGGGCTGTTTGGTGGCGAGGGCTTTATCATGCAGCGTTTGGAAGGTGATGGCTGGGTGTTCGTTCATGCGGGTGGCACGGTCATCGAACGGCGACTTGCTCATGGTGAGGAACTGCACGTGGATACCGGCTGCGTTGCGGCGATGACGGCTGATGTGGATTTCGATATTGAGCGCGCGGGATCGTTAAAATCTATGATTTTTGGAGGAGAAGGGGTCTTTTTCGCCCGGTTACGCGGTCCGGGAACAATATGGCTGCAGAGCCTGCCATTCTCGCGTTTGGCTGGCCGTATGCTTTCGGCCGCTGGTCCTATGGGTAAAGATGTGGGAGAAGGCTCACTATTAGGCCCTCTTGGCGGGCTTCTTGACGGTGACAACCGCTGATAGAGATCTCCTAGATATCCTCAGGCTTACAAAATCTTGGCCCGGTTTGAGAGTGAGAAAGTGAGGAAGTAAAGCCTCACCTGCCCAAAAATGTTGCTCCTGCCAGATGTGTGGGCATGTCCAAGCGTTGTAAGGTCGTCTTGATCCTGACCCGTTACGGCTGGACAAATAATACAAGGGAGTAAGACAATGATTATTGTGAGAAATCTGTTTTTGGGTTTTCTCGCGGGTGTGATCGCAACGATCACCGTGCATGAGATTATCAAGTATTTTCTGCATGATGCTGGGTACATTCCAATGGTGGCTTGGTCCATGGCGCCAGTAGAGCCTTATGCACTACCCAAAATTGTAAGTGACGCTTTGTGGGGTGGTTTGTGGGGCTCCATCTTTGCGCTTATTCTGGGCAGCGAACCGAAAGGCTCCATGACCATTCGGGGTGTTTTTCTGGGAATGATAGGGCCTGCGCTTCTGGGTGTATTTCTCATCGTGCCGCTTATTAAGGGCGACCCATTATTCCTTGATGGCAACAATGTTATGATCGGGTCAGTGCTGCTCATCGCTGCTGGCTTTGGTTCGGTGACGGCATGGCTTTACGGCTTCTTCACATCGGGTTGCCGCCTGCCATAATGCAAAGCAATTTTCAACCACTGGCGTGGCTGTTTATCGAGAGCCACGCTGGTGGTTACCAGTTCAAAAGTTCTCTTCATATTTCATTGGGCTCGAAGCGATAGGCGCTGTTACAAAATTCGCAGGTAACGATGATGCCGCCGTCCGGTTCACGCAGGCCCGCCAACTCTTCTGCTTTGAAGTTTTTCACAAAGGCTTCGACGCGCTCTCTTGAGCAACGACATGAAGCTTGCAGTGGGTAGGGATCGTTTACGCGCACACCTTCCTCGTGAAACAGACGGTAGAGAAGCTGCTGCGACGAAAGTGTGGGGTCTATGAGTTCATGATCTTCCACTGTTGCGGCGAGGATGCGGGTTCTGTTCCAGTTTTCAACTGGATCATCATGGTCGTCATTGGACCAGTCGTTGTATTGTTCTGATTCTGCATACGCGCCTTGGTTGCCGCCTTTGGTGGCGACATGCTGGACGAGGAGCCCGCCCGCTCGCCATCGCCAATAACCAGCCTGGTCTTGTTTGGGATCAAGGGCTGTGGTTTCCGGCGTTGAATTCTTAGGTACGAACTCTTTGGCCACGGCGAGTCTTAGGTAGCTTGGAAGTTGTTCAGATTGATGGAAGTAGGTTAAAGCGGCGGAGCTTAATGTTTCTTGCTGCAGGGTGACAATGCCTTGGTAGCGGTCAAGGTTTCCTCCTGGATCGACCGTTAACGCCAAATGCCCCGAACCAAGAAGGCTTCCCTGGTCAATATCTTGTGCCGCGGTATTTTGTAAGTTCTCATCAAAGCTTGCATAACCGCGAAGATTTCCTGGCGCGTCAAAGTTGACGACCAACATGCGCAGTGGGCCGTCTGTGGTTGTTTGAAGAATCAACCTTCCTTCTATTTTCAGCGTCGTGGCAAGCATGGCCGTGAGTGCCAGAGCCTCACCTAACGTGCGGGCGACGGGATCGGGATAAGCGTGTGCCGAGAGGATCTTATTTATGCTTGGGCCGAGCCTGACGATACGGCCCATGGCGCCTGCCCGGTCTGTCTGGAAAGG
>JAJRZC010000124.1 GCA_024275435.1 Alphaproteobacteria bacterium
CCGGGCTGCCACCGATTGGTGAAGGTTTGGTTATTTTTCAGAGCTTGTGTTGGCGGCATAAGAAATATTTCCAGCAGGTGACATACCTCCTCAAGTGATGGGGGCGCAGAAGTGGCCAGCAACATACCCTTCCTCAGGAATGCGCTCCACTGCAGGTTCTTCTGCTTGTCGCGATAGAATGCTGAACTGAGGCCGGTTGGCATTTGTGTTGGTAAGGGCGTTTGGCGACGTACCAGAGTATTACGGATGGCTTCAGACAACGTGAGACCGTCGAAGTCAAACTGATGGGCCATTATCCAAAGGTCATAGAAATCTTTCATCCGGCTGTTGGCGATGCCCAGGTTGACCAAGGCCTGGTACTTTTCAGCTACCACCGTTTCCCGCGGGTAGGCCCTCAAACAGGGCGCCGGATATTCCAGCATTGTGGGATACTCGATCTGTTCGGGTTCAGGCGTCACGGCATCGCCGAATCCAATGTCAGCCTGGATAGGAATTCGGGCTCCAGCCAGGTCGCCAACCAGCGTTACACGTATTCCACCGTATTCCGTTGCATCACGAATCAATTCAACCCGCACGCTATCAGCGAGGAATACCAAGCCATCATCCTCAACAGGAACGATACACAAGTTGCAAAAGGTCTCTTGCAGTGTCGCTTCGTCGCTATCGCCAAACCCCAGGAAGTCCACATCGCGGGTCGGTCGATGTGCATGGTTACTCCACAGAGTGAAAAGCATCGCGCCCTTCAGAATGAAACGATCACAATACTCAGACTGGCTCAACCGGTACAAGAGCCGTTCCAACCCATAGCGGGTCAGAATCAACTGGAAGTCCTCACCTCGTTTCCTTGCCAGTTCCAGCAATCGGTTCCTCACTGAAGCAGCGGTGTTCTTCCCACGTTTATCCGTCATGTCGCAAGCGATTCCAGATAGGGCCGCATGACATTTTGCACACGGCAAATCTTTGCGTACTGCCAGAGGTCATCCATGGTGCAACGCTTCGACCGCCGGCATTCCCGGAGCGCTTCGATAGCCACGTCCAGCCCGATTTTGTTTCGGTACTTGAAACAGTCAGCCACCGTCTTCGCTGGTATGAATACGGGTACGCTCACCCCGTCGATCCGGTGTTTCTCCACGCCGGCATTGAGTGCTGCCGAAGCGAAACGGACAATGCGCAGGGGAGGATACTCCACGCGGGGTCGCCAGGCCTTCTCACCGATGGCCAGCCAGACTTCGAAGGGCGACTGTGTGGTGAGTTAATGAAATCGAAGCGCAGACAGGAGACAGATCACCCCTTTTGGAATGCGCTTACAAGCC
Organism: Alphaproteobacteria bacterium; assembly: GCA_024275435.1. GTDB lineage: Bacteria > Pseudomonadota > Alphaproteobacteria > Rhizobiales > Hyphomicrobiaceae > JAJRZC01. The sequence continues at coordinate 1,314 of JAJRZC010000124.1, forward strand.
TCGGCCAGAGACCGGTGTTCGCTCACGTTGGAACCGGGAAGCACATAGAGTCCCCTGCCGATTCGCTGCAGCTTGCCGGCAGCATGGAGCCGGCTGAGATAGATCCGTGGGATGCCATAAGGGTTGAGATCCCGTGGACGCAGAACCCCGGCCTTTTTGACCAGTGCCAGCACCTTGTCTGTGTGTGTGGTTCGAGTCGCCATATAGACGCAAATGTTACATTACATAGGAATAAATAAACAAGTCCCGATGAATCGAAACATTCAGCGGGAAGATTGGGTGGGTGCGGTCCGTTTCGCGTTGGTGCAGTTAAACTATTGTTGTAGCGGAATAAATTGACACTTGCGAAGATGCTTCCAGTTGGGGAATAAGGTCGACTCCCCTTGGGGACGCCATCTTCATCTATAATTCATTGAATTATAAGAAAATAATAAGCCCCGTGCTTTGTGAAAAGCACGGGGCTTTTTAATACTCTGATTTTACTCGTAATATTTTGGGGGTTCGCATCGCTTCCCGGACGCCACCTTATTCCGCGCGCACGTAACAACGGTGTGGGGTGCGCGTGCTATTTTTTGAAAGGAAAAGACATGCAGTTTTCTTTCGTAAAGCAATACGATGTTGTGATTTCGCTTTGGTTTTGGAAAAACTCCCAAAATGGGATATTTTGCTTGCTCCCATAGTGGGAGCATGCTAGATTGTGCCAATGAGGGTGATCGCAAAGTCCAAACTGAGGCAGTTCTGGAAAAGTAGCCCAGGATATAGCGACGCGAAAAAGCAAATGGCAGCGTGGTACAACTTTTGCGTGAGGGCAAAATGGAGCACTCCGCACGAGTTGAAGGCGGACTTACGGAACGCGAGCGTTTTGAAGAACAACCGCGTCGTTTTTAACCTGTGTGGTAACAAATACAGAATTGTAGTGCTTATGGACTATGTTCGGCATGGGATGCTGATTCGGCTTGTTGGGACACATAAGGAGTATGACGAGATCGGGGATATTGAGAATATTTGAGGTGCATGATGAAAC
>JAJRZC010000125.1 GCA_024275435.1 Alphaproteobacteria bacterium
CCGGCAACCCTCAAACAACAACTCTCCCAAGCCATGGCCTTGATATTCCGGCAAGAGGTATAGCTCGAAAATCTCCCCACCTGTTCTTTTAGGGCCTCGAGATGTGCCAAACATGGCATATCCTGCAACGATTCCATCTGTCTCAACCACAACGATATTTCGCTCAGATTTTAAAGCCCGCTGCCACCAATTGATACGTCGTTTGATCAGTATCAAATCGAGATCATGAGCTGGAATAATCGCCCGATAAGCATTGAGCCAAGAAAGCCGAAATATCTGCGCCAGGCGCTCGGAGTCTTCCTCGCCTGCTATTCGAACCCGACCCTGCACGCTCAACATCAGCATGAATATGAGCGTAACGAACTTCCCGAAAGCCACAAGACATAAAAAAATGAACGGCGCTCATAAAATCAACGAGCAGCCGTTCATTATCAGGTTCTAAGCTGTCTTAGCCATCACAAAGACTGAAGATCCAAGCTTACTTCTTCAGTTTTTCAAAAGAATTGTTGGCCACAGCGTTGAGAGTCTCAAAAGACTGTTGAGCAACCTTCGTATAGAGCTCAAAAAGTTCTTTCGTCTGAGCACCTGCAACAGACATTTGCGACTGAACGAAACTTGCCTGAATACGAGCAGCTTCTGGCAATGTCTTGGCACGGGAAATCTCTTCAGCAGCATCAAAAGCAGCCTCGGCATTAACCGCGGTGTTTTCTAGCATCTTCTCACCCAATGATTTCACGCCGTCCTGTGCAGCTGAAACAAGGCCTTCAACAGACTTGGCGTTGTCTTGAGTAACGGAAGAAATCTTTTCGAAAGCATCACGTGACTTGGCAACGCTATCTTCGACAAATGCTTGAATATTTTCAGGAATACGTGCATCTTGCGCTGCAGCAAACATTTCTTGGGCTTGACGTGTAAATTGATCGCTCATCTCGGGTTCCTCTGATATCTCTGGACTTAAAAATGTGTAATTTAGCAAGTGAAACTGGGACTTAGACAGAGGCAAGAGCCGAAACTTTCAAAGTATCTCGCGTACACGCTTCCGTCTTCGTTGCAACGCAATATAGTGCGATCTGTGCTGCAGCGCAACAAAAAGATGGCGCCCAGATAGTTGGTCAAATTGACGCATCCCAAAAATCATACAAACGAGCAGATTCAAAGTGCTGGAAAAACGTCCCTGTAACCCATCGCTGCAGGATCAAAAATAATATCTGACGGTCTTAAAACCCGTGCCAGCGCCAAACCTTCCAAAGATCTACATCGAGATAGCGCCACATATGTCTGTCCGTGGGCAAACGTCCCACGACCCAGATCAATATAAACATTGTCCAGTGTCAGCCCCTGAGACTTGTGAATGGTCAACGCCCACGCCAATCGAAGTGGAAACTGTTGGAATGTCCCAGCAACCGTCTCCACGATTTTTTCCGCGCCCTGGTCGAACGCATAACGCCGAGATTCCCATTCCGCCGGCTCGACCTCGTATTCCTTCCCTTCAATCTCCACAAAAACCTTATCATCACGAAGTCGCGACACCCGAGCCACCGTTCCGTTAACCCAGCGCTGATCACCATCATTGCGAAGCATGATGACTTTGGCCCCTTCCTTCAGCACAAGGGTTTCATCAGTCGGTTGTGCCCCACGAGAAAAATCCCCGGTCACCTTCGCCTTGTAGGTAATCGCCTTGGAAGGAAGTGCATTCAGATAGGCCATATTGATGCGCTGGGCGGCTGCATTTGTCGGAGTCAAAATAACAAACGAATCCCCCTCTCCCAAAGTTCGAATGCGTGAAACGCGTTCATTCAAAACATCTAGATCTTCCTCGGAAACATCTCCATCCCGTACGCGATTAAGTACCGTGAGCAGCCGCTCATCCCGCTGTCGAAAGACCTCACTCAACTCCAGTCGCATCGTGCCAATTCCCTCACCAAGCGCGGAGACGGAAAAGAAAAATGGCCCACCGAATTCTGACTCGAGATGATTAAAAACCTCAGGATCCTGGATAACAGGCGGAAGCTGGTGCAGATCCCCAAATAAAATCAACCGCACCCCACCAAAAGGCTCACGAGGCCGCCCCCGGTTTACTCTCAAGGTTTGATCAATCGCCCACATCAAATCAGATCGCACCATGGAAACTTCATCAATAACGAGAAGCTTCATGCGCCGCATGATTTTCCCGTTTCGCGAACGCTTGATATCTTCAGAGCGAATAAGTCGTGGTGGAAGTGAAAAAAAAGAATGGATCGTTTGGCCACCGACATTCACTGCGGCTAACCCCGTTGGCGCCACAACAACCATTTCATCGGGTATAGTATCTCGCAATGCTCGTAGTAATGTTGATTTACCGGTCCCCGCACGCCCGGTAATGAACAGATTTCCCTCACCGTTCAAAATAAAGTCCCGGGCTGCCTCAAACTCATGGGTTGGCGTTAATCCAGCCGGCCAATCACGCATGCTTTCCCTGCTGCCAGTTGACTGTGAAATGGTGGTCGACAAAAAACATAACCTTCATGAGACCCGTGAAACAATACCGTGAAAACAGCCTGCAATTGTTCTTCATACCCGTATCGTTGTTCACCCAAGTAGGTCAAAGCATGATTTAACGCGTCAACAACTCTATTGAAAAGCCATCATACACAAACAAAGGTCGTAAAAAAAAGCCGCGGCCTTCAGGCCACGGCTTAATTTCTTTTCAAAGTTGGGGCTTCTAAGAAATTAGTCCCGCGTAATGCTCGTAACGCCATACTTCGCGTCGAGCTTCACATCATACTGACCACCCTTGCACTTTGCGTCGTCAATTTCAAAAACGCTGGATGCTTCAGTTTCTTTCTCCATTTCGCCACCGCTACAGCCCCAGGCTGCCAAAGCTTCGGAAATTTTTTTCGCTTCATCCTCAGATGGCTTGCTGTCAGCAAGTGCCGCACCCGCAAAAGCAAAAATAGCAACAGTTGAAATAATGATCTGTTTCATAGAATTATCCTTTCCTGAATATTTTCATACACCGTGGGTGGCATATTCGTGCCGTAGTCTCAAGAGGAGGAATTCTCGATATAAACAAGACTTTCCACCATTTGAATATCTGGCCCAAATTCAAGCCACATCTTTTCCCACTTCGGCTTCCAGCGCCGCAGCACGTTTACGCATTTCGCGTTTCCGGTCATTTGGGTCCAAAAACAACTTACGCAAACGTATATGCTGTGGTGTGACTTCAACAAGCTCATCATTATTGATGTAGGCCATCGCAGCTTCCAATGATAGTTTCA
>JAJRZC010000126.1 GCA_024275435.1 Alphaproteobacteria bacterium
CCAACGGTCTATCGAACGCTTAAAATGCTTGAGCAACGGGGTTTGATACAACGCCATGCCTTCTCCGACGGTCGCTCAAGATATGAACGCGCCGACCAGCCTCATCATGATCATCTAATCGATGTCGATACCAATAAAGTCATTGAGTTTCGATCAGACAAAATCGAAGCCTTGCAGGCAAAAATTGCACGGGAACTCGGATATGAAATTGTTCATCACCGTCTTGAACTGTACGTTCGAAAAATCAAACGCTAGAAAAATCCCAACGCTGTTGTCTGAGCCCGATATGCGCCTGTTATCCCAGCACCAACAGTGATCTTCCCGCGCTGGAGTAGGCACAGCCGTCCCGCTTGCGCACGAATGGGGTGAATCAAGAATTCAGGAGAGAGAACCTCAGCCTGGAGGACGCGCCGAAATAACCTTCAACTGTGCACGGTCTTTGAGAATTTGATCACCGTCAACGCAATGTTTTTTGGTTTCTGGAGAACATTCAATTGTGACCTTGTAGGGAATATTGGGGAACTTCAAAACCGTATATTCGGCAATCAACCCTTCCATTCCCTCTTCCACGTCACCATCAACAATATCAATGTTGGGTTCCTGTGTCTCCGATTCGGGAGGCGTGTAGATAGCTGTATCTTCTGGCAGGTGTTGTTGAATGCGTAAATCCGCCTCAACAGTGATCGTTATGTCATTGTAGCTGTCGACAACCGTGTACCAGACTGGGTTATCGGGATCGGTAACAATATCCCGCTTGAGTTGCGGCCTAGCCTGCAGGCCGAAAGCGCGCTCCACAACGCCAGGCGGGCGGTCAAAGGCCAAGACAGGTAATTTAAGTTGGCTTAGTGTTGCCTCGTCTTCCGGGCCGACCGACAAGGGAGGGCTTGAGGCTCGCTCTTGTACGAAGGACGAAATTTCCGGATCTTGCCAATCCACCGACATCAACTTTTGCTCACCCGAAGCATCTTGGGCATGCACGCTCATAGCCGGAAAAACAAAAACGAGGGAAACTATCGTCGCGCTGATTGCCCTTGAAAAAAGTCGCATCACAACCTGTTCCTTTACTTGGCGATTAAAGAGCAAACAAATTCTAGATCTAAAGCACCATAAACCGCTGATTGAGCATCTAGGCAAACCCGAAACATAGTCGCTATTGAGGCATCGTAAAAGAGCCATCAAATCGACATTGTGATATCTCGATGACACCAAGCTAGCGATGTTATTGACAACTATCCCTATCATCGACAAGAATCAATGCCACACGTCCCCGAAGCAGTGGTATAGGGAACGTGTCACCCTTTGTGCCAGCTCTCATTCATAGGTGTTTTTCTGAGCAGGCATTTTTTTGTGCGATCCACAATTGAGCGAGTTGGTTGAATGTCTATTCACGCGCGTAATGGTATTGCTGTTGTTTTTTTGACCCTTCTATTCTTCCTCACCATTGCAAATCTCGCTCTGACTCAGGCCGCCGCCGCTCCCGGTGTAACAGCCACGGGAATCTCATCTGCAAGTGTGCCGCGGCCCGATCAAGGCCATTTTGACGGTCTTATTTCTCCACCATGTGCCCCAGCCCAACTCTCTTGGCGGAATTTATCCAAAGGTTCGCTACCTTTGGTAAAACACGTGCGTTGTGAGGTGCCTCCCGGTGGCTTGCCAAGGATCACGCCGCTACCCGTTACGGATCCCCAACCCACGCCTGACCCTGATCCACAGCCTCAGCCAGGAGAACCTGGAACACCCACCGACCCGGCTCCAAACCCTGAGCCGACACCTGTTCCCGAACCAACTCCAACGGATCCAGTGACAGATCCAGGAACAGACCCCACGCCACAACCACCATTTGTCGATCCAGGGTTCCGTTATTACCCCCCTGGTGATCTGATACCGCAAGACGCCGGTCGCGGGCGAAAAGACCGCAAGGTCTGGCTACCCGACATGATTTTCCCTTTGAAGCTGGGCGAAAATGAACACCCGCATATGAATTCCCAGATTTGGGGTTATGGCGGTGGCGGCTGGGGCGGTAAGGGGGCCGCAGGAGGAAGAGAGTGCGACCCACGCAACTATGATCCAATGCAGCAGCGCGATAACTATTGCGAAGTTCGCGGCTGGAAGATGCCTTTGTGTCCCGCAGGAAAAGGGCACCAGGGGCAGGATATACGCGCCCCCTCTTGCAAGGATAATAAGTGGGAAGTGGTGGCCGTCGTCGACGGTAAAATCGACATGAGAACCAGAAACACCACAGTGCGCCTTGTGGGCAAAGACGGCACCAAGTACCGCTACCTTCACATGCACCCACGTTCAATCCGGGTTTCGGTTGGACAACGCGTCAAACAAGGCGATGTTCTTGGTCGAATATCCCGTTTCATGGGCGGCAAAAGGGCCACCAGCACGCACCTGCACTTCGACGTCACTCAGAAAATTAAAATCGGAAATAGAGCGCCTCGAACCGTCTATGTGCCGCTCTACACGTCTTTGATTGCAGCCTATCGGCATGCAAAGGGTCTAGACCGGGGAATTGACAGCGACGGCAACCTGATTGCGCAATATCCCCTTGAAATTGGCGTTCCTGCACCCCCTGAGCCGGAACCAACGCCAACCGAGCCGACGGACCCAACGCCGTCTGATCCAACACCAACGCAGCCAACCGAGCCAACGGACCCAACGCCGTCTGAGCCAACACCAGCGGAACCAACCGAGCCGCCTCCATCAAGTGATCGCACTTGGTGGCAGTGGGGCAAAGATACGATCAAGTCATGGACAGATTGGTGGTATAGCTAGGTCAAAACCTAATAAACTCACGCCTGTTGTTTGGGTTGATAAGATCATGAGCTTATGTTCCAGCATCTAATGCTTGGTACGCTTTTGGTGTGAATCAAGTGATCGAAATCACGATGAACGCACGATTCAGTTCTGATTTCTTTCGCGACGCCCTATTTTCGGCATCTGGAAGTCGTGAGGATGGTCAATGACTTGCCGCCCGTTCCGGAGTATAATTACTTCGCTGCTGATAAGGCAAAGCTCACAACTGCCTGTGACCGTGTATTATAAAGGATTTGGCAATGTTGACCCGCATTCTAGCGCTCTTATTGGCCTTTTCATTTGCTGGATTAACGCAATCAAACGCAGCAGGCCCCGACGACCGTCTACGAAAACTTCTTGAAGAGAAGTTCGGGAAAATCTCAAAGCCTGAGGCACCAGACAGGGCGAAAAAAACGGTCCCGCAACCCGCCGCGGAAGACCTCTATGTCGTAAAGCCGGATGGATCCGTCGAGAAAGTCACACCACTTAGCGACGATGACACCCCAAAGACCAAGCCCCAAGAAGACGATAACTCATTCCTGCCTGTGCAGGCACCAAGAAAAGCCCAGATGTTTGCACTGGGTATGGGTACAAGAGCTCCCGCACATCAATCAGCTCTGAAAAACATGATCGTCAAGACCGGAGTTTCAGGCCGCTATGTATCTGAACCAGCTCCATTGGCGAAAAAAATCAAATCCACTATCGCAAAGGCCATGGATAAAAAGCCGAGCATGGTCGTAAACCGCAAGATCATTGTCATTCAGTTGAAACGTAACGTGACCGGCGAGCAGATAGATGAACTCATAAGAAAATACAAACTCAAAGTCGTAAAACACGTTCCGTTTCTGGGCGCACTCTACTGTGAAATTTCCGAACCCGAGCTAACTGGAACAGATACACCAAAGAAGGAAACAATAGGTACTCTGCTGGAGCCGAAAATCGTGCTTCAGCTACGTGCCGAAGAAGCCGTCAATGCCGCCTTTGTCAGTACCACCATCAGCCCGAAAACAATCCCGCGAACCTCCGGTACGAAAGTCAACCGTAACGGTGAAATCGTTCAATGGAACTGGTCAACAGACTCACGCAATGATGGCAACTGGGGTCTGAAAAGCATGAGAATGCCTCCAGTTTGGAGTATTCTGTCACGTGTACAAAAAGGCAACTTGAAACCAAGCAACACCCGCATTGCCATCCTCGATACGGGCTTTGGAACACACCCACAACTAACCTATCAAAACATCAAAGGCGCGATGCCCCCACAACCTATCCCGGCAGATTGTGCGCGCAGCCACGGTACGCATGTTGCCGGAATAATCGCTGCAAGCCAGGATGCAATGTCTGGAATAGACGGCATTGTCCCAAATGCAAAAATTGATCCCATTCCCATCAGCCGCCAACTGGTGACCGAAAGCGCCATTGCAGGAAGCGGCCAGGCGCAACAGCATCTCTCATTCTTCGCCAACGCCATCACGGACCTTGGCACCTATTTTGAAGACTTTCCCTTGAAACCCGATGAGCGGGTCGTCGTCAATGTCTCCTTGGCCTATAACTGGTCCTGGGTCGCTCAGATTGCAAAAGAGGATCCAACAACCGACCGTGTCATTCGTGACCAGATACGCCAACACGCCAACTTCCTTCAATTCTTTGTCGATCGCGTCAGTGATCAAGTCATTTTTGTAGCAGCAGCGGGAAATGATTCTCTGCCAGGAGAGCAACCCTTTGCAGCCGAGCTGGCAACACCTTTCGCCTTCATCGCAAAATATCGCTCCGCTGGCTTCACCCCCAGCAATAACGTTATCGTCGTAGAGGCTCATGACCGCGATGATGAACGCGCGAGTTTTTCAAATGTCGGCGGTCATGTTTCCGCCCCCGGCGTCGATGTTTTAAGCACTCTGGCTTCTGACACGAAACCCTACGGGGCCTGTAGTGGCACTTCCCAGGCCGCGCCGCATGTTGCCGCACTCGCTGCGATCTTATTGGAACTCGAACCGACAAAATCACCCGCACAGATTGTCAACCTGATCACAAATTCAGCGATCCCAGGGACCAAAGACGGTGGCGCCCCACGCGTTGATGCACTGGCCGCTATCCTCAGCCTGTCAAAACAAAACCTCACATATCTTGCTGACTTGAACTCAGACAGCAAGGTCGACAGTTCAGACCTCAAGATATTCAAGAGTAAACTTATAGCAATCGAAGGTGGCCGTTTCGGCGAGCGGATCAGCGAAGACCTAAATGGTGATGGTGTGGTCAACGAATATGAAAGGTGTTGGCCCCTGATCGATCTTAACGGCAGTGGACGGGCTTCTTATGATCCCAATGATGCACGTTTGATTGCCGGCACCATGATGAGCGATCTAGAGGTTTTAAAAGCAGCTTGGAGCGACCCCATCAAAAGATACGCCGTCGCATTGCGCGAGACGCGCCTGGATGAGCTGATCAACGTTTGGAGAAGCACGGCCTTGGTCGCAGCAGTTCCGCGTTTGGGAAAAAAGCCCCCATGTAATTAAGCTGTTTTCAGCCCACTTCCCCCCACTCAAATGGTTCGACCACATGCGACGGTTTATGCAACCAAATAAGGCGATACTCATGCAAACAAATAGCTTGAAAAATCTGATTTTGCTTAGTTTCGTTATGGTCCTGGCACCCCTTCCAGCACTATCTCAAAGCCCATCTGAATTAACCAAGCGCCTGATCGATGAAGCCCGTCGTACCAATCCTGCAATGTCAATAAAAACTGATCCACAAACAGGGATGCCAACCCACATTCGAGGCATGCGTTACTTTGCCAGCCCGACCGCCAGTCTGACAGCCTCGCGTGATGCCTCAGGTGCCCCGAGCGACGCCGACATTCTCACGGTCGTGGAAGCATTCTTTGCCACAGGAGAACTCTCAGCGGCATTTGAAGCGAGAAACCCTTCAACGGTCATAGAAGCCACACGTGTGCGAAAAGACCCCGATATCCCCACCCAAAAGATAGTCCATGTCGAGCAACGCGTCGATGGCATCCCTGTGTTTGGGTCTTCAGGGCGGGTAGTCGTTACTCCCTCTCTGGCTGTCACACAGTTGACGGCAAGGTTTTCAACCGTTGCGGTGGAAAAAACAATACCCACAATCACAAAAGAGCAAGCCATCGCCTCAGCCCGAACCGAGCTCGAAAGCATCTTAAAAAAAAGGCGACCGAGTTTCGATTCCAGGCACGGCGACAATCACTTGGAAAGGCTTCGTGAAACACAAGAACAGCTAGCCTCAAAAGCAACACTGGTGGTCTATGATCCAGCGCTCAACAAAACCAAGGGAGCCACACCTGGCCCCGCAAGGCTCTCTTGGCTTACAACAGTCGATGACTTTCGTTTCTTCATAGATGCCCACACGGGAAAAGTTTTATTCTTTTACCTCGATCGCAGGCTCACAATGCCGCGCCGTGTCTACGACTTAAATCAGTCTCTCATATTCCCCGGAACAAAAATGATAGACGAGACAACGGGCGAGCGCACCAGTGAACTCCCCGAAGATGCCGACAAGGCCTTCAACAATACAGGCTTTGTACGAGACTTTTTTGCTGATGATCTGGGCCGCCGAACTGTTCTGATGAGCGGAAACGAGGGCTATATCGAATCCTACGTCCGTTACGGGGATCTCAAAAACGCCCATTGGTGCACGCGCAAAAGTACAGCTTGTCCAGCCAAAGGCGTTATGGTCTTTGGGGCAGACTTTGCTTCCGCCCTGGATATCGCTGGTCATGAAATTACCCACGGCGTGATATCCGATGAAGCAGACTTGATATACGCCAACGAGTCCGGCGCCGTAAACGAAGCTTTGGCGGATATCTTCGGAACCTTGATTGAGTATAAAAAACAACCAGGCACGGCAAACTGGGTGCTTGCAGAGGATCTCCCCGGTTTCATGAGAACGTCGCCGCTACGCAGCTTGGCAAACCCGAACATGTTTGATCAGGATGGCAATTCTCTTTTCGACAAGAGCAAACCCTTTTCTTCGACGAATTTCGGCCAGCCGGACCACTACTCCGATTACGTTCAGAAAGAAGACCCAATCTGCGAGACCACCAGCGACTACTACGTTGGCTGTGTCCACATCAATAGCGGGATCTTTAACAAGTTTGCCTTCCTGATCGCTGAGGGGGGGCGCCACAGGGGCCAGTCAGTCAAAGGGATCGGACGCACCAAACTCGAAAGGATCGCCTACCGCGCCTTGACGACTCATCTGACGCAAAGTTCAGGACTGGTGGATTCTGCGGAAGCCTTCTGGACCTCCTGCGCAGAGTTGGCCCAAGGCGGTGTTTATGGGTTTACATCAAATGATTGCGATCGGGTAAGGGACGCTCAAACAGCCGTTGGCCTGATCTCCGTCGGTTCTTAGGCTGCCATAAGAGCGGCTATAGAACAGGCCGACCCCTTATGATTGGCATTTGTCACGCGAAAGGCTCAATGCAGAAGTTGGACAATGCCGTGTGCCCATCGTTGGTGACAACGCCGCGCCATAAAGGAAAGGAGCCTAGGCAATCAAAGACGATCCAAATGAAGGCAACAAGGTCACAGAGCCTGCCATCCCAAAGCTCATTTGGTTTCTCGGTCTTCACGCCGGGATAGGTATGGCGCTGGGTGTCGTCATGGCGTCATTGTTGTTGCTGGCCAATATTGGCGGACTAAAGGATATGCTGAACTCAAGCTCAGACCCGTTCACTCCGATGTTTCTGTTGTACTTTGGCTGTGCCATGACCCTAGGAAGCCTCAGCATGGGTATAGCTGTGATGTCGCTTCCCTATGGCGAGCCACCGGGAAAAGACAATGGAAAATCATGAAATGCGCAAACCGTTAAATCGTCAGAGCCCGTTATCATGTCAGCTTGTTGGAAGTTCAACAATCCGGCGATTCACCAGCTCTTTGAGCATCACCGCCGCACCACATTGCTTGGAAACGGCATTCGGATCCCAGACATTGTCAGCCACGAACTTACCTTTTGAATACTGGTTGGAGAAGCTCCATAAATAAGGTGTGTTGATGCCATTGCGCCGACTGCGCCAACCATTATACCCCTCCCATCGGTAAAGTGTGCGCTCCAAACTCCAACCGGTCACGTTATCAAATCCATCATACTTTAAAGCGTCAATGGCGCTCGATTGCCAATCATTCGGTGGGTTCCAAACAGGGGGTCGGTTGCGAGGTATATTCCTGGTCTTGCGTCGCAGCGAGTCGCCATTGTGGAGATGGGAGCGAAAATTAAAACCTGCTTCCATGGCATGGATTATGCCCACAAAGTACCAAGGACAGCACAATTCCTGCGCAACTTGGTTCCATCGCCCCTGATTTTTCTCACTCAGAAGTTTTGATACATACCAGTTTACCGATGAAGCGTATTTGCTGCGAATCTTGGCAGTTTCAAAAAGCCGCCTGTATTCGGCTTTGGCTTTCTCAAAAGGTGGTTTCAAGGTACGTGTTGTGGCGCCGAACTCTTGCCCCTTGTCATCGGGAAGGTTTCTTTCAGCCTGAAGAACACGTCGCTGTAGATCATCAGCCTTGTCCAGCAAAACATCAATATCTGCCGTATTCGTTGCAGGGTCGGACTTGGCATCTTCGAGGCTCTCGATTAAATCAAGCGCCGCCGGCATGATTTGCGTAAAATCTCCCCCATCGCGTGTATCTAGGCGAGAAGAGATAACCGGTACGCGAATTCCCAGTTGCAATGCCTGCGTTGTGAGATTGCCAAGCTCCGTCCAATCGGCGAATGGATCAGAAGGCGGCAGGGCGGTCTGAGCCAAGACATTAGAAAAAGGCAGCATAGATACTGCTGGCGCCCCTAATGCACAACCGCTGTATTTCAAAAACTGGCGCCGTCCAACCTGAGTGTAACGAGACATGAGTTCCCTCCTCGGCAACCAACTAAAACCAACTAAAGACAACGATCGCCATGACATAACCGGTAAAAAACTTGAACCAGCTGGACCCTAGCATCAAGTGCTCATATATGAGAGCATGAGAGGCACGGATATCGGCAGGAGCATACTGAGACAATTCTCAAAGATCAATTCGCATTTGTTGTGTAGGCGCACCGGCAAATCACATAAAAATCAAAACACTAGAATGGGGAATAATCGGGGCTGGTGCCAGCAATGGTGATATGCATTATTTCTGTTGCGGCACTTGGTAATGCGGTCATATTAGGAGAACTTGAAGCCTGAAAGCATGTGCTGTCCCACCCCTTGCAAAGCCTCGTGCTCAGATCAATGACTGCCCATCACAGTTTTTTAAAAGCTAATCTTCTGGACGAGCGCGATTCCATAGCGTTTATGAGTTCATGACCTGAGGAGGCGATAGGATGTCCGAAATAACAAGCCCTGCAAAGACTTCCCGTTGGAGCCCCATGCGTTCCGTTCTCGGAATCATCGTAGGGCTTTTTGTGCTGGTATTTGTCGTTGTTGCTCTGCTTCTCGTTCGTCCGCCAAGCTGGCTCGTCAAGGACATTCTCATTCACGCAACCCAGGAATACACGCAGCAGAAACTAACCGTGAATGGTAGCGCTGATTTGAGGGTTTATCCTGATATATACCTTACCTTGAACGACATAAAGCTCTCCGACACGCCCAAAAATGCACTGATGCCGGAAGCCTTGGCCCCACCGGCAATTGTTGCGCAGCAAGCGCAAATCGAAATCAACCTCGTCAATCTGTGGACCCAGCAATACGAAGTCCCCAGAATTAAACTGACCCGCCCAGTGATAACTATCAAACCGGGTGCGCCGCTCATGGTCAATTTGGCCGAGGGCAAGTTGGATATCGGCATTCCCAAGATTATCGAGATAGAACAAGGGACAATCATCATAACCGGTGACACGGCTCAAGAGTCCGTCTCATTGGAAGATGTGACCGCCGTTTTAACCTATCTCGACGAAGGCAATGGCATCGCCTTCAAAGGCGAGCTTTCTCTTTTGGAGAAACCGCTTTCGTTCGATGGAAAAATCGCCGACTTGCAGGCCTTAGCACAGGGAAAAGCTTCGCCATTAAATTTCTTAATTCAAAACGAGATGCTGAACGCAAGCGTTGATGGTGAGATGGCGACGCAACCCGTTGGCCAATTTAACGGGCAACTAACTGCAGACACCTCGCAGCTTGGAGACCTGTTGAATTGGTTCGGAATTTATTCGAACTTGGACAGTATTGGCGAAACAGCATCTATCGAGACCCGCGTCATAACTTCAACGCGGCGCATAACCTTGCAACCTGCACAACTGAAGCTCGCAGCAATCGATGCCACGCTGTCTGCAGATATTTCCTTGGAACAAGACCGGCCCGCAATAACAGCAAGCCTCACCACTGAAAACCTCGATATCAATAAGCTTTTCCCCGCAGCCAGCCCCGCTGTGGCGCCTGAGGCAAGCTCTTTGCAGGTAGTGACGCTACTGCCATCCGTGTGGGATGATCTCATTGAGCAACTCAAAGAAACTCAACCAAGCTCACAAGCAGCCCCTGCCATTCGAGCGGATTCCAGCCCCATATGGAGCACAGAACCATTCATTTTAAACGATTATCCCGCTGTTGACATCGATCTAAACGTAAAGGCAACGGCCATTAGTTACGGGCGCTTGCAATTTAACAACGGTTTGATTGCGTTAAAATCTCGCCAGCGACGTTTAGAGGTCACCATTGAAAGGATGGAGTTGAATGACGGTGAAGTCCTGGGTCAAATAGTTGTGGATATTGAACGCGATCACCTCAAGTCGGCGGTCAATCTGAAATTCGACAAACTCGCTTTGGATGATCTATTGC
>JAJRZC010000127.1 GCA_024275435.1 Alphaproteobacteria bacterium
AGTTGGCACAGACTCAAACCTTTCCAGCTCTCGCAATAACCGACACCAACAATATGTTTGGCGCGTTGGAGTTCTCAGAGAAAATGGCAGGTGCCGGCGTACAACCGATCATTGGGCTCACGGTTGCCGTAGATTTTGAAGAAGGCGACGAGAAAAACGCCATATATGCAGGCAATGGCAAAGGTCTATCAAGCTCTCAGAACTCAAGAGGTGACGCCCGTGATGGTTACCTTGCGCTCTTGGCCAGCAATGAGGCTGGGTACAAAAATTTAATGAAAGTGGTTTCCATCGCCCATCTTGGTGTTGATGATGGCGACCCACCACATGTCAAAGCGAAAACCTTATACGAGCACGCAGCAGGGCTCATCGTTTTAACTGGCGGACCACGCGGCCCTATAGATTATGAATTGCGTGAAGGTCGTTTAAGCGTTGCCCAAGAACGCATAAAGTCACTTGCCAAGGCTTTTCCAAATCAACTCTACATTGAACTCCAGCGTATCGGCGCGCCCGAAGAACTCCAAATCGAAAGGCAATTGTTAGAAATTGCCTACAAACATGACATTCCCATTGTCGCGACAAACGAGGCCTTCTTTGAAAAACCCAGCGACTATGAAGCCCACGATGCTTTGGTTTGCATAGCTGAAGGGCGATACGTGGTCGAAGATGATCGGCAACGATTCACCCCCGAACAATATTTCAAATCCGCAAAGCAGATGGGAGAAATTTTCGCTGATCTACCCGAAGCTTTGGAAAACACGATTGAGATCGCAAAACGGTGTTCATACCGGCCCGTAAGGCTTGATCCCATTCTGCCAAATTCAATCAGCGCTTCCCAAAACGAGACCCCTGAGAATTTGCAGGCAGCCGAAGCGCAAGAGCTCCAAAGGCAGGCCCGTGAGGGCCTGAAAGAGCGCCTGGAGAAAGTCCCCCTTGCACCAGGCGCCACGCGCGAGGATTACGAAAAGCGGCTCGCCTATGAGCTGGACATCATCATCAAGATGAAGTTTCCCGGTTACTTCCTCATCGTTGCGGATTTTATCAAATGGGCCAAAGCACAAGGGATCCCCGTTGGTCCCGGTCGCGGTTCTGGAGCCGGCTCACTTGTCGCATGGTCCTTGACCATCACCGATCTCGATCCACTGCGGTTCACCTTGTTGTTTGAGCGGTTCTTGAACCCCGAGCGCGTATCCATGCCCGACTTCGATATCGACTTCTGCCAAGACCGGCGTGAAGAAGTCATACACTATGTTCAAAATAAATACGGTCACGACCGCGTCGCGCAGATCATCACCCATGGTAAATTGCAGGCCCGCGCCGTGCTGCGAGATGTTGGCCGGGTGCTGCAAATGCCTTATGGGCAGGTGGATAAGCTTTGCAAGATGGTACCCAACAATCCTGCAAACCCAATGACCCTCCCAGAAGCCATCGAAACGGAACCCAAGCTCCAGGAAGAGCGAGACCGCGAACCCATCGTCGCGCATCTTTTGGAAATCGGGCAGAAGCTTGAAGGACTTTATCGCCACGCCTCAACCCATGCCGCCGGTTTGGTGATCGGTGACCGTCCGCTTGTGGAATTGGTGCCCATGTATCGGGACCCGAAATCCACAATGCCCGTCACCCAGTTCAACTGGAAGATGGTCGAAGCCGCCGGCCTTGTTAAGTTCGACTTCTTAGGCTTGAAGACATTGACGGTTCTGCAAAAGGCAGTTGAACTGGTCAAGAAGGGCCGCGGCATTGAAATCGATCTGCCGTCCCTTCCTCTGGATGACGTTGCAACCTACCAACTGCTTTCAAGGGCAGAGACGGTGGGTGTCTTCCAGTTGGAATCAACCGGCATGCGTGAAAGTCTGAAGCGTCTGAAACCCGACCGCTTTGAAGACATCATTGCCATGGTGGCGCTCTATCGCCCTGGCCCCATGGACAATATCCCAACCTTTATCAACCGCAAACACGGTGAAGAACCCGTCGACTATCTCCACCCCATGTTGGAAGGCATCTTGAGTGAAACCTATGGCGTGATCATCTATCAAGAGCAGGTCATTCAAATCGCCCAGGTCATGGGGGGCTACAGCCTGGGACAGGCTGATATTCTGCGTCGCGCCATGGGTAAGAAAGATAAAGCCGAGATGGCCCGTCAGCAGGCAAGGTTTGTCGAAGGTGCGCTTGAACGCGGCGTCTCGAAAAAGGATGCTAGCTTTATTTTTGAACTGGTCAATAAGTTCGCTGGCTATGGCTTCAACAAATCACACGCCGCCGCATACGCACTTGTGAGCTATCACACAGCCTACATGAAGGCCCATTATTGCGCCGAGTTCCTTGCAGCCTCCATGACGCTCGACATGGCAAATACCGATAAACTTGCCGCCTTCGCCGCCGAAGCGCGTCGTGCCAACATTGAAGTCCTGCCACCAGATGTAAACTCTTCTTGTGTGGAATTTACAGCAGAAGCGTCAAGACCTGATGATGTCGAAGGCTCCTCCAATTCCAAGCGAAAAGACAAGCAACAAAGCCGTGGCGCAATCCGTTATGCCTTAAGTGCTTTGAAGAACATAGGCCCCGGCGCAGTCCAGACCATCAATGACGCGCGTGATAAGGACGGCCCCTTCAAGTCCCTTGGTGATTTCGCCAACCGCCTGAATCCCAAGGCCGTCAACCGTCGTGCCATTGAAACACTGGCCCAATCAGGTGGTTTTGACAGTCTTCATAAAAATCGCGCCACGGTTCACGCCAGCGCCGATATGATTATGGCTATGGCCCAACGAGCCGAAGCAAATAGTGCGGCAGGAACAACTGACCTTTTTGCAGACACAGGCTCACAATCCTCTATCAATTTGCGCGAAAAGAAACCCTGGACCCCGTTAGAACGATTAGAGCATGAGTTTTCAGCCATCGGCTTCTTTCTGTCAGGACACCCGCTTGATCAGTACGAAAAGCCTTTAGAAAAATTAGGCATCAGAACCTATGCGGAATTTGAAGCGGCGACCGAGCGGGGTGCAACCTCGGGAAGATTGGCCGGCATTGTGGTGGCCGCCCGCGAGCGCCGCTCAGCCAAGGGTAACAAATTTGCCTTTGCGATGTTTTCAGATGCAAGTGGCCAGTATGAAGCTGTGGTGTTTTCGGATACCTTGGCGCGTGCGGGAGATCTTTTGCTTGCGGGAACACCAGTGCTTGTCACTGTGGAAGCAGAACGCGAAGGCGATACCGTGAAGCTGCGTGCTCAAGCCATTGAAAGCCTCGATAAAGCAATCGCCAACGTGCAAACCGGCTTACAAATTATCATTGAATCACCTGGCGCAACCACGCGCTGTAAAAACCCAGCCTCAGTATTTGAGGAGCTGAAAAGAGATCTCAAACCGCCACGCAAAGGCATCAAGGGAGGTCCTGTTCAGTTGGTAATTCAAATGCCCAAACTGTCTCGTCAAATGCACATGAACTTGCCGGGTAAATACGACGTCTCACCCGATGCATCCGGGATTCTGGAAACGTTACCAGGTGTCATCCAGATCAAAGAGTTATGAGCCCAAAATAGGTTGGTTTTCGCCCGCGCTCATCTTGTGCAATTTCTACGAAAATAAAACGGTCAAATCCGTTCAAGTTGCGATGCTCTCAAATGCCTCACTGGCCATCAGCCACGCGTCTTCAGCTTTCGTCAGAGCTTTGGCACATTGACCGCGTTCCTTCATAAGGTTTTGGGCAGTTTCCGGTTCACGCTCATACAGCTCGGCATCAGCCAACCTGGCATCAAGCTTATCAATTTTTGATGTGAGTAAGTTGACCTCTTTTTCCGCTTCCACCATGGCACGGCGCAAGGGAGCCAGTTGTGCGCGCTGCTCAGCCGCCGCACGCCGCTGCTCTAAGCGCCCAAGGCGATCATCTCCCCCACCTTTTGCAGTACGCTTGCCATTGCCTGAGGGCTTTGAAGAATGCTCGCTTAACAACAAACGTTGGTAGTCGTCCATATCTCCATCGAAAGGCGACACGGTTCCATCTTTCACCAGCCAGAGACGTTCGGCGCAGGCTTCAATAAGATGACGGTCATGGCTGATTATGATAACAGCACCCTCAAAGTCATTGAGAGCACGAATAAGGGTTTCTCGACTGTCAACGTCGAGATGATTGGTTGGCTCATCCAATATCAAGATATGTGGCCCATGAAACGTCGCCAGCAGCAGTAAAAGCCGAGCCTTTTCACCACCAGAAAGAGTCCCACACCGGTTCTCGGCCTTCTCAAATCCAAACCCGGCGCTACCCAGTCGTGATCGGCGCTGCGAAACACTGGCTTCCGGCATCAAATCAATCATGTAATCAAGAGGTGTGGCCTGCGGGTTCAGTTCATCCAGTTGATGTTGGGCGAAATAACCGAATGTCAGCTTGCCATGGCGCCAGGATTTTCCTCGTTGCGGGGTAAGGCGTCCTGAAATAAGTTTGGCAAATGTTGATTTCCCGTTGCCGTTCTGACCCAAAAGCGCAATGCGGTCATCGTTATCAATCCGCAGATCAAGACCGCTCAGCACCGGCTTGTCCAGTTCGTAACCAGCGGCGATATCTTCTAGCGTAATGAGAGGACTGGCGAGCGCTTTTTCCGGGTTGGGAAACTGAATTGGCACCACCCGATCTTCAACCTGGGCCGCAATGGGTTTCATGCGCGAAAGGGCTTTCAGGCGGCTTTGAGCTTGCGCTGCCTTGGTAGCTTTGGCGCGAAACCTGTCGACAAACGCCATGATGTGTTTGCGCTCATCGTCCTGCTTCTTCTTGAGCTTTCCTTCAAGTCGTTGCTTCTCTGCACGAACTTCCTCAAAATCATCATACCCCCCAGAATAAAGCGTGAGGCGTCCACGATCCAAATGGAGAATGGAACCCACTGCACGATTTAAAAGATTGCGATCATGGCTGACCATCAAGATGGTGTGCGGGTAGGATCTCAAGTAACTTTCAAGCCATAAGGTGCCTTCAAGGTCGAGGTAGTTTGAAGGCTCATCCAGCAACAGCAATTCGGGTTCAAGAAACAATACGGCGGCAAGCGCCACGCGCATCCGCCATCCACCTGAATATGCGCGACAGGGTTTGTTTTGAGCCGCTTCATCAAAACCCAGGCCCGCAAGAATCTCGGCGGCACGCGCAGGAGCCGAATGTGCGCCAATATCGCCAAGTCGTTCGTGAATATCGCTGATACGTTGCGGGTCGCTTGCAGTTTCAGCCTCTAACAGCAAGCTTGCCCGTTCTTTGTCAGCTTCAAGGACCCACTCGATCAAACTGGCGTCCCCTCCCGGAGCTTCCTGCGCGACATACCCGATGGAGCCAGACCTGGGAATTGTGATGGTGCCGCCATCAAGTGAAATCTCACCGGTTATGAGCCGTAGTAAGGTCGTTTTGCCGGCACCGTTGCGTCCGATGAGCCCCACTTTATGGCCAGCTGGAATCCCAACCGTTGCTTGATCAAGCAACAAGCGCCCATCGATGCGATAACTGAGATCCTTGATATGAAGCATGGCCCTTGAGATAACCTGCACATTGCGACCTGTCATCTAGGGAAACGTACCAAAGGGATATTCCTTAACGAAATAGCGTCTCCTACCCACTTGCTTTCTCACGCCAATCCCTATATACGAGCCCTCTTCACACACGGACTTTCGCGCGAGCCGAATGAAAAGCCTCGGTTTTGCGCTCCGGTGGGTCGTTCTCAACTCAATTTAATCTTGATGCGGAGTGACCTTCTCCCTGGTCCGTGGCGGCTCAACCGGAAAATAAGGACTTATGGGATGGCTCTCCCGACGTTTAACATGCGTCAGCTCTTGGAAGCTGGCGTTCATTTTGGCCATCAGGCCCACCGCTGGAACCCCAAGATGGCACCGTTCATCTTTGGCGCCCGCAACAACATCCACATTATCGATTTAACACAGACCACGCCGCTCCTTCATCAAGCGCTCGTCAAGGTTTCCGACACCGTCGCTGGTGGTGGCCGTGTTCTGTTTGTCGCCACAAAACGCCAAGCCTCTGAAACGATCGCAGAGGCCGCAAAAAAATGCGCACAATACTACATCAACTTCCGCTGGCTAGGCGGTACGTTGACCAACTGGAAAACCGTTTCCAATTCCATCCGCCGGTTGCGCCAGCTAGATGAAATTCTGGCAGACCCTCAAGGGCGTACGAAAAAGGAAATCCTTGCCCTCACCCGTGAGCAAAACAAGCTCAACAAGTCCCTTGGCGGTATCAAGGACATGGGTGGCGTTCCTAATTTGTTGTTTGTCATCGACACCAACAAAGAGCAGATCGCGATCAAGGAAGCCAAAAAGCTTGGTATTGAGATTGTTGCCATCATCGACACCAACTGTGATCCAGACGGCATAGATTACCCAATCCCAGGCAACGACGACGCTGGTCGTGCCATCACGCTCTATTGTGATCTCGTCGCGGATGCCGTTCTGGATGGTTTGGCGCGTTCGCAGACTGCTTCCGGTGTCGATGTTGGTGCCCAGGAAGCACCACCCGTCGAAGCCTTGCCGGAAGTGCCGCCTGCAGATGAAGCAAAGCCTACGGACAGCGCTAAATTTCAGGGTATTGAGGGGCCACGCGGTGAACCCGATGATCTGAAAAAGATCGGCGGCATCGACGAACTGCTGATGCAGCGCCTGAATGATGCTGGCCTGTTTCACTTTTGGCAGATCGTCGACATGCAACCCGAACAGGCCGCCATACTCGACGCGCAACTCTCTTTGGGCGGCGCAATGACCAAAGATGATTGGGTCGAGCAGGCGAAAAAACTTGTGGCACAGTCGGCCGCCTAAATTACTAGTAAGCCACCGCAGGTCGCAATTCTGCGTTGGCGTGGCTCATGCTCCTTATGCCGCAAACTCATTTCGCGGCCCAAACGCTTGAGGCTTAACATTAGGTCCTCAAGCGTTTTTGGTAACGGGGCAAAACCGTTGAATGGAAGAGATGTCATGACAATCACAGCAGCACTGGTTAAGCAACTGCGCGAGAAAACCGGCGTAGGAATGATGGACTGCAAGAAGGCCCTCACGGAAACTTCAGGTGATATGGATGCCGCCATTGATTGGCTTCGGGAAAAAGGTCTCTCGAAAGCAGCAAAAAAAGCTGACCGCGTGGCTTCAGAAGGCCTCGTCGGCACCGTGGTAAAGGGCAATGTTGGTTCCATCGTCGAAGTAAACTCAGAAACTGATTTTGTCGCGCGCAATGATCAATTCCAGGACATGGTGAAAACCATTGCTGAACTTGGATTGCAGGCCGGTGGCGACATTGAAAAGCTAAAGGGAATGGATTTTCCTGCAAAATCCATGACCGTGGAAAACTACGTCAAGGAGATGATCGCAACCATTGGCGAGAACATGTCTTTGCGCCGCTGTGCAACTTTGAGCGTGAAAGAAGGCATTGTCGCTGATTATATGCACAACAAGATTGTCGATGGTCTTGGCAAGATTGGTGTCCTAATTGCGCTTGAAAGCTCCGGTGACAAAGCGAAACTTGCAGAATTTGGCCGCCAACTTGCCATGCACGTGGCCGCTGCAAATCCTATCGCTCTAACACCTGAAGATCTTGACTCACAAACAATTGAAAAAGAACGCGCCATCTATACTAAGCAGGCTGAAGCCAGTGGCAAGCCACCTGAAATCGTAGCAAAAATGGTCGAGGGCCGCTTGCGCAAAGAGCTTTTCCAGCAGACCGTACTGCTTCAGCAAGTTTACGTCTTGGACGGCAAGGCATCCGTGAAAAAGGCGGTTGAAACAGCTGAAAAGTCGGTAGGTGCTCCCATCAAGCTCACAGGTTTCATCCGCTTTGCTCTGGGTGAGGGCATTGAAAAGAAAGAAGAAGACTTCGCCGCTGAAGTCGCAGCGGCAGCTGGAGGAAACTAAAATCCCTTTTTCAGGGCGATCACCCCCCGCAAGGTTCCCCACATCCAGCCTCTACAACACCAAAAGCCGGTCCGCTTTCTCCATAAGCGGCCGGCTTTTTGAGTATTGGGCCATATCAATGGTGGAACCACACCTCGTAATGTGGTTGAAGGGCAAAAGCCCAAAGGCATTTTTTCCAGCAGGTTGAATCCCATGCCCACACCCTCATCCACACGCCCCCTGATTTATAAACGCTTATTGCTAAAGCTTTCTGGAGAAGCATTCATGGGTGAGGCCGGCTACGGCATCGACATGAAAATCGTAGACCGCCTCGCCAATGATGTAGCCCAGGCTGTCCAGGCAGGGTGCCAGGTGGGGATCGTCATCGGGGGCGGCAATATATTTCGTGGCTTGCAAGGCGCCGCATCTGGCATGGACCGGGCCAGTGCCGATTATATGGGTATGCTGGCCACGGTGATGAACGCGCTGGCTTTTCAAGCCGCCCTTGAAAAAACCAGCACACCGGCACGTGTCCTTTCAGCGATCCCTATGCCCACCGTTTGTGAATCATATATTCGCGCAAAGGCTTTGCACCATCTCGAGAGAGGCCGTGTGGTCATATTTGCTGCCGGCACCGGAAGTCCGTTTTTTACCACAGACACCGCGGCCACCCTACGGGCAATTGAAATGGGTTGCGATGCTGTCGCCAAGGCCACTCAGGTTGATGGCATATATTCAGCAGACCCCAAAACAGACCCAAACGCCCGCAGATATGACAAACTGGACTATGCTACGGTCCTCACCAAGGACTTAAAGGTCATGGATGGGGCTGCAATCGCACTTGCCCGTGATAACAATCTTCCAGTAATTGTGTTTTCTATTCTGGATCCGGGTAATCTGTTGAGGGTTCTCGACGGCTCGGCTCATGCTACGGTTGTGAAATCTGATTAAAACCACGCAATCATCTGGGGTAACCCAAGACTTTTCCAATTTAACGAACACACGAAGAGACCACCGGAGGGTCAAATGGCCTCAGCAAGTTTTAATATCAAAGATCTCGAAAACAAGATGACGTCCTCTCTGGAAGCTCTGAAAAGAGAATTTTCAGGCTTGCGTACTGGCCGCGCCAGCGCTCATCTTCTCGATCCGATCCAAGTGACCGTTTACGGTGCCCGCACACCTCTAACCCAGGTGGCTTCTGTTTCCGTGCCTGAGCCACGTATGATAACGGTCCAGGTTTGGGATAGTGGCAATGTTTCTGCCGTGGAAAAAGCCATCCGCGAATCAAACCTCGGCCTCAATCCCGTGATCGAGGGTTCTTTGATGCGTTTACCAATACCCACCCTCACCGCCGATCGGCGCAAGGAACTCGTTAAGGTCGCCCATAAATATGCGGAACAATCAAAAGTTTCCATTCGCAACGTACGGCGCGATGGCATGGATTTATTGAAGAAATCAGAAAAAAACGGTGACATCAGCGAAGATGATCTACGCAGCAATTCCACCAAGGTTCAGGAACTCACCGACCGTTTCGTCAAAGAAATAGATGCCTTGCTGGCCAGCAAGGAGAAGGAAATTAAAACCGTCTAAATTCAAAAGTCTTTAACACAAGAATACAATGTAAGAAACCGGCACGCATCATTTGCGTATCACCTGAAAAAGCATTGCTCCAACCAATAAGCCATTGTCCAAAATTTAGGCGGAACGTGTTTGAAAGGTGCATGAGCCGGAGTCGCTACCCAACGATTGAAAGTGATATCCCCCTTGGATGAAAGCAACAAAAAAGCGTTAGGCCGGACCTCACAGGTGCCCCCGCCCCGCCATGTTGCGATCATTATGGATGGTAACGGGCGCTGGGCCGAGGCGCAAAACCTGCCACGAAAGATGGGACACCGCGAAGGTGTGGAAGCGGTTCGCCGTACGGTTCAAGCTGCCATCGAGCAAAAGATACCCTACTTGACGATCTATAGCTTCTCATCTGAAAACTGGTCACGGCCTCAAGCGGAAATCAATGATCTGCTCGGCTTGATGAAACTTTTCATCCGTCGGGACCTGACGAAGCTTCATGACGCCAATGTGCGCATCATCATCATAGGCGAACGGACCGGCTTTGATGCAGAACTCATGAAAATGATCGAAGAAAGTTCCATAAAGACCCGCAACAACACCGGCCTTACTCTGGTGATTGCTTTCAACTATGGATCCCGCTTTGAAATAACAAAGGCGGCACGAGAGCTAGCACGTGAAGTTAAAATAGGAACGTTGAATCCCGAAGATATAACCCCAGAGCGTCTCGGTTCACGTCTGGACACAACCGGCATTCCCGATCCGGACTTGTTGATTAGAACAAGTGGAGAAATGCGCCTATCCAATTTTCTCTTGTGGCAGTGTGCCTATACGGAGTTTGTTTTTTTGGATGTCAATTGGCCTGACTTTAACGCGACCCATCTGAGCCAAGCCATTGCACAGTATCGTGCACGAGATCGTCGTTTCGGTGGCCGACCGGCTGAGCTGCCATCGAAGCAGGCGCTGCCATGATCTTATCTAAATGCCCTTTCCCAGCAGTAAAAGCCACTTGCCCCAAAAATTTTTATGGCGGGGGCGCACGTGGCTGATCAAATGGAAAATGGGTTCACCCCCACATTTACAAGAAACCTATGGCGTCGCATTGTTTCCGGCATTATTTTGGTTTCCATTGCCAGTGGTCTGCTGATTGCTGGGTCAAAACCCTTTGCAATTCTGGTCATGCTCATCGCCATCATGATGAGCTGGGAGTGGGGCCGCATGGTCCGCGCCAAGAGGTCAGACCCTGCCTTTGTGGTTCATGCTGCATCTGTTGCAGCCGCCGCAGTCCTAACGGCCTTGAACGAGCCCATAGCCGCTCTGGGCGCACTTGCTATCGGAGCAGTTCTGGTATTTCTTGTGCGTCGCCCGAAACAAGGGACTTACACGTCTGTCCTGGGCGTGGCCTATGTGGGCTTTCCAACCATTGCACTGATTTGGTTTCGCGCGGATCCCACTTATGGATTTCAAGCCGCACTTTATTTGCTGGTTATTGTCTGGGCTGCGGATACAGCCGCATTTATCGGTGGCAAGTACTTTGGAGGGTTCAAGCTATGGCCCAGCATCTCGCCGAATAAAACCTGGGCTGGTTTCATTTCAGCGACAATCGCTTCTGCTTTGGTCGGTGCCATTGTAGCTTTGGCCATAGCACCTCAGGCAATAACATATATCATTTTCATATCATTGCTTTTAGGAGCAATATCCCAACTCGGAGATCTCGCAGAATCGGCCATGAAGCGTGGTTTCGGTGTGAAAGATGCAAGCGATTTGATCCCCGGACACGGTGGATTTATGGATCGCATGGATGGTGTGGTTGCCGTCGCTGTTGCCGCCGCGCTGATGGCTCTTGTGGTCAACCCTGGCGCACCAGCCCAGGCACTTTTCTTTGGTCAGTGATAGCTGACCGGATGCCATGAAGAAAAAAACAGGCTATCCAGGGCTCGAAGTTGCTGCCAACTCGATATATTCCACTTGGAGCAATGGCGGGCGTCCAGGTTATGAGGGTAAACGAGAACTAGCGTGGACTTGGAGCTGCACTGCACAACACACGAGCGTGCATGTGTCCATGACCTCGTATCGCTAAGGGAAATAGTATGAGTACCTTCACCGCCAGGGAGACGGATAAGATCAAGAAAGAAATAAATCATGCCGTCAACTTAAACCGGACTGCAACAAGCCCCTATCGTGTAAGTGTACTGGGTGCGACGGGTTCCATAGGAACCAGCACACTTGACCTGATTGGGCGTGACCCTACAAGTTTCGAAGTAGTCGCCCTGACGGCCAACACGAATGTCGAAGCTCTTGCTCAGCTTGCCAAACGTCACAAAGCGCAACATGCCGTAATCGCTGATAACAGCAAATACCAAGACTTGAAAAACGCCCTTTCTGGGACCAGCACAAAGGTGTCTTCTGGCGCAAAGGCTGTCATAGATGCCGCATGCATACCAGCCCATTGCGTTATTGCAGCAATTGTAGGGGCCGCAGGATTAAAATCAGCATTCGCAAGTCTGTCTCAGGGAAACCGACTGGGTCTGGCAAACAAGGAATGTCTTGTTTGCGCCGGCGATGTTTTCATCAAACAAGCAAAATCGAAAGGCACGCAGATTTTGCCCGTAGACAGTGAACACTCGGCGGCCTTTCAGGCTCTGAGCGGGGCGCACCCTGAAACCATCGAAAAAATAACACTCACCGCATCAGGCGGACCCTTTCGAAATTGGTCGCAAGAAAAAATCAGTAAAGCAACTCTCTCGCAGGCTCTCAATCACCCGAACTGGTCCATGGGCCCCAAAGTGACAATCGACTCAGCTTCGATGATGAACAAGGGTTTGGAGCTGATAGAAGCCTATCATCTGTTTCCTGTAACAGCTGATCAACTGGACACGGTCATTCACCCGCAATCGATCATTCATTGCCTCGTTTCTTACACAGACGGTTCCGTGTTGGCGCAACTTTCAGATCCGGATATGCGCACACCAATTGCGCTTGCCTTAAGCTGGCCGTCGCGAATGAAAACACCAACAAAAAGGTTGGACCTCGCATCAATTGGAGAGCTGACATTTGAGCGTCCCGATGAAACCCGGTTTCCGGCCTTGACCATAGCCCGAGAGGTTCTGCGAAACGGAGGAAGCGCCCCCAATGTGATGAATGCCGCTAACGAAGTGGCTGTCTGTGCATTTATTGATGGTCAAATAGGTTTTTGCCAAATCTCCAGCACGGTTCAAACGGTGCTTGATATTGCTCACGCAAAAGGGCTGCTGCGCAACAGTTCAACTTTGGAAGACGTCTTGGAGATTGACACGCAGGCAAGGGCTATCGCTAAGACGTATATTAGGTCCTTGTGCTGACCCACAATAAAACGTCATCATCAGTTCCATTGATTCGAAAGCTTTGCATGATTACCTATGGGTCAATGAGCTAGACGTTTTGAGCAATTGACCCAGAAAGCCTGAATTACAATCAGATGACGTCTTAATACAAAGCGTACCAATTAAGGCTGAAAGGCCCCACACAAACACGTCGTGTCAATCACTAGGAGATATCTAAACTATGGTGGAACTCATCTCTGTCTTGGGAAGTAACCTAGGATCTGCCCTTACCATAGCGGTGTCATTCCTTGTTGCCCTGACAATCGTGGTGTTTGTCCATGAATACGGGCATTTCCAGGTTGCCAGATGGTGCGGTGTCGGCATCAAGACGTTCTCCATAGGCTTTGGCAAGGAACTATTCGGCTGGAAGGATCGCCACGGAACGCACTGGCGGGTCGCTGCAATACCTTTAGGGGGCTACGTTCAGTTCATCGATGATGCAAATCCCGCCAGCGCCGGTGAGGCTGCTGGAAAGACAGATGGAAAAAAGGTTGAATTGACGGAAGAACAGCGCCGCGTCTCTTTTCATACGCAGCCTGTCTGGAAAAGAGCAGCAGTGGTTGCAGCTGGGCCGCTCTACAACTTTATCTTTGCCATTTTGATATTTGCTATTACTTTCATGTTGTTGGGCAAAACCGTTATGGAAGCCCGAGTGGCAGAAGTACAGCCCGACACGCCCGCAGCAACCGCAGGTTTCAAACCTGGAGACCTGATTACCAGTATCAACGGAACCCAGATTGAGGGGTTTTCCGATTTACAGCAGATTGTCTCAAGCCGCGTCGGCCAGGAACTGGAATTCGGCGTCGATCGTGGTGGAGCCGCCATTACCCTGAAAGCAACGCCAGAGCTGCGTAAATTGGACGATATTATCGCAGGAAAAATCGAGCGTCCTGTGATCGGCATCAGAGCTTCTAGAGAAGTCAGTAAGTTAACCCATAAGCGCGTTGGCCCCTTCACAGCAGTCGGACTTGGTGCGCAGCAAACCTGGGGCATTATCACCGGTACTATGGGCTACTTGTCGGACGTGATTATGGGCCGTCAAAGTTCCGAGCAGATCGGTGGCATCATACGTATTGCCGATACAGCTGGCAAAATAGCAGTCATTGACTGGCGTCAGCTCATTATGTTCACCGCATTCATATCGGTTTCCATCGGGTTGATAAATTTATTTCCAATTCCCATTCTAGATGGTGGTCATTTGGTATTTTACGCCATTGAATTTTTGCGAGGCAAACCCCTTAGCGAGCGTGTGCAGGAATACAGTTTTCGTGTGGGTTTAGCGCTTATTCTTATGCTCATGGCCTTCGGGTTTTACAATGATCGTGGCATTCTGGCGCGATGGTTGACTTGGAGCAGTTGAATCATTCTCCCATCATGCCGAATTAGGGCCTGTGACGTAATCTTGCCACTTCCCCACAGCCCATTGAATCGTTAAAAATGAATTAGCCGAACCATCCCCTCAAAAGGATGGTTTGTCTTGACTGGAAGTCCGCTTGCCTTTGAAATTACGGGAAAATCGTTTCAAAAGGGACTTTTGAGGGTACGACAATCCAACGTCGCTACGGGCCAACGTCGCTACGGGGCGTCGTAGGATTGACAGAATTTATGGGTGCTATTTATAGCACTTGAAGTAAACGGTAACGCTGTTTTAAGCCGACAGGCAGCGTTTATCTTGGGGGGTCGGCATTAACGAGGGCTGATCCGCGTATGTCAAAATTACGGGTCGTGTCATGGGCGGGTTCTTTGAACCTTTTCATGTGGATACTAATCACAGCTCCGCTCATCGGCGTCACAGCTATGACTGTTTCGTCGACAGCAGCGCACGCTCAAGGTGTGATTCGTAACATCCAGGTTGAAGGTAATGGTCGCGTCGAACCGGAAACGGTCCGCTCTTACCTTCAATTCAGCATTGGGGACAACTACGATCCTGGTCAGGTTGACAAATCCGTGCGCGCGCTGTTCGCCACAGGATTATTTTCCAACGTCCATATTGATAAAGTCGGAAACACGGTCATCGTAACCGTCGTTGAAAACCCTGTGATCAATCAGGTGGCATTTGAGGGCAACTACGAGATTGATGACAAGGCTTTGCGTTCAGAAGTACGCCTTAAACCACGTGCGATTTACACACGTGCGCGTGTCCAGGCAGACGTGCAACGCATTCAAGACGTATATCAACGTCAAGGATTGTTTGCCGCCAGTATTGAGCCGCAAATCATCCAGCTTGAGCACAATCGTGTGAACCTTGTCTTTGAAATCACCGAAGGGACCGCAACCAAGGTGAAAAGCATCAACTTTGTCGGTAACCATGCATTTTCCGACAGCCAGTTGAGGGACATTATCTCCACCACACAAACCGGTTGGTTTGATTTCCTGAAAGGCACCGCCTTTTATGATCCCGATAGAATGAATTTGGATCGTGCACTTTTGCGCCAATATTATCTGAAGAACGGTTATGCCGATGCCCGTGTGACAGCTGCCAATGCTGAACTTGATAGAGACGGATCTGGCTTCTTCATCACCTTTGTAATTGAAGAAGGCCAACCCTACGCCTTCGGTGAAATCGTCATCGAAAGCTCGCTTCCTGAACTCGACACCAACGCTTTATACGCTCAGATGCTCACCACAACCGGCGCTGTCTATGATGGCTCACGCATCGACAAGACCGTTGAGAAATTAACGCTCGCCGTTTCGCAGCAAGGCTACGCATTTGCACGCGTTCGCCCACGCGCCATACCCGATGCCTATACGCAGACCATCGCATTGAAATATGTGATCGATGAAGGGCCACGCGTCTATATTGACCGCATCAATATCATCGGAAACGTTCGCACCAAGGACTACGTCATCCGTCGCGAATTCCGGCTCGCAGAAGGTGACGCATATAACCCTTTGCTGGTTGACCGTGCTAAAAAGCGCTTACGTTCCTTGGGCTTTTTTGAAAAAGTAGAGGTGAAGCGACGCGCAGGCTCAGCCCGAGATCGTGTTGTTCTCGATGTGGTGGTGTCAGAAAAATCCACTGGTGAGCTCTCCTTCGGAGCAGGCTATTCAACCGCTGAGGGTGTCATTGGTGATGTTTCCATCACGGAACGCAACCTCATGGGTAATGGCCAGTTTTTACGCTTGAAAGTCGGTGGTTCAATTCAGCGCTTCCAGGTTGATCTTAGCTTTACCGAACCACGCTTCCTGGATCGCAACCTGTCAGCTGGTTTCGACATCTTCCATAAGGAACTTGATCAAACGAGCCAGTCCGGCTTTAGAAGTCGCAAAAGTGGTGGAGCTTTACGCCTTGGTTTCCCCTTGGCCGAAAACCTCTGGATGCAGACCCGATACACGCTGTCTCGTGATGAAGTCTATGACGTTGAAGCAGGTGCCTCTCTGGCCATTCAAGAAGCTGCCGGTGAAGGTGAATTTGCTGGTCAATCCGATGGAATTTATTGGACATCGGCTCTTGGTACAACGTTGACCTACGATGCCCGCAACCATCCTCGCAACCCAACACGTGGCTTCTTCTTTCAGGCGTCGTCCGATTTTGCTGGTATCGGTGGAAACGTTCAATATGTCCGTGTTCAGTCGGAAGGGCGCGCTTACTATCCAGTGGCAGAAAACGTGACCCTCGTTGGCCGTGTCGTCGGCGGTCATATTGAAGGCTGGGGTGAAGATGACGTCAGACTGCTAGACCTGTTCTTCCGAGGTGGAGAAACCATCCGCGGTTTCGATCGTGCTGGCTTTGGACCGCGTGACCTTACAACAGGCGATGCTCTTGGTGGAAAGACCTATTGGGCTGCCACCGCGGAGTTGAGATTCCCAATACCTCTTATTCCTGATGAACTTGGTATTTCAGGAGCCATTTTTGCTGACGCAGGATCCGTCTTTAATGCCACAGATTCAGCGGTAGCCTTGGGTAATGCAGGACGGATTAATCTCGCAGATGATGAAACCATTCGCTCATCCGTCGGTGCAAGTATCCTCTGGAATTCTCCAGTTGGACCACTGCGCATGGACTACGCTCACGTTCTTTCAAGCGAAAACTATGATGACGAACAGGCGTTCCGCTTTGGTGCCTCAAGTAAGTTCTAACACCTAAAAAGCCGAGTGTTATAAATCAAAAGTCACCAAGCTGGAAAACTCGTTTTTATGAACGTATAATCAATCAGGGCGACGCTCAAAAATGTGTGTCGCCCTTTGATGTCTGAACCATCAAGAACGCTGAGACGTTCCTGCCATCAAGAAAATGGTCTTTGCCTAAAGCGAAACTTGTTCTTCCCTTCAAACGATGCAACATTTGTTTTTCAAATCGTGACAAGACCCAGCAAGAGATAGAGACGACGTTATGGAGCATCCCGGTTTTTTTGATAGAGCCGGGCCTTTTAAGCTTTCCGATATCGCTAAGGCCATTGATGCGCAGCTATCAGATAGCTCAAAATCCGACATTCTCTTGGAGGATGTGCGGCCCCTGACTGAGGCTGGATCCAACCACCTAGCATTCCTAGATAACCGAAAATACATAGGCCAGCTAGCCAAGACTGATGCCGCTGCCTGCTTGGTCCTTCCAGCTTTCCTTGACCGCGTTCCTAGTAACTGCACAGCTCTGGTGACTAAGACGCCATATCACGCCTACGCCAAAGCACTAAAACTCTTCTATCCAAAGTCTCAAACGCCATATATCGCTAAGACAGGTGACAATAGGCACCTAATAGATCCCACAGCCATTTTGGAAGATGGCGTCCAATGCGAACCGGGCGTAATAATCGGACCGCAAGCACATATTGGCCGTGGCACCAAATTAGCGGCCGGAGCCGTGATCGGTGCCCGCGTTTATATCGGCCGAGATAGCTATATCGGTGCCCTTGCAACTGTCGCCTACGCCTTGATCGGCAACAATGTGATAATTCATACTGGCGTCCGCATTGGCCAGGATGGTTTCGGTTTTGCTCTTGGCCCACAAGGTCATATCAAAGTACTTCAAATTGGCCGGGTGATCATTCAAGATCACGTTGAAATTGGTGCCAATACCACCATTGACCGAGGAGCCCTTAACGATAC
Source organism: Alphaproteobacteria bacterium (assembly GCA_024275435.1). Lineage (GTDB taxonomy): Bacteria > Pseudomonadota > Alphaproteobacteria > Rhizobiales > Hyphomicrobiaceae > JAJRZC01. The sequence continues at coordinate 17,825 of JAJRZC010000127.1, forward strand.
GATCATTGGCGAGGGGTCAAAAATTGATAATCTCGTTCAAATCGGGCACAACGTAAAGATGGGCCGCAATTGTGTAATTGTTGGTCAAACCGGAATTTCAGGATCGGCAGAACTAGGAGATTTTGTTGTGATGGGCGGTCAATCGGGTACGGTTGGCCACATCAAGGTAGGGGCTGGAGCACAAATTGCTGGAGGCTCTCATGCCAAAGACGATATTCCCCCAGGCGCAAGAATGGGTGGAACGCCTGCAAAACCTTTCCGACAATGGGCCAAGGAACTGGCCACTTTGTCGAAGCTCGCGGCTTCAAAAAAGCAAAGCTAATGATTTTCAATTAAGTTGCCGCGGTCAAATGAAACGCAAATAGCACGAGAAACAATCGCCGTGTAAAGATGGCTTAGTCCCATCAAGGCAGAATAGAAGCGGAGCAAGATAACGATGGATGACGCGGCCTCAAACACAGAGCTGGGAACGGCCGAAATTGGTCGTGTCATGGAGCTTCTGCCGCACCGATATCCTTTCCTAATGGTCGACCGTATGTATGATATGGATGGCGATGTAAGCGCTGTCGGCGTCAAGAATGTCACGATCAATGAGCCGTTCTTTCAAGGGCACTTTCCGCAGTTTCCCGTTATGCCCGGCGTTCTGATCATTGAAGGTTTGGCGCAGACGGCAGGTGCACTGTGCGTCAACAGCCTCGGTAAGGACTATGTTGCATCTCTCGTTTATTTCATGGGGATAGACAAGGCAAAATTCAGAAGACCTGTTCTCCCCGGCGATCAACTACACTATCACGTACGCAAGATTAGAAACCGCGGCCGTGTTTGGCGATTTGCAGGTGTTGCTAAGGTCGATGGGAAGGTCGTAGCAGAAGCCGAGATCAGCGCTATGCTCGCTGATACAGCCGAAGCCCGGGCTTTTGCGAGCGAGAATGGCTGACAATAAAATTCACGATACGGCGATCATTGAATCCGGTTCCAAATTGGGTTCCAATGTAACTGTTGGTCCATATTGCATAGTCGGTAAGGATGTCGAGCTGGGTGATGGCGTTGAACTGATTTCGCACGCCGTTGTTGCCGGTCATACCAAAATTGGTCCCCGCACCCAAATATTTCCATTCGCCTCAATCGGTCATATACCCCAGGATCTGAAATATACGGGCGAGGAATCCAAGCTCTCCATCGGCGCTGATTGTAAAATACGTGAAGGCGTCACCATCAATCCTGGCACCAAAGGCGGTGGGCTTGTGACCTCAATTGGTGACCGTTGTGCTTTCCTGGCCAATTCCCATGTAGGCCACGATTGCATCGTTGGAAATGATGTGGTGTTTTCCAACAATGTCATGCTGGCAGGTCACTGCACCGTCGGAGATTTTGTAATCTTGGGAGGCGGGGCAGCCGTTATTCAGTTTGCCCGCGTCGGTCCGCACGCATTTGTTGGTGGGATGTCAGGCCTGGAGCAAGACCTGATACCCTATGGCATGGCCATGGGAAATCGGGCCCACCTTGCCGGATTAAATATCATCGGTCTGCAACGACGTGGTTTCTCAAAAGACGAGATCAAGGACTTGAGACGCGCCTATCGGCTAATGTTTGCTGCTGAAGGAACGCTGCAGGAACGCATTGATGATGTCGCAGTGGAGTTCAAAGATCATTCCATTGTCACGGAAATAATAGAATTCATTCGAGAAGGTGGCAAACGCTCTTTGTGTACGCCCAAACTTGCTCCCTAGAAGACCATAGGAAGAGTTGCAAGCGATGAACATCGTCCAATGACCAAGCTGAAATTATAATCAACTTATCCTCAAGCCTAACCTGAAGCTCTCCCCATGGACCATGAATCGAGACAATTCAGATGCGCAATGCTCAACCAAGAGCAATCGGAATACTTGCCGGTGGTGGCAACCTTCCAGTGGAGATTGCAGAAAGTCTGACTGAGCGGGGCGCTCATGTGAAAGTCATCGCATTTGAAGGCGAGGCCCTTGCAGCTCTCAATGTCTTAAAGCCCACATATGTTCGCTGGGGGCAGGTAGACCGCATCATTAAAACTCTTAAGTCCGAAGGCTGTAACACGCTGGTCATCGTGGGCAGTGTGACACGTCCCGATCTAGGAGCTCTGAAACCAGACCTTGGTTTTTTCAAAGCGCTTCCGACGATTTTTCAGCTGGTACGTGCCGGCGGTGACGATGCAGTTTTGCGAGGCGTAATCAGCTTTTTTGAAAAGCGCGGTATCTCAATTGTCAGCCCAGCTGAAATCGTACCAGAGTTGGTAATTTCCCATGGTCCCTATTGCAAGACGCAAGTCCCTAATCAATCTCTGAACGATATTGCACTCGGCTTTGCTGCTATCCGCCAAATGGCCCCTTTCGATGTCGGCCAGTCCGTTGTGGTTTCCAATGCTCACCTTGAAACGATCGAGGGTGTTGATGGTACTGACGCGATGTTAAACCGAACCTCAACGCGACGAAGAAACAATAAGTCGAAAAATGATTCCAAGGGCGCCTATGGTGTGCTCATCAAACGACCCAAACCAGGTCAGGAACTGCGCATAGATTTGCCCGTCATCGGTGCGCGAACGGTAATGCAATGCGCTCAAGCAAACATGTACGGAATAGCCGTAGAAGCTGGTAAAGTCCTCGCCGTCGAGCGAGACGAACTAAGAGCGTTTGCTGATGCCCATAATTTATTCATAGAAGGCTTCAAAGAAGAAGCCCTTCCAGCCATACAAATTGAAGAGAGTTCAAAAGCCAGTGCCGATAAGTTGGAACCTTTCCAACGCCGAACCATAGGTCATGTAAAAATATCCAGACAATCAGGCAAGGATGCAATCAAGGGTGGGCAGCTCTTGCATGCAATGGATGTATTTAATCAAACATTCATGACCATTGTTTCTCGCGGCCATGTTCTGAGCATCGATAACGGTGATGAACGCCTCGATGCAATTGAGCGTTATTCGAACCTGCGTCAATGGGGTGTTCGCCGCTGGTCGCGTCGTTCAGGAGTCGTCATTCTTAATGCTGGCAGAGACGCAGATGAAGCCACTTTGCAGGCTGCGGCGAAATCAGGTCTCGCTTGTGTTGCAGTTCGCCTGACAAAATTTTCAGCCTCGGTCAGCCCTGAAATGATAGAACGTGCAAATCAGCTGGGTCTCGCAATAGCTGAGGTCTTTCCAGGTGAAGGAGCTTGAGATGACCAATGGTCAACAAAGAAAAAAACAGCTTGATGACCAAAAGCCCGTCACTCGGCTCGGCGAGAGCCTGCGCGTCTTTATTATTGCCGGTGAACACTCGGGCGATGCATTAGGCGGCAAGCTGATGCACGAACTAAACAAGACACTGGGTTCCAATGTGAGCTATCTGGGAGTCGGTGGCGAAAGAATGGAACGCGAGGGCCTTAAATCCTTGTTCCCCTTGGAAGACGTTGCGGTGATGGGCTTATTGTCCATCGTTTCGCATTTTCCTCGTATCTTACGTCGTGCCTATCAGACCATTGATGCAGCCATTGCAGAAAAACCCGATGTCATTGTGATTATCGATAGTCCAGATTTCACGCACCCTATCGCCAAACGAATCCGTAAACGCGAACCGTCCATCCCCATCATCAATTACGTCAGCCCGACAATATGGGCCTGGAGGCCAGGTCGCGCGCGTAAGATGAAACCTTATGTGGACCATGTTTTGGCGTTGCTACCTTTTGAGCCGCAAGCTCATGAAAGATTAGGCGGGCCGGACTGTACCTATGTCGGACATCCCCTTGTCGAGCGCCGTGATTGGATGAACGA
>JAJRZC010000128.1 GCA_024275435.1 Alphaproteobacteria bacterium
AGCATGGGCGGCACGGATGAGTTCCACCTGACGCTCGCAACTGGGCAACGCTATTCCCGAGGTCTTGCCATCATGATTAATAGCCGAAGATGAAATAACACTCATGATACGGCTGCCACGCGCCACTGCATCTTCTTCACGACGAATTATAAAAGCAACGGCACCTTCCGCACGAACGTATCCATCGGTCGCCTCATCAAAACATTTAACGAGGCCATCCTTTGCCAACATGCGCGCCCGCTTGAAACCTTTGGTGACATAGGGCGTCATAATCATGTTCGCACCACAAACAATCGCCGCATCGCATTCGCCACTCTCCAAACTTCGTAGTGCCATATGCAAAGCATTGCTTGAGGACGAACAGGCAGAATCAACCGCGATCGATGGCCCCCTGAGGTCCAGAAGATAGGATATTCGATTTGCAGCAATACTGTGCACCGCCCCAGGTGAGCTGAAAGGCGTTACCAGCGCCCCATAAGGATCAAATGCTGAAAGGAACATTGCATAATCAAAGCTACTCAGGCCAACAAAAACACCTGTACGAGAACCCGCCAAGCTGTCCGGAGCCTCGCAGGCATTTTCCAAGGCTTCCCAGACAACCTCCAAAATCAAGCGGTGTTGAGGATCGGTCGAACTGGCTTCAGCCCGGCTCATTCCAAAAACAACCGGATCAAACAAGTCAGGATTATCTAGAAAGCCACCCCATTGATGACCGATCTCTTCAAGAGATTCTATATATTTCGGTGTCAGCTCAAGCGCTTCATATCGACCCTTGGGAGACTGGCGCAAACCGTGACGGCGCGACTTCATGAGTTCCCAAAACGTATCTAAATTCTTCGCACCAGGTAAGCGGCAGGTTGCACCGGTTATGGCGGCGCGGATTGAAACGGCACTAGCACAACCTAGGCCCTTTGGCTTTTTCACTTTTTCGGAAATGGTCAGCAACAGCCTTCACCTTTTACGTATGTACGGAAGAATAATTTCTTATGCCTTTTGAAAAGTCCCAAATGGACGGCACCATATGGAAAGACAAATAACCGCACACACACCATAGAAGATAGCTGAGAGCAGCACCTGTTACCAGTGTAACAAGACCTCCCTATCGACCTCAATCTCTCGCAATCAGGAAAGCCTATACCATTGTTACATATGATGAATTGCAATCGGTAAATTTCTTTACCCTACCAAAATCCCCCTCTCAGGAATTTTGCAAAGATACTCTCATAAAACCGGTAAACTCATTTCTATTTCACAAGGCGTTTCCTGATACCCATCCTCACTACCGCACCAACAAATCAAATGAAGTTGGCATTTCAGCCGTTAGCTCATCATCGTATGGCATTAAAAAGATCTTGAACTCATCGGCATATGGAGCAAATCCCGCCCGCAACATCGGCCAACGAGAAAGATCAGGCTTGCGTGGCATCAACGCCAGGCAGGCGCCACTCTTCTTTAACTTCCACATCGTCGCCGCCAACATCCCTGCTTGATCTTGAGCGCCACAAGGCGTGACCAAATGATCAATCATACCAACAACCAAGGGACCGGCATCACTCATGGGAAGATTGTGAAACATCGATAAAGCCTCGGGCCCTTTACCACGATCCAGAACCAAAGTTTGCGGCCCCTTGCTAAGGCCAGGTGCACTTTGAAGCTCCCAATAAGTCGCAGCAGTACGCATCTGGGCCTTCACATTTTTCAAAAGCTCCTGACAGCGTTCCAAATCCTTTGGTTGAAATTCACGAATATGCGGATCAATCTTGGGTTCAAAAACCGGATAGATGCGCGAAGCATGTGCAGCAACCTTCAACAAAGGATCTTTCAACGCGCCAGCAAACGCTTTGCCGTCCAGCACACGGGCCCAATAGGTAAGATCGCGCCCCTTTGAAATATCCTTTGGAAAAGCACGCATGAAGCTTTCCCAAAAATCGAGACCAACGCCAGCTCCGGAACGGTAGGCAATTCCCACCATGAACTTCGCCCCGCGCGTCTTATTGCGTTCCTTCAATTCGTTGATCAGCTTGATCGCTGTAAACGTTCCACCGCCTTCCGGCGTGATTGCCAACCAGGAGCCAAATAGACCCTTGATTTTTTTTGAACCCATGAACACCACGTACGGTTGCGCCATAATGAGCCCGACCAATCGCTCCCCCTGATAGGCACCCAAGGCATGATCGGGCGTGAAATCAGGATGGTCAAAAATCAGGTGTTTGAAGAATGGTCCCGACCAGCGCGGCACAAAAGATTTACCATGGGGACGGCTGTCGTAAACTTCGCCGATGAACCGTGCGATAGCATCCGGATCAATTGTCAGCGGGGCAATGGTCATCTCCTCAACTGGTGACTGCCCCTTCCCTTCACTCATACTGAGCGCGCTTCCACAAGAGCAGACAGTGTCACAACGGTTCGCAGGTTTACCGGCGTGACATCCCCCGCCGGAATGGTGACACCGAATTTCTCAGACAGAAAAGCCACCAGTTCCATAACTGAAAGTGAATCCAGCACCCCGCTGGAAATGAGGTCCGTGTTAACATCAATAGAATCGTTTGCACTTTCAAGAGAGCGGATAAATTCCAATATCTCCGCTTGTTTCCCTTCACTCATAACACCCATCCCAAACTAAAAACCGATCCTACCTATCAAAGGCCCTGTAATCCATACCAACCCATTGAGCTTACAAGGTCCAGTTCGCCATAGCATTTCAAACCTTGAAAAATAAAATCATCGACTGTTTACGTCGAAAAAACTTTCGCTTCAAAGCAATAGAATGAGAACAGCAGCAGGAATTGAATTGCTATCTAAGACATCAACTTCACGAAGCTGCAAGAGCTTTAAGCGCAACAAGGTCAAGCTTGCCATTGCTGAGCCGAGGTAGCGACACAACCGACACAAATTTGTGAGGAACCGCTCCTGGCGGCAAGAATTGAGCGCAGGTTTGGCACAAAGTTTTTTTATCCATGTCTCCCTCACAGGAAACAAAAGCAACCAGGTCTTGGTTGATTACAAGGGCAACCGCTTCTACAACACCTTCGCTTGCCATCAAAGCGGCTTCAACCGTTGCCAACTCAACACGCGCACCACGCACCTTGACCTGTTGATCGCGCCGCCCACGAAAATAGAAATTTCCATCAGCTCCCAACTGGGCAAAATCTCCCGTTGCAAACGGTCGCTCAGCTTGATGAAAACCATCTGCCTTCAGGTACCCCTTCATCACACTTGGCCCGTTGACAAGTATTTCCCCTATGCCACCCGGCTTCACCAGAGCGCCAGATTCATCAACAAGGGTAATGCGCGCACCGCTTGCGGGGCGTCCGATGGGAATTTCGCTCATTGGATCAGGAAGCTCTATCAACCGATGTGCCAAACAGACATTCGTCTCCGTCGGCCCGAAAAAATTATAGAAGGTCACTTCCTGCAACATTTCCATGAGCTTTCGCAAACTCTGCGCAGGAAAAGGCTCACCTGCAAAGATTATTGTACGCAACGAACAACCTGCACCATCACGAAAGGCATCAGACTTCACAAGCATTCGCAGTACCGTCGGCACACAATAGAGCACCGATATCTTATAGTCCTCAATCGTAGAAATAAGCTGTCCGGGAAATATTGTCGCCAAGCCAGGCGCCAACACAACCTTAGCTCCACAACTGAGCCCAGCGTAAATATCAAACACAGACAAATCAAAATGAAACGGAGCCACACTCAGCAACTTGTCATCCTGGCAAAGCCCCACCTCTTCGCTGGCCCAACGCACAAAAGCAAGGGCATTTTCATGCGATATCAAAACACCCTTTGGCCGTCCCGTGGAACCCGAAGTCGCCAACACAAAGGCATCATCCTCAGGTAAACGGTCTGGAGAAACAACCTCTCCCCTAACATCGTCTCGCTCGTATAAGAAAGAAGTTGTGCCACCATCACACATGACACTGGGATCCAAGGCATACACACGAACATCACCAAGCTTCTTTGAAACACCAGGAACGTCACTAATAACATCCTGAATATTCAGCTCCTTGAGAACTAAATTCCAGTAGCTGTAAGAAGCCTGCGGGTCCAAAGGCACATAAACAACCCCCGCTCGCAAAGCACCCAAAAAAGCAGCAATCATTTCCACTGATTTTCGGGCAATAAACCCAACACGCCGTCCCGGTAAAAACCCAAGACGCCTCATCGCCGTTTCATAGTCCTCAGCCCGGCAAGAGAGTTCTTCATAGCTGAACGAATATGTAGTACCCGCATCGATAACCGCTCTCTTTGCTGCCCACTCTTCCAATGGCCCGGAAATAACCTCGTGCAACAACATGGTTTTAAAGCCCCGCCGTCCTTACCGCTTCGCACGCAGCATAAGTCTCGTGGCAATTTTATACTGGACATCCGTCGGACCAGATAAAACACGAAACGGCAGCATATCATTCAAGAATTTAGATGAAGCACTGTTTTCAAGGACCCCCGATGCTCCAAAAAGCTCTTGCGCCGCAATAGCATTGGTCACAGCAGCCTCACTGACAAAGGCCTTGGCCAACGATATGGCAGCATCATCGGCCTGCCCATCATCAATGGAACTAGCCGCCTGATACAACAAGAGCCGGGCAGCATCGCATCGCGTCTTCATTAAAGCCACAGACCGTGCGACGACATCATTTTCAATCAATGGCTTCCCGAACTGATGACGCTCCCGTAAATGAGTGAGACAATCATCAAAGCTTTTCCGCATGGCGCCAAGGGCTATGGCATAAAGCCCGCACCGTTCCCAGCGCATCGATTCGCGAAACACCGCCGCACCTCCGCCACGACCGCCAAGCATAGCTTCCTTGGAAACCAAAACGTCATCCAAAACAACACTTCCCCAAGGTGCACCTTGCAACCCTGCCTTGGTAGGGCCTTCCTCTACCGAGACACCCGTGGCATCATGTAATACGAGAAAACAACTGATACCCCAAGCACCGGGAACATCATCCGTTCGAGCACACAACAAAAACAAATTTGCCACCGGGGCATTGGAAATCCAAATCTTTTCCCCCCGAATAACATAGCCACCATCCACTTCTACTGCGCGGGTCTTCATGGCGTAGGTATCCGAACCAGCCTCATTTTCTGAAACCGCTAAAGCCCCGATACAAGTTCCCGCCGCCAAACGCCCAAGCCAGGCATCCTTCTGTTGATCAGTACCAACTTTTGCCAACGCAACAGCCGCCGCAAACTGATGCGCTCCCAGGCTGAACAAAAAACCCGGATCAACCCCGGCAGACGCCATCGCCTCAAACACGAGCATACAATCAACAAGTGAAAGCGCGCGCCCACCCGCATTGGCAGACACCGGCAAACCCGTATAACCCGAGCTGGCACAAGCCTCCCACAAGGTCGAAAACGCACGGCGCCCGGTCAAAGCTTCGCCATCAGGATCAATCAACAGCAGCTTGCTACTGGCAAATTTCCCGGCCGCCTCAATCAATCTCTCTTGCTCAGAAGTAAGCTTGAAGTTCATTTTCCAAAACCATTCTTTTCACAAAATATTCCAAAACCTTTGGAACTCGAACGCCGAAAACTGCCCTCATCTCAAAAATAAAATAGCATGAGATAACTTGAAGTGGTGACGAAACAGAATTGAACCCTCAAGAATTAGAATGGAATACTCTCAATCAAAACATCTTCCATCCAATAGTTCCATGACTCACCAGTCAAGCACATGGTTCCCCAAGCCAACAAAGATATCCGGCTACTAATTTAACAATTCTCAATCTCAAAAGGAATCTGGAGGGTCCGGTTCAACCCTCGAAAAAACTGGCCCAGAATTTGCGTTTCACAACAACAAGAACGAAACAACATCCCTTGAACCGGACCCTACCTGCATGAACTTCTTGGCCCTTAAACCCCAAAAGCCTGAAATGACGCTGTTCTAAAGCAGTATTGGTCATGAAGCAGCCGCAACAAAATCGTTTAATTAAGACAAAATTAATCTATAATCCGATCCAGAACACCTCAATAACGATCGTTCACGAAAGTAATGCGTATGAACGCCTCGACGAACAACACGCCCGCAACACTTGCAACAGTCGATGGCTGGCCCATAAATGTTGCCAATCAAGACCAAGCCGTCAGCGAAATCATCAAGGCTGCCCAGGCGCAAGAAAGCTTCGCCGCCTTTACCCTTAACCTCGACCACCTAGTGAAACTAAGAGCCGAGCCGAGTTTTCGCGAGGCCTATGCAAAAGCCCGCTTCGTCACCGCCGACGGCGCACCAATCGCACGCTTGGCTTCCCAATCCGGCACACATATTGAAAGAACAACCGGCGCCGATCTCATGGTGCCTCTGGCTGATGCTGCAGCCCGTGAAAACGTTCCCATCTTCCTCTTTGGAACAACCAATGACGTGTTGGCGCGCGCCGGCCTTGAACTTGCGCAACGCACAGATTTTAAATTGGACATCGCCGGGACCCATTCCCCTGAGCGAGACTTCGATCCGCAAGGACCAGCAGCCGACGCAGCACTGGAGCGCATAAAAGCCTCTGGAGCCCGCTTGTGCTTCGTTGCTCTTGGCGCTCCAAAGCAAGAAATATTTGCCGCCCGCGCCGTCGAGAAAGGCGTCAACGTCGGGTTTATCTGTATCGGCGCCGCGTTGGATTTCCTCGCCGGTGCGCAGGTTCGCGCCCCCGATGTCATGCGCGACAATGGTCTTGAATGGCTGTGGCGGCTGGGAACAAACCCTCTGCGCCTGACAGGCCGATACGCACGTTGCGCACTTGTTTTAGCTGAACTTACCTTGATTGGACCGCGCAAGGGGCTCATGCCACACCAGCGCCAATAAGCGCCAAGCATCTGCCAAATTAGGCGACATTCAAGATCACCTGTCTGAGATCACCACCGCACTGGCAATCGCACCATGTGCCAGACGAATACGGCCCTCAAACCTATCCATCTCCTGAAACGGCTCCACCTCGCAAGTAAGCTTTGCCGCAAACACCCCGCAGGCGAGATCCAATGCAATTTCCACATCTTCAAACTCGAGCATCTTGTGCGTCACACCAAACTGACACTTAAAGACACTCTCTTTCGCACTGAAAACAGCCCGTGCCAGAATACCTCGCTCGCGGCTGTCTTGTTGCTCTATCCAGAAAAGCTCTGAGCTCAGCAAGACAGTTTCCCACAGTTCGCCAGGCAATGGCTCCATGGGTTCAATATCAATACCGATCGAAGAAATACCATCGCGACGACGCGCAACAGCGCTGGCACAAAACGTATCATCATGGGTTATGCTGCCAACAAGAGGTGCCGGCCAATCAGGTACCCGGTCAGATCGCTGCACCAGCGCCATAGCAGGAAACCCAAGTCGCGCCATGGCCCGGCGCGCACAAGTCCGCCCCGCAGCAAACTCCCTTCGCCTGCCGGCAACAGCCTGCGCAACAAACTTCTCTTCCTCAGGAAACAGTTCCCCGTGCACGTCACTTATGCGCGCTTCCTCAACGAAAACGCGCTCGTCAAGTAGCCCAGAAAACAACCTCACGACCGCTCCCGAACACGCGATGTCGTGGCCCGACGACCTGAAAGCGCCTTCCTGCGGGCCGCTGCTCTATCCGCCACCTTGTCGAGTTTCTTACCAGCCTGATCACGATCTCGAATATGGCTGGATAAACCTGCTACCGTAGGGAATTGATAGATATCGGTAATGGTCAACCCTGCCGCCAAATTCTTTTTCAAATCCCGGTGCAACTGGACAGCTAAAAGCGAATGCCCCCCCAGCGTAAAGAAGTTGTCGTTGAGCCCCACCCGATCGACACCCAGCACCTTCTTGAAGGCTTCAGCTATCAGCTTTTCCACATCGCTATCAGGTGCCACAAACTCTATTGCAGGTGCTACGCGCACAATATCTTCAGGCTTCGGCAACGCTTTACGGTCCACTTTCGCATTGGGCGTCAGTGGAAACTTATCAAGCACAGCGAAATGAGACGGCACCATAAACTCTGGCAGTGTCTTGCTGAGAAGAGAACGCAACTCTTCATCCGAAACAGCTTCATTTTCGAATCGAAGGTAGGCCACAATGCGCGCGTCATTTGGTTTATCTTCGCGCACCATCACAACCGCTTCGGCAACCTTGGGGTGTTTTCCAATGCAAGATTCGATTTCACCAAGCTCAATACGATAACCGCGCAGTTTTACTTGATGATCAACCCGGCCGAGAAACTCTAAAGAACCGTTCTGTCCTTGGCGAACCAGATCTCCCGTCCGGTATATACGTCCACCTGAATGAAACGGGTTTACGAGAAACCGCTCAGCTGTAAGCGCATCTTCATTGTGATAGCCCCGCGCCACACCCTCTCCACCGATAAACAATTCCCCAGGAAGCCCCTGTGGAACTGGCTGCAACCTTTTATCCAGAATATAAAGTTGCGTATTCGCTACGGGCGTCCCGATCGGCACATTCCCATCAATTTCATGAGCTGTCCCGGTGGAAGACCAAATGGTCGTCTCGGTCGGTCCGTACATATTCTCAATGGACGCAGTTGTGACCTTCCTTAACGCCTTCACCAGCCTGCCTTGCAATGCTTCACCGCCAATGAACAGATGTTTCACATCTTTAAGTGCACTACGGTCCTCATCACGAAGCAGCATCATGTTAGCCATGGATGGCGTGCATTGAATATGTGTCACCCCATGGCGAGAAATCAAATCAGCTATGGAATAGGTCTCGTCTGTAGCAACGACGTCCTGCTTGGGATTGATAGCAGCAACCACGTCCGCCAAAGGTTCCAGCGAAGACAGGACAACATCCGTTTCCACTCCAAAATCAATAAGGCAAGCAATCTCATCCACACCAATTTCAGCAAGCTGCTTGGTCCGCTCCACAGCATCTTCCACAGTACCGAACAGCCCGCTATCATCAAAATACCGCAAGAAAGCAAACTCAAGAATAGCGTCTAGCTCATCTTCTTTCAGGTCACCCAGATCAAGCTCAAAAGGTTGCTTCACGCCTTTGGGTTTTTTGAAAGCAGGAAAAGTCCAGGCATACTGTTTGATAAGTCCCGCAGCACTACGTAAATAGTTGATCATCGGCAGACGCGCCACCTGACGGACTTCCTCACGATCTTTACCAAGTAACGTATGCAACATCAGCGTCACGGTGTACTGATCAGGATCTCGACCGCACTCAACAAGAGTTTCACGATAGATCTTGATCTTCTCAGCGACCTCATCAATGGACTGACCGAGAAGATGCGTTAAAACATTCACCCCGTGACGCGCTGCTTCCCGGTAGGTCTCTGGATTGCCGGCCGTGGTCAGCCAAATGGGAAGTTCTTTGCTCACCGGGCGAGGAAGTGTCGTTACATCGACAAGCTTTCCACCCGGCGCTTCAAACTGAACCTTGTCACCCCGCCACAGTTTCCGCAAGACTTCCATATCACGAAGCATACTAGGCTTGTTGTTTGGCGGAGCGTTCTCAGGCCGAAGCAGAAAATCCTCCGGCATCCAACCCGAAGCAATCCCAAGGCCCACCCTGCCATTGCTGATATTGTCAATAATCGCCCATTCCTCGGCGACACGGGCGGGATGGTGCAACGGCAGCACACAACTGCCTGCTCTGATGTCGAGATTCTGTGTAACAGCAGCAACCGCCGCCCCTGTCACAGATGGGTTAGGGTAAGGCCCGCCAAATGCATGAAAATGACGCTCCGGAGTCCAAACCGCTCGAAAGCCATGCGCATCTGCAAACCGTGCGCTATCAAGCAAAAGCCTGTATTTACGAGGCCCCGGACCGTCATCATTTCCCCAGTGAAAAAGACTGTAATCCATGCCGCCTGGCACCCGCGCCGCACGGGGGCGAAAACCTAAGTTCGCCATCTCACCTTTGTCGTCCGTGTGAACGATAACCTTGAAACCACGGGCTAAAGTCCAAAACAATTCTAGAACAGATATGTCAAACGACAGGCTCGTCACCGCCAACCAGACAGGCTGACCATCATCAGAGCGCGAAATTCGCTCATCCATACCAGCAAAGAAATTGGCAACGTTGCGATGCTCCACCATGACACCTTTCGGGCGCCCCGTAGAACCGGACGTATAAATAACATAGGCAAGATGATTTGATTTCACATCCGTTTGAGGACGATCCACAGAACGGGTGCCAGAAGCAGCAACAGCAGCTTCAATGGTAATACGCCTCACCTGGGAAGACGGCACGTGCTCCTCAAGAGCAGTTTCCGTAACAACGAGATCAAGATCACCATCCTCGATCATCATCGCGATACGCTCTGTTGGGTAGGCCGGATCAAGTGGAACATAAGCACCACCCGCTTTCATGATCGCCAGGGCACCCACCACCAGATCACAGGAGCGGCGCACATAAAGACCAACAAGTTTATCAGCAACAACACCCAGCGAAATCAGTTCATGGGCCACAGCATTTGCGCGCTCATCAAGTTCCCTGTAGGTAAGCGAGCGCCCCTCGCAAACAAGTGCCGTTGCCTCAGGCGTTTTATCCACTTGCGCTTCGATCAGTTCATGAATCAAAGCGTCACGATCATAATCCAACTTGGTGTCGTTTCGCCCATGAAGAGTCTTGGTCTCCAACTCTTGAGACATAAGCGAAAGCTCAAAAACCCGAAGACCACCATCAGAAGAAAACGCCTCAAGTGCGTTTTCAAGCCGTCCCACAATAGCTGTCACTTCTTCCTTCGAGAGTCGCTTTTGATCAACAATAATCTTGGCCGCCTGCCCCTTGCATGGAACAACAAAAGTTAAAGCAGTCCCGTCAACCCCTTCCACCAGGGATGGATCCTCAGTAAGCCTGATGGCGACATTGGAAGTACCCCCTGAAAGTTTTGGGGTACGGCTAATGAGGTCACCACAATAGGCCCGTCGGCGGCGCAACTCTTCTAGTTCCCGCTCAACATGCCTTACAAGACCCTCAACACTTAAATCATCTTCAAGAGAAACCAGCAAAGGAACACTCGATCCAATGTATCCAGGTAATCCTTGAACTTGTGCTGCCAGACGATCATCAACAAAAGCAACACCAAACTTGTCTTGAGATGTCACACGGGCGATATATGCCAGCACCGCAGCTACAGCGCGCTCACCCTCCAGACCGCTTGGCAATGACACCGGCATAACAACCCAGTTAGGCTTAGCGCTGGCAGTTACAGGCTTCAGGCCATATAGCTCCACATCCTGAATGTCTCGTAGCTTTTCTTGAAAATAAGACTCATGCGCAACAATCTCACCCATCAGCGCGCGTAATTGTTCAGCCTCTGGCTCAGTTAGCGCTTTAAGCACATCTCCTTCGCTGAAAACCGTTTCAACAGCCACAACACCACCGGCCTCATCGCTAAGCCCGGCAATCCGCACAGCGCCATCAGCAGTTGCAACCAATGCACCCTCATCATCAACCACCATGACAGTGCCTGGACGAGTTGTCGTCTCTGCTGTTTCCATTGCCAGCTTACGAACATTATAAGCCTGCCCCTTCACCCAGACCTTGGGCAAACACAACGGGTTGGCATACCCCTCGCCAAAACTAAGCGCACGATAAAGTCGGTCGATATCCTCACTTGACTTTGAAAAATCAATCGTTGCCGCCAGATCTGGCCGCGCATCTTTGGAAAAGTAGGTGCGTGAAGACAGGTCTTGAGACTTTCCAGAAATAGTCTTGTTTTCGATCATTACAAGCAGATCAAGGAACGTATCAATACCAGCCTCGAAGCATTTAGTATTGAGCGTCAAGGACGTATCTTTTTCACTGACATCAAAAAACTTCTGAGTATAGATATCGCCCTCATCCACGCCATCGGATAAGGCATGCCACGTCACACCGTAAGTCGTCTCTCCCTCAAGAATAGCCCAAGCCGGAGTGTTTAGACCCGCATACCGGGGCAAAGGACCATCATGAAAATTGGCAGCACCAATTTTCGCTCCACGCCACACTTCTTCCGGAACCATTCTCAAATTCGCGACACTGAGAAACCAGTCATAGGAAGCCCCAGCCAGGG
>JAJRZC010000129.1 GCA_024275435.1 Alphaproteobacteria bacterium
GCCAAAGCCTATTCGGCATCAAAGACAAAGCTTGCCGAAGCGATGATCTCCGTTCGAACCGCTGAACAAAAACTACACGCACTTGGCTTTGACGAAAAGGCCATCAAGAAGTTCGTAAATTCACCAGACGCCAGCCTCACTAGATATTCAATGCGCGCACCTCTCGCTGGTATCGTCATCGAGCGTCATCTTGTTCGTGGTGAATCCGTCCAAACCAACCAAAAAGCATTCACCATAGCTAATCTTTCTTCAATATGGGTCGATATCAGCATCTATCCGCGCGACCTTCCATATGTGCGCGCCGGACAAACGGTTCTGGTTAAAACCGATAGTGGCCTGGAAGTTCCAGGCACCATTGCATTTGTCTCACCGAACTTGTCGGAAAGCACGCGAACGGCAACCGCTCGCGTCATTCTGGACAACAGCAAAGTTCAACTGCAACCAGGCCTGTTCGTAAAAGCTGAAATATCCATATCGAAAAAGGATGCACGTGTCCGGATACCAAAAAGCGCGCTGCAAAATCAGGACGGAAAACAAGTCGTGTTCGTCTCTGAAGGCGCCAAGATCGAACCACGCCCGGTAAAACTCGGACAGCAAGATAGCCGCTATGCCGAAGTCGTCTCGGGCCTAAAGGCCGGAGAAACCGTGATCGTCAAGGGCGCGTTTGTCATCAAATCCCAAATGTCCAAGGCCAACTTCGGCGACGGCCACAATCATTAGCACGAGAATAACGAATGCACACATTTCTTGAAGGACTGCTGCGCCAAAGACTCTTGATTGTCGTGCTTGCGCTTGGCGTCATGGCCGCCGGATACAAGAGCTACAACGACCTTCCCGTTGACGCATTTCCAGACGTCTCTCCAACACTTGTTCAGATTTTCACCGAAACCGAAGGCTTGGCGCCTGAGGAGGTTGAGCGTTACGTCACCTACCCGGTTGAAGTGGCGATGAACGGCATCCCCAACTTGAAGAAAATCAGATCCATTTCAAACTTCGGGTTGTCTGTCGTCAATGTCTACTTTGAGGATGGAACGGATATCTACTTTGCCCGACAGCTTGTCGGCGAACGTTTGCAGCTTGCTCGTGGTGAAATCCCTGAAGGCTTTGGTGATCCCGCCATGGGGCCGATCACCACCGGCCTAGGTCTCGTTCTATTTTATTATGTCGAGGATAAATCAGGCAAACGCTCACTCGAGGAAATGCGTGAAATCCAGGACTGGGTGATCAAGTTCAACTTACAGACGGTTCCCGGTGTCACAGAGGTCCTGTCACTGGGCGGAGAAGTTAAACAATTCCAGGTTCGGGTCGATCCACAAGCCCTGTTACGTTATGGCCTGAGCGTTGGTGACGTTGTCGAGGCCGTAAAAGTCAACAACGGAAATGTTGGTGCGCAGTATATCGTCAAGAACTCAGAACAATTTGTCGTGCGCTCCGTTGGCTTGGCGCACAATATAAAAGACATCGAGAACGTCGTCTTGAAGGTCGAAGACGGCGTACCCATAAAAGTCCTAGACGTGGCATCCGTTGGCATTGGCGGCGAGGTACGCCAAGGACTTGCCACTTCCAATGGCAAGGGAGAGGTCGTCGCAGCCCTTGTTCTCAAACTCATTGGCACCAACACCAACAAGGTCATTGCCCAGGTCAAGAAGCGCCTGGAAAAAATCAATGCAGCATTACCGGAAGGGGTGCGCGTTGTTCCCTATTACGACCAGTCGAAACTGGTCAAACGCAGCGTCGCCACGGTTAACCAGGCTCTGATCCAGGGTGTCGGTCTGGTCATCATTGTTCTTCTGGCATTTATGGGGGGTCTTCGCCCAAGCTTGATAGTAGCGTTCGCCCTACCGTTTTCCATCGCCGTGTCATTTATTTTAATGCAGGCCGTAGGTCTATCGGCAAACCTCATGTCACTTGGTGGCATTGCCATTGCCATCGGCATGATGGTCGACGGCGCCATCGTTGTTGTTGAAAATGTCGACCGATACATGCGTGGAGATCACCGCGCGCTATCAAAGCACCAAATCGTAGCCCGCGCTTGCGCCGAGGTTATCCGGCCCATTGGCTTTGCAATCCTCATTATTATTGTTGTCTTCCTGCCCCTGTTCACACTCCAAGGTGTCGAAGGGAAGACTTTCCGGCCCTTGGCGTTCACGGTGTCACTGGCAATGTTTGGCTCTCTTATCTATGCCATTCTGATTGCCCCTGTTCTATCAGAGATGCTGATGAAGCGCGCGCCAGCCTTGGCTGCTGGCGAGAAACCCAAGCGCAATTTCTCCGACCGCGTCGTCGACGGGATGCTATGGGCCTACAAACCGATCCTTGGCGTTTTCATTCGGTTCAGGTTTCTCGCTGTCCTGCTTGCCGTTGGAATCCTCGCACTCGGCGTATTTATTTTTCCCAAACTTGGATCAGAATTCGTTCCCCGCCTGAATGAAGGCGACCTTTTAATCCGCGTTACCATGGCGCCTTCCATCGCCTTGGAAGAAGCCCGCGACGTTGTCTTGCGATTCGAGCGGCGTCTCTTGAATCGCTTCCCTGAAGTGGAACGCGTTGTCTCTCGCGTCGGCCGTGGAGAAGTTGGCGCTCATGCTGACCCGGTCAACAACGCAGAAGCATTTGTCGGGCTAAAGCCTCAAAGCGAATGGCTGACAAAAAGAACCCCAGAAGAACTTCAAGCTGCAATGAGCGAAGCCTTCGAGGATTTTCCAGGAGCGCAGTTCAATTTCACCCAGCCCATCGCCGCCACCATTGATGAACTGCTCACAGGAACAAAGGCGGAGCTTGCGGTCAAGGTATTTGGACCCGATCAAGATGTCTTAAATAATACCGCTGCACAGATTGAACGTGTGGTTCGCACCATCAAAGGTGCAGCAGATGTTCAAAAAGATCAGGTTTCCGGTTCTCCACAATTGCGCATCATTATCGACAGAGAAGCCATCTCCCGCTACGGCCTGAATATCGACCAGGTTCAATCCGTCATACGAACAGCAATCGGAGGCGAAACAGCCGGGCAGATTTTTGAGGGCATCAAACGTTTTGATTTGCTGGTTCGCTACCAGTTGGAAGACCGGCTCACACCAGAGGCCATTAAGGAACTTGTCATCCGCACACCGGCCGGGGTTCTAATACCTTTGCAGCAGGTTGCCAAGATCGAAGAAATCGTTGGACCCCGTCAAATCACACGAGAAAAAAACCAACGCTTTATTACAATTCAGGCCAACGTACGCGGCAGGGACATTGGCTCGTTCGTGGCCGATGGACAAAAACTGATCGCGGAAAAAGTAACTCTGCCCCCTGGTTACTTTATCGAATGGGGCGGCCAGTTTGAATTGCAGCAAGAAGCCAACAAGCGTCTCGCGGTCGTTGTACCAATAACCCTCGGCCTAGTCTTCCTTCTGCTGTTCATGAACTTTGGTTCGCTCAAAAGTTCTCTTCTCATTATGCTCAACATCCCCTTGGCCTTGGTCGGCGGGGTCGTCGCACTGTGGCTATCGGGTCTGAACCTCTCGGTTCCAGCATCAGTTGGTTTCATAGCATTGTTTGGCATCGCTCTTGAAAACGGAATGGTGCTGGTCACGTATTTGAATTGGTTGACGGAAGAAGGAAAATCGGTCGACGACGCGAGCATGGAAGGTGCCAGCATGCGTCTTCGTCCCGTTCTCATGACCGCACTAACAACAGCTCTCGGACTTATCCCACTGCTTTATGCGACCGGTGCAGGAAGCGAGGTCCAGGCGCCGCTAGCCACCGTGGTTGTTGGTGGCCTCGTCAGTTCAACCATCCTGACACTTCTCGTCATCCCGGCTCTTTACAAATGGTTCGTACCGACACCTCTGATACAGCAAATTCCACAAAACGAAGACGAAGCAAAGGAAGTTCCTGCCCAGTAAGAACGAGTAAACGGAAACACATAGAGGCAGTTTATCTTGGCGCCACAGCATATAAGGTTATTGGAAAACGAAACAAAACATCAAACGACAATAACAAAAGCCATTTCACATCACCCAGCCACCCGAGATGACCAAGAAAGTTGTTCTAGATAGAACCACCAAAGCGGGCTACCATAATTTGATAACAACGCGACCAAGGATACCGAAGCGTGGAAAGGAAATCCGATGCAAAAAACATCAGTGTCAACCCTACTTCCAGTCTCTATCCTTTTCTTGGCATCGCTTATCAGCGTCGAGGCTAATGCCCAGAACAACAAAGCCACGGCCCAAATTCTAGCCGTACAAATTATAAAGCAAGGCCACCGGTGCGATGAACCACAATCAGCCGAGAAGCAGAAAAAATTGTCTTCACCCAACTCGCGGGTTTGGGTGCTTAAGTGCAAAGAAGCGACGTACCGGGTAACTCTTAAACCGAAAAGAGCCGCCGTAATAGAAGTCATAAAACAACGCAATAAATCCAAGGACAACTCAAAGTAAACTTTCCCCCACGACATTTGGACAGCTTTTGAATTAAGCTGCCAACAGGGCAGCAAAAGCTAGATTTATTGTTGTATGTCAATAAAATAATACGGAACACGATCAACGAGGCCCGAACCTAAAAAAACAGCAACTGAGAAAAAAACAGGAAAGTGCCGATCTGAAAGCAATAAATAGCAAAGGAAAACGAGCGGGGCTCACCCCCGAAGCCACACTGGGATGGTATGGGCGGCTACCTGAAAATAAAAAATGGCGGAGGGGGAGGGATTCGAACCCTCGAGACGGTTGCCCGCCTACACGCTTTCCAAGCGTGCGCCTTCAGCCACTCGGCCACCTCTCCGTTCCATAATCTATGGAGCGGCGCACTATAGCCAACTCGCAGCCACACGCAACCGCCTCGTCATGATATTATGTCCCACCATAAAATCTTCAGGCCAGAAGCCATAGAATCGCAACGATTTTATACGGTAAAATCAGCATTTCCACACCTTGCCTTCCACAGATCGAAAGGCTAGGTCAAAAAGAGATGAAAACTCTTCTCATTCCCAACAAAGAGTACCTCAAATCGTGTTTTCGAGCCTTTTTCACACACTGAAAAGTACCTTAGGCGCCATATTGAAATTCGCCATTCTGACAGCGCGCGCCCTTTGGTGGATTGTCCGTACCATCTTCCGTGTCATCTTAGCGCTCGCCAGACCCTCCATGCGCTTTGTGGCATTCATACTCTTCATCGTGGCAGTCATCGCACTGGTCGCCGACCTGACACCCTTTATGGACCACGGTACACCGCCATCCATAACAACTGTTGCTGAACACTGGAAGGACATCTCACCGCTGTCGCTGGCTGCCACCGAAAAAACAGTGACAAACTCCACCGGCCAGTGGGCATGGCAGTTACTCCAAATAATGGTTTTAAACCTGCCCACCTTCTTTATTTTTACTGCCCTTGGCCTACTGGCAGCTTATCTGGGCCGTCACCGCAATACCTTGAATATTTACGTAAACTAAAAAATCAAGGCCGATAGGCTGAAACCGCCCAAACACAATTCTCACTCAGGTGTTTCCTGACTTGGAAGCAGTTCAAACAAGCTTCCCACATCTATGCGCCTGTCACGGTCGCTCGCCATCCCCAGTCCTACAAGCAGCACCAGAGCCCCCACAAGACCGATCATGAAATTTTGATGCTTTCGGTTGATCTTGGCAACCTCATTCTCCTCAATCGGATCCAGTGCTTCCCCCTCAGCACGCCGGCCAAAAATTTTATCGCGCGCCGAGCGCAGCACATAGCCACTATCAACGAGCGGTACCCGTGCCCGAGCAGCAATTTGCTCTCCAATTTCCGGATATGGCATGCAAGCGTCAACATTGGCCTCATTGACATAACCAAGCTTTATAAACCGGCCATCCTTCATTTTCACCCGCGCGCCCTTCATGGTTACAGGTGCAAGCCGGTTGCGATAAACCTCACGACGAATCTCAACGCTGTCCACATCGGCAAATGGTACCACTTGTTTCGCGTAACGAAGCATCGGCGTAGCTCCACGCCCGGAAGGCAAAGTCAGCTCCACTGTCTTCTCACCAAATCGCACTTCGGAACGGATCGAGAATATTAACTCAATCAAAATGAGGAACATCAAGATGCTAAACAGCACAGCTATAATCAACAGACCGAAAGTGCCGAGCCAGTGACCTTGGCTAATCCGCCAAAACAGCATGGGTCCAAGGCTGATATAAAATGGCAGTAATAATAAAAACACAAATGCAAACACCAAACGCCGTCCGGTACCCGCCCTGTACTGCGTTTTCTCTTCCGCTCCAGCCATCGTAAATATCCCTCGAAAAACGCCAATCAACTGCAAACGCAGCGTCAATCATAAACCATCTTACCCGGCTCGCGAAATCGTGAGCACGCCGGGGCCTTCATCAAGTCCATACCGCGATAGTATGTCTCCATCGGATCCAAATCGAGACCAAAATAACCTAGGAACCCAATGATGCTGTTTTCCTCGAAAAAAACAACCATGCCCACGCCCCAAAATGCCTTGCCCGGCCGTTCAAATCCCATCCAAACCGCCCGATTCCATGCCATTACCGGAAATTCCCTCAAAGGTCCGCACCCCTCAAACATGGAAATAGCGATCTTCGGACTTGGTTGCTTCTGGGGGGCCGAACGGCTGTTTTGGCAACTTGGTAAAGGCATACACACCACCGCCGTCGGTTACACAGCTGGGTTGACCCCAAATCCCACCTATGAGGAACTCTGCACCGGGCTCACAGGTCACAACGAGGTTGTCCAGATCGTTTTCGACCCGCAACTGATTTCCTACGAAAGTCTTCTCAAGACATTTTGGGAAAACCACGACCCCACCCAGGGCATGCGCCAAGGCAACGACAAAGGAACACAATATCGCTCTGGAATTTATACCACCAGCGATGCCCAAAAAGCAGCCGCCGAAAAATCACGCCAAGCCTATCAAGAAGCCTTGCGAACGAAAGGCCTGGGCCACATTACAACTGAAATCATTGACGCCCCGACCTTCTATTTCGCAGAAGAGTACCACCAGCAATATTTAGAAAAGAACCCCGCTGGTTACTGCGGACTATCGGGCATCGGAGTAACCTGCCCCATTGGCACCGGTGTTTAAAAAGAGGACGGACCACAAACCCCATTAACCGAAGACCCAAGACCCTAACAAAACACCATGGTTTAGAAATAGAGCCGCACACCGGTTACGAACGAAAATACGCTTGTGTCCTCACCGTCTTGTCGAGCAAGATCGGCTGTTTCGCCGACTTTTTCAGTCCACTCAACACCAACATACGGAGCAAATTCTCTCCAAATTTCATATCGCAGCCGCAAACCTAGGCCGATATCATTTATGCCTTTTCCTACTTCAAACTCAGCAACTGAGCTGGCTGCTGCATTCACTTCGAGTCGCGGCTGCAAAATCAGCCGCTGTGTGAATAGAAGTTCGTAACTCGCCGTCAATCGTGCTGACAAATCACCATCGTCACTTAAAAACAAAGCTGCTTCGGTCTCAAACCAATAGGGTGCTAAGCCCTGTAAGCTAAGCACACCGAACGAACGAGACAGATCAGAACCGTTTTTATAGAGTTCATCGTATCTCCAGCCAGCTTGCACATCCCAGAATGGCCAAATGGCTCGGCTGTAGAGGACTTGCAGCTCCGCCTCTCCGTCAGATCCATTGGAGATCTTGCGTTGACCTTCGGTCTTGATCCAAATCTTATCGAAGTCATAACCAATCCAGCCCTGCGCATCCCAACGCAAAGCTTCCTGTCCCTCGTTTGGTCGATATTCGAATTGGTCGATAATAATTTGCGAAAAGATCTGATTGTCATTGACCTGTGCTGACAAGGCGGATGGATTGGCAAGAAACATACACGAGGCAAATCCAAGAACAAGCATCAGGCGATGTAAAGAGTACATGCTCATTTGAAATCCCCGGGAACGGAAGTTGACACCGAAACAACACGGAACATGCCTGCTTCCATGTGGTAAAGAATGTGACAGTGAAACGCCCAATTTCCAGGTGCATCCGCCGTTATTTCCACAGCAAGACGCTCTCCCGGTTTGACATTTACGGTATGTTTGCGCGGCTTATATGGACCAGCACCATTATCGAGTTCCATCCACATACCGTGGAGGTGAATAGGATGGGACATCATGGTATCATTCCACAATACCAAACGCAGTCTTTCACCATATTCAAAATGAATTGGACCATCCGCTTCAGAGAACTTTTTGCCGTCGAATGACCAAATGTAGCGGTCCATTATTCCGGTAAGATGAAGCTCAATCTCTCGGCTTGGCTTGCGCCTGTCATAACCGGGTTGCGGACTTTTCAGATCATCATAAACCAGCACACGATGACCGGCATTTTCCAGTCCCGCACCGGGTTCGCCAGTTCGACTGCGTGCATTTTCAACGATCATCGCCGATCCGAGACGACCATGCCTATCAGGCCCATGCTTATAAAATTTCTTCTTGTTTCCGGCCATCGACATTCCGGACATGCCTGGCATTCCCATTTCACCGCCCATACCCGACATGGCTTCATCTCCCATACCCGTCCCCATCTGCATCATGCCCATATCCGACATCGTGCGCAGCGGACGTTTCCGGCGTTCAGGAATAGGGGCACTCATGCCGGGGCGGGAAGCAAGCGTTCCGCGAACATAGCCGCTACGATCTGTGGTTTCAGCGAAAATAGTGTAAGCTCCATCATCAGGCTCCACGATAACATCGTAGGTTTCAGCGACAGCTATACGGAACTCATCTACCCGCACAGGCTGCACATTTTGACCATCCGCCTGCACCACCGTCATCTTCAAGCCCGGAATCCGGACATCAAAATAAGTCGCTGCGGCAGCATTGATAAAACGCAGGCGCACACGTTCGCCGGGCCGAAATAATCCAGTCCAATTTGTTGCAGACGGCGCTCCATTCATCAGATACGTGAAAGCGGCCCCGGTTACATCAGCAATGTCGGTTGGATCCATTCGCATCCTTCCCCACATCAACCGGTCGTCAACGGTTGCGCGAAAGCCATTCTTCGCAACATCATTGAAGAAGTCACCAACAGTTCTTTTTTGAAAATTAAAATAGGATGACCGGCTTTTTAGTTTTGCGTAGACACGGTGCGGATCCTCAAACAACCAGTCTGACAGCATCACGACATATTCTCGGTCATATCCAATAGGCTCATGACCGGCAGGATCGATTATAATAGGACCGAATACACCGGTCTGTTCCTGAAATCCGGAATGGCTGTGATACCAATACGTACCGCTTTGCTTGACTTGATATTGATACGTGAATGTTTCGCCCGGAGAAATACCTGGAAAACTAACTTTGGGAACCCCATCCATACCCGGAGGAAGAATCAGACCGTGCCAATGAATAGACGAATCCTCGTCGAGATAGTTCGTCACATTGAGAGTCACCGTCTCACCTTCTTGAAACCGCAGCAACGGCCCAGGAAGCATGTCATTGATCGTCGTGGCGTCACTTGAGCGATCGTTAATCAACACGGTCTGAGAACCGATACTCAGGTTAAATGCGCCGGATGCGGTCCGCCCCGAATGTAATGCGGTTCGGCGTATACTCGTCCTTGCCCAAGCAGGTGTTAAGGCATCAATGCCGAGTGCCACCGCGCCACCAAGGCCGACGGATACAAAGTCCCGACGTGTAAACAACATAGAAACTTCCCTCGTTGAATTGGCAACCAAGGCAATAGGGTGAAGCAGGAATAGTGCCACTAGAGTCGAACATATGCGACTTCCAGTAGCTGTAATGTTGAGCATTTGAGAGAGGAGATGGTACTTGAAAAGCACGCAAAGTTCTTCCCTATCGAAGTTATTTGCCCGTATAGGTTGCTTTTCTAATCAACTCTTTTGCAAAGCCATCTGCGGGATAGTGGTCTATGAAAAAAATTGACCCTTCACGCCCCCTGCAACCGCTCAGACTTATCTTAGAAAGGATGATGGCTAAACGCCTTTGTTCCCTCAATAAACAACACCCTCAAGAACCATACATTCCTGCGTGCCCACTTATAAGAAATAAAACCTGCGGTATAAGTTTGAAAAAACATAGTTGGACATTTTTATTTGCACATGCAAATATATAATGCCGTCTGTGATTGGAGGTGCAAATTGGCTGCGAAAAGTATTATTGACGAGATCGCCTCGAAATGTCTCATACGCCGGGTCCGAACCCTCAACAGGGCACTAACCAATGTCTATGATGAGGAACTACGACCGTTCGGACTAAAGGTAAGCCAACTAAACCTATTGATCGTTATCGGCAAAAGAGGCCCCGTGCGCCGTATCGATATCGGCGAAACTATCGGTCTCGACCCATCCACATTAACGCGAAACTTGAAAGTTATGCAACGCAACGGTTGGGTTGAGGAAGTTTTGGAGGGAACGGACGGGCGCACAAATCCGGTACGCTTGACGGCAAAGGGGCGCAAACTCATAGAGCGGATAGCTCCAGCCTGGCGCAAGGCACAAGCGAAGACTTCAAAACTATTAGGAAAAGACGCCTCCACGATTCTCATAAAGACATCCGATGCGCTACGTAATTCAACTGTGACCTAACGAGGCAGTTTTTTCCATTTATTTGTAGTTACAAATACAATCGGTCGAAAAGACCTGGAACCCATAAGGAGACTGATATGCTAGATCGCATCAATACAGAAGGCATCCACACAGTTGAACTCGCAAATGGCCAACATCTTCGCTACAGCCAAACGGGAAGCGGTAAACCCCTTGTTCTGATGCACACCATCCGCACACAACTGGAGTATTTTCGCAATTTGATCCCTACTCTCGCGCAGAACTTCACGGTTTACGCCGTGGATTTGCCAGGCCACGGATACTCTTCCATCGACACCAAGGCGGCCTATGACGAACCCTATTTCAGAGCCGCCATTATCTCATTTATTGAAAAGCTCGACCTACGGCATGTCACGCTAATGGGTGAATCCATTGGTGGTGTTCTTGGGCTCACAGTGGCAAGTGAAATTCCAGATCGCATAAGGGCCGTCATTTCAAGCAACCCTTACGATTACGACCGCCACTACGCGGATGGCGTCAGACGCGGAAATTTATTTGCAAACATCATCCTAGGCACATTCCAAATCCCTGTGTTGGGCACCATCAATGCGGCTCTAGAGAACCGGCTGTTTCTGGGATGGATCTTAAAGGGTGGACTTGTTAACAACAGAAATCTACCACGTGACCTACTCAAAGAATTCGATCGTGTGGGACGCAGGCGCGGTTACCGCACCATTGAACGAAAGACTTTCGGGGGCTGGCGCTCGTGGAGTAAGGCGCGCGCGCACTATGGTAAGGTCAAAGCTCCTGTAACGCTGATTTACGCAGACCAGGATTGGTCGCGCGAAAAGGAGCGACAATACAACATCAAAGAACTTCCAGGGGCACGCAGCGTGACGCTCAAAAATACCGGTCATTTCGCTACCCTTGAGCGGCCCAATGAGATCGCAAAGATTATCGTTGAGACAGTTTCGTGAAAGAAAGCACATAAAATAACAGCACACAAAAACGTTAGTTCGTGTTTTTCTTCAAGCGTCGCTCTGACAGTGAAATGAAATGCCGCTGTCCAATTGGTTCATATTTCAACGGTAGGGCTATAGGCAGACCACTCGCTTTTGAACGCACGAAACCAAATCAATGCAAACACCTCACTGACGCCGTGCCAACGTCGGCTGAGGGACCTTGGGAACCTGCCCCCTCGAAGGATTTGCAACCGGCAAAATCACCGGGTCCTCAATCTCATCTCGGTTTCGTGCTGTCAGAACAGTAACGCAAGTTGAAGGCAGTCCGGCCAGTGTAATAGGTGGCTTGGGTTTGCGCTTCTTTCTGTTTTTGTTCGCCTTTGCTGTTCGTCTCTTTTTCTCGGCCGCAGGCAGGTCCGCCCATGCCTTGGCATTGCGATACCATTTTTCTGACGCCGCACAGCTCGTACCCCGCGGTGGCCCCTGACCACGACAGCCTTTACTGCCAGGCGGACACTTCAACCGGATATGCATATGGTAGTGATGCCCGGGCCAACCTTGAATTTTGGCCAGCCACGGCTTGTCACCGCCCGCCGCCTTGCACAAAGCATGCTTAATTGCTGGGTTCACGCCAACGCGTGCAACTTCCGGGTATGACGCCGCTCTGCGAATCAGCGCCACATGTTTATCGGTGAAGTGTTTATAATCCACCGACAGTGCATTCTTCAGCATCGAAATAGGTTGAAACGTCTCCCGCTTTTTACGCGACATCACTTCTTGAGGCATTTCCCGAAGCCACACATCCGCATCGAGCCCAATCTGATGACTCTTATGTCCTGAGAGCATCGGCCCTCCACGCGGCTGGGTCAGGTCTCCAACCAAAAGACCATTCCACCCATCAAGATCGTGAGCATCACGCGCTAGCTTTTCAACCAACGCAACCATATTCGGATGCGCCCAATTTCGGTTTCGTGAAAGCCGCATCGCCTGCCAATACTTGCCCGTTGGAGCAAGCATTTTCCCACCAGCTAAACAGCCCCTAGAATAGGTTCCGATAGCTCTTGGCTCCATATCGGCCGCTCGCCGCTCATAACCAAACAGCTTCTTTGCTGGAAGCCGTAATTTTGAAGCTGAAATTGACGGCTTGGAATCACTGGAAGTCGTTTTTGAGTCGCTTCCCCGTTTTCCCTCTTTGGAGGCGCCCGATGCACCAAGCGAAAAAGTCGGGGCCAATTGGTTTTTCACAACGGCTCCACCCGCCAATGCCGGCCCGGCAGAACCCAGGACAAAGACGAGTGTTGTCACCAGCGAGCAAAAAGCACCTGGCACAATATGAGTAGGAAAAAGGAAACGTCGCATCCCAGCCCCTTTTCTAGAGCATGCTCATCAAAAGCGCACGAAGTCGCGCCTGAAACATGCGATAAAACAAGAAGTTAGAGCGCAATTATTGAAGCAATGAAAAAAATCGCACTCTATCAGCTTTCAAAGCCAACGAATCTATGGCCCAGCATACCAGACCAAGATCAAGGATATTGAAAGATCGACACTGATGGAAGAGACAATCCACCATCAACTGAGCCGAAAATACGACGGTCAAAGAATTTTAACAGACTTGGCAAACGCTGCTGACGTCACTTCAAAGGGCCAAAAGGAAGCTTCAAACTCCATAAAAAGCGGGTTGGATCATCCGATTGATAAGGTTTAAGACCAATCGTCATTTTCAAGTGCCCTGCCTCAGGTTGAGCATTATATGTTCGAAACAATCGGTCCCAAATCGACAAATTGAATCCGTAATTCGAATCGTGCTCACGCCGAATAATGGAATGATGGACCCGATGCATATCAGGCGTCACAATGACCAGACGCAAAATCTGATCGAGCCTCTTAGGCAACGCAACGTTGGCATGATTAAACATCGCACATCCGTTTAATATCACCTCAAAAATCACCACGGCGAGCGGGTCAATGCCAAGCACAATCACCCACAACACCTTCCACATCATGGAAACAATAATCTCAATGGGATGAAACCGCGTTCCTGTCGTCACATCAATGTCCACATCAGCATGATGAACCTGATGCAAACGCCATAATATAGGAACCTTATGAAAAATGAGATGCTGAAACCAAATCAGAAAATCCAAAATGATGATCGCAACTAGGATCTCCAGCCAAATCGACCAATCGGTCATGTTAAAAAGACCCCAGCCCTGGCTCTGCGCATAAAAAGCTGCACCAACCCCTACCAAGGGTTTCGCCACAAGCGCCATCAGTCTCACTGCCACCGAATCCACGCCAACCAGCGCTAGATTGGTAATCCATCTTCTCGGTTTCGAAGCAGTCAGCTCTCGTTTTGGTATCGCCAGTTCAAGCAGTGCCATAACCAAAAATACACCGATGAATACGCTTAGCCGAAGGGCTGTTTCGCTCAGACCACCCCAAAGTTCCACAGACATCTCCTATCCGTTGACTAGAATTCGCGCGACAATAGAAAAAAATATCATGAACCGGGATCAAACTTGCGTGTATGACACGTGACAAAAAGAATAAACGCACAGCGCCCCATCATAAGAAAAACCGATCCATGCCCAACCCGCTGACCATAAGCCCAAATCTCGATAAAACGGCCACAAAAAAAGCTACCCAAAACTGGCAGCTGCTTTTGGCTCACGGTGCCGGCGCCCCCATGACAAGCCCGTTCCTGGAAACCCTCTGCCAAAATCTAGCGGATCAGGGCATTGCAACCACACGTTTCGAATTTTCATACATGGCCGCCCGACGACGAGGCAAAAGCCGTCGCCCACCTCCCAAGGCGCAAAAGCTGATCCCGGAATATCTCGAAACTATAAAAGCCACGATTTCAGACATGCCTTCCGGATCAAAAATCGCAATCGGCGGAAAATCCATGGGAGGTCGAATCGCCAGCATGATTGCCCAGGACTGCTTCCTGGAAGACCAAATTCATGGCCTGGTTTGCCTAGGCTACCCTTTCCACCCCCCCAAAAAGCCGCAAAATCTCCGCACAGCACACCTGATGAACCTCACCTGCCCCACGCTCATTATCCAAGGCGAAAGGGACCCCTTGGGAAACACCCAGGAGGTCAAATCCCTCGGCTTACCCCCTATAATCAAGCTTCATTGGTCTCCCGACGGCGACCACGATCTCAAGCCGCGAGTCCGCTCCGGTCATACCCAAAACAGCAATATTCTTGATGCAGCCAGAACCATTGCCGATTTTCTTCAACAGCTTAGGTAACCCGAAGACCACGAATGCACATTGACGCCGCGCCAATACGGACCATAGAACCATGACAACATCTTTCATCAAACACTTAGGCAATCATGACGCGCCACATAGATCCCGACATCGTTAAAGCAGCTTCCCAGTCCAAAGCCTGGCCCTTTGAAGAGGCCCGTCGCCTCCAAAAACGTCTTGCCAGATTAAAAGTCGCTGAAGACACGCCCGTCATATTCGAAACCGGTTACGGCCCCTCTGGCCTGCCTCACATCGGAACTTTCGGCGAAGTCGCTCGGACCTCCTTCGTACGCCACGCCTTCGAATTTTTGACGCAAGGACGCTGGAAAACCAGACTGATTTGCTTTTCCGATGACATGGACGGCCTGCGCAAGGTGCCAACAAATGTCCCCAACCAGGAAATGCTCGAGTCGCATCTCGACAAGCCGCTCTCAGCTATCCCAAATCCTTTCGACTCCGAAGAAGAAAGCTTCGCCGCTCACAACAATGCTCAACTGAAAAAGTTCCTCGACCGCTTTGGATTCCAGTACGAGTTCTTTTCCGCAACCGAGGCTTATAAATCGGGCGTGATGGACAAGACGTTACTGCGAATGTTGGAAAACTACGATGATGTAATGAGCATCATTCTGCCAACCCTTGGTGCTGAACGCCAGGCAACCTATTCTCCTTTCCTGCCCGTCTGCCCGCGCACGGGAAAAGTCCTCCAGGTCCCCATGATTGAGCGCCACCCGGAAAAGGGCACCATCGTTTATATCGACCCAGACACAAACCAGCCCGTAGAAACCAAGGTAACCGGCGGAGCTGTAAAGTGTCAGTGGAAAGCCGATTGGGCCATGCGTTGGACCGCCCTTGGTGTCGACTATGAGATGGCCGGCAAGGACCTCATTGACAGCGTCAACCTGTCCTCGAAAATCTGCCGCGCCATTGGTGGCACCCCACCAGAAGGCTTCAACTACGAATTGTTTCTCGATGAGAATGCCGAAAAAATCTCCAAGTCAAAAGGCAATGGCCTCACCATTGAAGAGTGGTTGAACTACGCACCACCCGAAAGCCTATCGCTCTTCATGTACCAAAAGCCGAAGACAGCCAAACGCCTTTACTTCGATGTGATCCCTAAGGCTGTAGACGAATACCTCCAGTTCAACGCGGCCTTTGCCACCGGTGATCTGGACGCCAAAAAGACACTCGACAACCCCGCTTGGCACATCCATTACGGTAAACCAACTGGCGAAGTCATACCCATCACCTTTGCACTTCTTCTCAATTTGGTGTCAGCCTCAAACGCTCATGATAAGGATGTCCTTTGGGGTTTTATCCGTCGTCATATCCCAGACACAGACCCCCAAACTCACCCGATGCTCGATCATCTCGCCGGCTATGCAGTGCGCTACTATGAAGACTTCGTGAAGCCGAAAAAGAAATTCCGCCTGGC
>JAJRZC010000130.1 GCA_024275435.1 Alphaproteobacteria bacterium
ACCCTTTTTTTCACCGCAACGCCTCAAATGTGAAACTGAAACACTTCCTATGAAAAAAGCCCGCCTTGCAAAAATAAGATTGCAGGCGGGCTTTTTTATTTTTATCTCGAAAAAAGAAATCAACCAACCAATCAAGTCCCCTCAAATACATGGAGGCGGAATCTCTCCAAATGAGATAAGTGAAGCAAGACAGAGATGGAAATAATCTATTGGCGTTGGTTACCCGGAGCCAGGCGCCTTGCGATCGAATGAGAGTGAAATCTCATATTCGCCAGCCCGTGTTCCCTGAGCCAGATCAAAGGTGATGGTCCGCACAGCAGAAAAATAACCGATCGGTTTCTCCAAACTCATATCCACATTAACCTTGAGGACTTCACTCCCAACGCTTTCCCGCTTACCATCTGCCAGCGTCACTTGCACCGGCAGGGTAACTGTTCCTGGCTGACCACGTGGGCCTAGAAGAACCCGACCCGAAAAACCATACTTAACCGTAACCCGTCCATTCTCGACAGAACACTCACGCGCTGTTTTTGTAATTTCACCACGATGTTTGATTGCCAGCCCGTCACCAATACGGCCCTCTTCATAAACCGTGAGATTGCGCTCATGTGGCAAGGCACGCACTTTCGGGCAGCCCGAAGCTACAAGAGCGCTCGCCCCCATAGGCCCACCCGCATCACCAGTCTTTGCAGCGGAGAGCAGTTGTTCTTCCGTTACAGCTTTCACCGGTGCCTGTGATGTCCCAGAAGCACCTCCCAGAACACTGCTACCAAGCCCGGATGTAAGAGATGACAAACCGCAACCACCTAAAGGAACCAGCGCCGCACCAACAAGAATAGCCCGGGTGGCACACCCTAAAGTAGCAAACCGAAGAGTCTTTCTGACCATTTGCGTCATACTCCTCCAGCCCGCATACTATGCAAGTTCAGCAATCGATATTCCCCCGTTATTGAGGCACAAAACGACCTCAACACAATAAGTAACGACTCAAAGTCTAGCAAAACCCAGCGCATCACGCTAATCCACTCCAGATCAGCATTTCCACCCTGGAATAACCAATCGAACCCACGAAGCTTAAAAAAAGCCATTTTCAACAGAAGGCCAACCGTATGGCAGCCACCCTTCCCAGGCCGGCTCACCCCGCTAAGACCAACAATTTACCCTCCAGGAGGGTTCTGTTGGCCGCTCCGAGAGGATTTTGTGCGGGCGTCGACCGTGCCATCAAGATAGTGGAACTCGCACTTGAGAAGTACGGAGCCCCGGTCTATGTCCGCCACGAGATTGTTCACAACAAGTTTGTGGTGGATACGCTGAGGAGCAAAGGTGCCATTTTTGTGGAATCCCTCGACGAAATACCCAAAACAACCCAGCCTGTGATATTTTCTGCGCACGGCGTGGCAAAATCAGTCCCAAAAGCTGCAAAACACCGTAATCTGTTCATCCTTGATGCCACCTGTCCGCTAGTCTTCAAGGTCCATTTCGAGGCCGTTCGCCACTACGAACAAGGATATGAAATCCTCCTCATTGGCCACGCTGGTCACCCCGAGGTCATCGGCACCATGGGCCAGCTCCCAAAAAATGCCGTTCATCTGATTGAGACGGAAAAAGACGCTTCCACCTATAACCCGAAGAATCCTTCAAAGCTCGCCTACGTGACACAGACGACACTCTCCGTCGACGACACCGCAGCCATCGTCAAAGCACTTATCAAACGTTTTCCAGATATCACTGGCCCCAAGAAAGAAGATATCTGTTATGCGACCACAAACCGCCAGGCAGCAGTAAAAGCCATCGCGTCCAGTGTGGATCTTATGATTGTTGTTGGAGCCCCCAACAGTTCAAACTCTTTGCGCCTTGTCGAAGTGGCCCAGCGGACCGGATGCCCCAAGGCTATCTTGCTGCAACGCGCAGTCGATATTCCCTGGGACATGGTCAAAGCCGCAAATAACATTGGCATCACCGCAGGTGCATCCGCTCCTGAAATCCTTGTTGATGAGGTGCTTGAAGCGCTCTCGAAAAGATACAACACTCAAGTTGAAACGGTTTCCACAGCAGAGGAAAACGTCGCCTTCAACATCCCGGCGGAGTTGCGTAAGATCACCGAAAAATGCGAACCCTAATCAAGGATCAGAAATAATTCAACGCAACAAGACTCGGCTGCAACTCATTGGTCTTCCGACCGTGTCTCCCCACCTTCTCAAACCAAGAAAAGCCGAACCATGGCGGTCTACACACACGTAACAGATGACGCATTAGAGGAATTCCTGAGCCGCTATGACGTTGGCAGCCTAACCTCCTATAAGGGCATTGCGGAAGGCGTTGAAAATACCAACTACATCGTACACACTACCAAAGGTCAGTTCATCCTTACCTTGTACGAAAAACGCGTGAACCATGACGACCTCCCGTTTTTTCTCGGCCTCATGGAGCACCTCGCCCAGCGCGGGGTAAATTGCCCTACCCCCCTTCGCGATGCCTCAGGCTCCAATCTCAACCGACTGTCTCAACGTACCGCGGCATTGGTCTCTTTTCTTGATGGATTCTGCGTCGGACGACCATCAAAAGATCACTGCGAACAACTGGGAGCGGCCCTTGCCAAACTTCATCTTGCCGGCCAAGACTTCAAGCACACCCGCGCCAACGCCCTAGGCTTGTCGGGCTGGCGTCCACTCTATGAAAATTTCCAATCCGACGCTCAGAGTATTTCCAAAACACTCCCAC
>JAJRZC010000131.1 GCA_024275435.1 Alphaproteobacteria bacterium
GTCGCCGTCGTAATCGCGCGCGAGGGAGACCGTTGCCTGGCCGGTACCGCCATTGCCATCATCTATGACATAGTCGAAGGTCTCCGTCTCCGTTGCGCCGACGGGCGTTACATCAAGCGTGCCGTTGGCGTTAAGCGCAATGACCGTTCCCGATGCCAGCGTCACCGGATTGCCAACGGAGATCGCAAGCGGTGTGCCGGGATTAGCCGGGTCGATGATCTGGGTAATGGAGAGCGGATCACCATCGGGATCGCTGTCGGCACCGGTGCCGTTTAGAACATCGATATTGACAGGTGTGCCGGCTGTTATGGTGACAGGGCCATCATTGACGGCGATGGGCGCGTCGTTGACGGGCGCAATATTGAAGGTGATGGTGTTTGGTGACTGATCGGTATCCTGGCCGCCATTTGTGACGCCGCCGTCGTCTTTGACCTGGAAAGTGAAACTGCCCAGCCCGTTTCCGTTGAGGTTTGAGGCGGGCGTGAACACCAGGTTTGGAATCTGCACTGCGGGGATTTCGTCGCCGGCGGTCACAGGTGTTCCATTTAGCGTTAGGACGCCATCGGTGACGTTGGGCAACGTCGATATGATGACAGACTGCAAGGCATTCCCGTCGGGATCTGAGAAGCCAAAGTCTGCAGTGGTGAAAGTATGCGGCGTATCTTCGCTTGCTGCAATGGTATTATCGGTTCCTGAAGGAGCGTCGTTGACGCTTAAAACTGAAATTGTCGAGGTAGCCACGTCGCTGGTGGTGCCGAAGGTTGTGTTGGTTACGGTAACGTCAATATTTCTGTCGGCCGTATCAGGGTCGTTTGATGAGTTTTCGAATGTGATGGCCTGAAGAGCTGTCTGGTAGTCGGCGAGGGAGGCATTGCCGTTAAGCGTGACAGTAATTTCGCCGGCGACCGATGTGTTGATGTTTGCCGTGATGCCTGGGGGGAGCGCACCGACGGTGAGAACATCGCCTGGCTTGGCATTGGTCAATGTAAGCGTGGCGCTTCCAAGGTTTGCACCCAGTGCTGCGTGTTGATTTATGGAAACATCGGTATCGACAATGGGTACGGCTGCGCCACCTTCTATGAAGGTGCCATTGTAAGCTGTTCCTATGGCGGTGGAGTCGTTGCCGTCGTTGTCGAGGCCGAGGAGTTGCGTTGTCAGGGGGTTGACGAATGTCAGATCGCCATCGCCGTCATGGGTGAAACGTGCCTGGACTCCACTTTGATTGAGATCCAGACGATAGGTGATGTTCCAGGAGGCCACGTTGTTCCAAGTGAAGGAAACGGCCGAACTCAGCTCGCCGTTTTGGTTCTGTGTTCCGCTGCCCTCGACCAGGCCATTTTGCACAAATATCTGGACATTGCTGACTGTTTCAGTTGCGTAACCTGTCAGTCCGTTGAGACTCGGTGAAACGGTTTCTCGCGTGAAGGGATTGCCTCCAACACCGTCAACATCAGCAATGGTGAAGGTTGGGTTTCCGAATGCAAACACGCTTTGGTTGGTGCCACTTTGGAAGATTTCCCACTTCAGTTCGGCGCTACCTGCACCGGTTAGCTGGAAGAATGGGTCATCACCCTGGGTGCCGAAAAATGGCAGGCCGATACTGTTTTCGGATATGACCGTCGCACGAAGGTCGATAGCGACGCCATCTACCAAACCTGCGTTGACCCATAGGGCTGTTGTTCCTGCTGATCCGTTGCCGATGACAATGGGGTTGCTGCTGGCTGAGATTGTCATTGGGGCGAGCAGTCCGTGCCATTGCTCAGCGGATATGGTGATACTTTCGATATTGCCGGTTTGGACTTCCAGGTCCCAGTCACCGCCCAGTTCGGCAGAGCCGGTGTCGTCGCTGGAGGCGGCGATGTCGGCACCGGTTGCATTGGCGAGGGCATCGACGGCCGTTAGATCATCGGCAAAGTTACAACCATAGATGAGTATGTCGCCCGCGTCGGTTAATGCGGCGCCGATAATGGCCAGCTCGTCGGCGTGACGTCCTTGAATGGAATCTGTCGTGACGGTAGTGCTGCCCAAGCGCAACTGGCCTGATTCGCCATGGGAGACGATGTGGATTGCTTCAATACCGGAGCGGCCCTTTAGGTAATGCGCGATCTGCTGCAAGCCGTCACGACTGGTATCGAGAACAATGACTTCTGAACCGTCTTGAACTGCCTGGGCGATGAGGGCTGGGTCACGAACAGCTCCATCAATAAAGACAACACTGCTACTTTGCCCCTGCTCTTGAAGGGTGTTTTCCGATTGCGCCAAAGCTTCTACGAGGGCTTGCACTTCGTTTGCCGAGGTATTTGAAGCGGCCGAGGCTTCTGCTGCATCGGGTGCGGCTGCTTCTGATTGTTGCGTAGCTTCAACGGCAGTGGGGATGAGCGCTCCATCAAAAGCGATGCGTTGCTCCAGAACATGGTGGGAAACCGTTGCGAACAATGGGTCTGTCAAGCCAAGCTCATTTCCTTTGGTCTGTGTTGGAGAGAGTGTGCTTACGTGATTGTTGCGCGGTTTCATTCTTGGGCCCCTCAACCTTAATTGCACAGATGCCATCTTTGATTGACATTGTGCTTTACTGCAATCTACGGTTGATTTTGCCTTTGACTGGTTACTTTTCTGTAAATCCTGTTATTTTACTTGCTCCCCTTGTGATAGATATTATTTTTACACTATTTTTACTTGGATTAACACTTGTTGACACTTGATTGATCCTCAATTTTTCAGTTGGCTCTACTTGGTGTTATGCGCCGCTTTCGCGTACCAAAACTGCCAGAACCTGTCTCCAAAGCCGTGCAAGGATGCTCTGCGGACTTCCTTCTAAGTGGACTAGACCGCGAACTGTGTGACTTAGAGGTTGATTGATCGAGTCTGTGTGCATCGTGGCCAGAAATTGCGCGGATACGGGAACCAAACTGCCTTGTACTTCCTGCCTTGTTGCTATGGAGCCGCCATGAACAGAGGCCAGATCAGGATAGGAAAGAGCAGCTGTACCTGATCGAAGCACGGAATAAAGACTGACTTTAATAGCTGGCAACAGCGGATCATCTGGAATGAATTTTCCCTCGGCTCCTGAATGCACACGTGAGATGTCCGCTTGAGCAATGTAACCGTTGATGACCCACTTCGCGCGTGCACCAACAAGCGCAATTCTTT
The DNA here is from genome assembly GCA_024275435.1 of Alphaproteobacteria bacterium. Classification (GTDB taxonomy): domain Bacteria; phylum Pseudomonadota; class Alphaproteobacteria; order Rhizobiales; family Hyphomicrobiaceae; genus JAJRZC01. The sequence continues at coordinate 3,151 of JAJRZC010000131.1, forward strand.
CCCGCTTCGAGATCCAACGGCCTTTGTGAAGAAGTGGATTTTGTTCAATTACCGTGCCTGACATTGGCGCCCGAATGAAAAGTTCTGAACTTTCCGTTTCCAGACCTTGGGCCTTTGTTTTCAAACTCATAAGTTCCCGCTTCAAAACCAGAGTTTCAGCACGATCGTGTTGATCGGCCATGCGTCGCGATAAACGCAGTTCGATTTCTCGCATGCGTACTCTTGTCAGTTCCATCTCTCTTGTTAGTTCAGGCACCTGCAGCACCAAAATGATTTCTCCCTGTTTTATGGGATCACCTTGTCGCTTCAAGACTTCTTGAATTTTTGCGGGTCGGCTTGGGTAAATCTGTTTGACATCATCTGCCGTTAAAAGAGCCGGAATTTCTACCCGTGTTGACCATGGAAAGGCCAACAAGGCGAAGAGCGCTATAAAAACTGCGACGCTTACGAAGGTGCGCTTGCGCGCAAAAATTTCTTTTCGCATGGCTATCCATTCCTTGATTTCACTCCAGATTGGTTTTGCGATGAAAAATAAGATTTCTATGACAAACAGAATGATCCCCAGCACCTTGAAAAAGAAAGTGTATACGAGTAACGCGATGCCGATGAATAGAAGCAGGCGATAGACCCAGGTGGCCCAGGCGTAAACAATCAGTATCTTGTGAAGTCTAGGGGGGAATACTTCGGGAACAGGGGCCTTGAGATTGAACAACACTTCACGCAGGTGCCAACGTGCCAAAGCGAATGCGCGCGGCTGCAAATGTTCTACTTTCAAGTAATCTGAGAGTAGGTAGTAGCCATCAAAGCGCATGAAGGGATTAAGGTTGATAGCAAGACTCATAATCCAACCAACTGTGGCGATGGCGAATGCGAGACTTTTCAGGGGCCCTTCGGGCAAAAATGCCCATGTAAAGGTTGCTATGGCGGCCAAGGAAAGTTCCAGTAAAATTCCCGCGGCATCAATGTGTAGTCGTTGGTTGTTATTTTTCAGGCGCCAAGAATCTGTGACGTCTGTGTAAAGGAGCGGGGTCAACAGCATGAAGGCTATTCCGAGAGAGGCCACGCGGCACCCGTAGTTTACGCAAACATAAGCATGGGCCAACTCATGAAGCGCCTTTACCAGACCAAGGGCGATGGCAAATGTTATAACTCCTTCAATGGTGAATGCGTGCTGAAAAGTTGTGAGGAATGCGTCCCATTGCCGGGAGACAAGATACAATCCTGTCACTCCCAGAACGATGACCAGAAAGGCGGCGGTGCGCGACATAAATGGTCGGGCCAGAGGCAAGGTGGCTTCAAGAAACCTCTGGGGACGAAATATCGGTATCTTAAAAAAGAGATAGCTGTGAACAAGCCGGGAGGCAACTTTTTTCCTAGAGCGTTCACGTCGTTGGGCCAGTGCACGCCAATCCCCGTCTTGCGTGTGATCCAACAACTCGGAGCGTTCGAGAAAGCTGAGAACACGCTTGATGGCTCCTCGATCCATAGAAAGAGAGAATGAATCCCAGGCTTTGCGTTTCCAGTCTTCCAAACTAGCGCTTTGATTGAGAAGGGATATTAACTCGAAGGTACTTCGGTCGATTTGAATAAACCTATGTCGAAGAGGATCATAAATAAGACGGTCTGCGCTGCCGCCGCGAGCGACCTTGTTATCGACAAGCTCCAGATCATCGCGCAACCTTGGTAACGGTTGCTCCGGTTGCTGGGCTTGCTGGGCTTGCTGGGCTTGCGCCGTCATATTCCGAACCATTGTCGAAGTGCGGATATTGGTTTGCGAAAGAGATAAAAACCAAGTGAAACCTTGTCGCCAAATATCTGAGCTGTGCCGCGAACACCCAAGCGCGGGGGTTGGCGATCTTTATCATCCAATTTTGCCACCGCCTTAAAGGCGAGTGTATCGGAAGCTGTTTTTTTTGCTTCGTAGTCTGCTCGTAGTATGGTCGCCGAGATGGGCTTTAGTGGACTTGAATCCAGGTACAGCGTCACAGGTGCTCCGTCGCTCAAGATAAGTGAATCACCAAGAGGGACTTCAATTTGAACTTCAACTTGATCGGGGTTGGCTATTTGCAGAATACGTTCGCCAATGGTCAAGGGTGTTCCAAGTAATTCCTTCTTGTTGGAGAAGATGGCAATACCGGACCTCTCGGCAATTATGCGGCTGTTTGCAGCCAGGTCACGTGCGAAATCTCGTTCGGCGGTTTTCAGTTCCAGTTGTGCGCGGGCAATGCCGAGGTCGTGGCGCCCGCGCCGGTCGGAAAATGCAAGCTGAGAAGCGCGTTTCAGACGTGCACTGGCGACGAAGACTTCCCGCTCAGCCAATTCCAACTGGTTTTTCAAGGTTGTGTTTTCAAAAGTAACGAGAAGATCTCCTTTGGCTATGGGCGAGTTGGGCTCGATAAGGATGTCTTTTATGACCCCATCAATTGGGGCTGCCACGATGAATGGGTCGGCGGGAACGATTTCCATGGGCGCCAGGGTGGTCATGGGTACGGGAATTGCGAGGGCGAGGCTGCAAGCCAGAATGATCAGCCAGGACGTGGCTCGCGGCAGCCCTCTTGGGCCTTTGTAACGCGCGGCAAGCAGAGAGATCCAGGCGTGCTCAAAAGCTCCCGCCAACCTTCCAGCGACGATGAGATCAGGTTGAACCCATTCTTTTTCGCGGGCCAAGAGCATGCCACCGATTTTGTCGCCATTTCGGGACGTGAATGGAAGCCAGCACATGGCGTGAAACGGGTAGTTCTTCTTGAGATCGGAATATTCATTGGACAAAGAGGATGTGTCGAACACCTGGGGGGTTTGATCTTTATTGACCTTAGTGATGCGCGTACAAAGTCGTTCCAGTGTATCAATTAATGGAACTGTGCGATCCACTGTTGTTAACCCGGTGACGGCAACCAGCTTCATCTTGGAACGCCTTTGGTTTTGAAAGACAAACCCTTGTCGCGCAGCTGTTAATTTTGGTGTCTGATTGGCAATAATGTAGTGCAGATCACTCAAGGCTTGTGCGTCTCGAGCTTCTCTTTCAACTTCGAGAAGAGAAATCAAACCATGGCCGGCGTCCGCCTGAACCGGCAATTGCGTGTTGATTGATTTTTTTATGCGTCGTTTTTCTTTTCGCGGTGTTTGGGTATTTTTCTTTGGTGGTTCTGCTGGTCGGCTTGATGTGTGGGGGGGGGTTGGCCGCCGTGACTTTTGAAGCATCGCCATTTGATACAAATTTCGTTGCTGTGACTTTTGGACCTGACACGTTTCTCACCCCCCTTGATAGGGAAAGCTAGCTGTTCCACTCATTCCAGCTCGTAGAGCTGGGGCCGGCTTCAAGAACTGCCCTGTCAAAGTTATTGTTTGAGATACGGGATCAACAGCGGCACCAATGCGTTTTACTTTGGCGTTGTATTCCTTTTGAGTCTCGTCGATCTTGAAGCTGAAACTCGTTCCCTCTTCCAGCCATACGAGCCAGACCGATGGCACAATAAGCTGCAACTCCATCTCATCGGTACCAAGTATCTCTAAAATTGGTTTTCCCGATACGGGCGTTTCGTGCTCGTGGATTGCAAGCGTGCTTATACGGCCATCAAAAGGTGCCATGATCTTGCATCGCTGCAAACGAAGCTCCAGCGCCCTTGCATCGTGAGATGCGCGATCGGCTCGTGCGCGCGAAACTTCCAGGTCACGTTTTCCAGCAGCACCGCGACGAAGAAGATACTCATTGCCTTCCAATTGAACAGCCATTTCGCGGTGCGTGGCTTTTAAGGATTGAAGTTCGGCATATTGCCTACGGCAATCGAAGGCAATAAGCAGATCACCTCTTTTGAAACTATCACCTTCGCGATAGACGACCTTTGAAACCGCGGCTTCCAGGTCAGTTGTGAATACTGCTTTGTTGACGGCTGCTAAGATTCCACGAATTTAAATTTGTGAGCTTGCCATTGTTATTCTGGATTGCCTGTCGTGAACGACAGGGTCTGCAACGGCATGCAACGAGAATAGAGCTACCAAAAAAATGAATGCAAGGCCTGAGGTTGTCACTGTGACAACCGGAAAAGAAAATGAGTTTTGGAAAGCGTGCTTTTTGCTGACATAATCAAAAGACATCAATTCGATTCTATATGAATTGCTGTGACCGCAGATATTAGAGAACGCCCTTCCCCAATATTCCGCGGCCACTCCCCCGCCGAAATATTTCATCAATTCTTGATCCAATTTCTTGCGTCCAAGCCAGCATTATTTTGTTATACTGGCCGTCCACATCCTCTCTTGAATGTAACTGCGATCTATTCTTCGTCCCCGCAAAGATGCTGCAATTTCGCTGATACTCATTTCGCTGGTTTCTGAGATGGATAGAGGATCAAGACCCATGGAAGCCAAGATATTTGCGTAACCGTTTTGAACGTCGGCGAAAGCAATATCGTATTTGGCTTCGGCCACCAGGGTGTTGAGTTCTTCCCGGATCAAGGTTTGTTCACTTACCCGATCGGCGGCTGCTTCAACTCTGATCTGATTGACAAGCCGACGTTGAACGGAGCGGTACTCTCGGGCGGTCTTAAGTTCTCGTGTGAGATGGTAAAACCGGACCCGACTTACATGCACCTGCGTCATCACCGCCATGGTGAGAGCGAGGCCGCGCTGCTCAAGCAGGCGTTCTTGAGAGTGAATCACCTCACGTTTTGCCGGCATCTGGAAAACTTTCAGAAGATTCCAGCTCGCCTTCGCGCCAATGCTCAGCCAATGCTTGTTATAGAGGAAATCGTTACTGTCGTAGTTTCCACCGGCAACTAACTGTGCGCCGGGTAGGAGTTCCAACCAGGCTGCATGGAGCTCTTGCTGGTTTATGCGTAGTTTATACAGGTTCTCACGGACTTCCGGTCTGTTGTTAAGCGCGATCTCGATCATCTCTGGCACGGCTAGATTAACGGTAGGCACGCGTGGCTTTCGGCTTGGCACAACGAGAGAGAACCTTGTGCCAGGCTTTAAGTTCATCAATGCTCCGAGCTGCGACTTGGCAATTGAGAGTTCTCTTCTCAGCTCCTGCAATGTGCGCTTCACTTCGATGAGTTCGCGCTCGTATGTTAAAGCCGTTATGCGGGAAGTTTCTCCGCTTTGGGATACGTTTCGGGCGGCTTCGAGAGCATGGCGCGTGCGTGCTTCCAGCCCCCTGACCTTGGAGACGAGACGCTCGGCGCTTACTGCGCGCCAATAAGCGGTGCGGACGTCCTCTATGATACGCTGCGCAGCTTTGCGGCGTATCTCTTCTGCTATGAGGACCTTGTCGGCTGCCTGACGGGCACGAATGTAGGACAGGCCAAAATCCAAGATGTTCCAGGAGAATGAAATGTCGGCTGTATCGAGGGCCCGTTCCTGTGAAGTGGAAGCACCGAAGTTTTGAGAGTTTGTGATGACGTTAAAGCTGCTGGAAGCGTTTTGATTGTCGCGTTCAGTGTAACCGGTGTTGGCAACCACATTAGGAAGCAACTCAAAATGCGATAGGTCCAGCTCAGATATGCGTAAAGCCTGCTGATAGATCTCCACTTGATGATCGAGGTTGTATTTTAGCGCTCGAGCCATGGCTTGGTAGAGACCAATCGGGCCACGAATTGGCTCTTGGTCCATGTCGACGTTGGCGAGGCGGTCCGCCGTCACATAGGAAATCTCGACGTCATCAATAGGCATTGGAACAATAGCGCATCCAGATAACAAGGCGAGCGCCAGTGCTGCGGGCACAGCACGAGTGACACATGAACTGATCATTGGAACCCCTCAAAGAATCGAAAAACGTTCGGGGCGCCAACGCGGAAATATGACCGCGCCCTTTGGTTGTTTATTTCCCTTATGCTCGTTATGGTTGTGTATCTCGGCGTGTGCCACTTGTCTAGCACTCGCTATGGTTGTTCTGTGCGTCAAAGGCTATTCTTTCGTGGGGTGTGTTAAAACTGACCCACTATCTTGGGTTGTAGATTTTGTGTGAGAAACCGGGCTGTTTTTTTGCCTAACGTTTCAAAATAACGTCTTTAAAGGGTCGTCGGTCTTGCCAACCGTGACGTTCAAGTTCCGGATCCAGATGATTTTCTTCTGGCCAGCCCAGACACAGGTAAGCCACCAATGACCATGTGTGCGACACCTTTAAAGCCTTGGTCACGATTTCTGGTTCCAGAATTGAAACCCAACCCATACCAAGACCATGCATACGCGCCGCCAGCCAAAGGGTATGAATAGCGCCGACCACCGAGTAGCTGATTGTCTCGGGCATGGTTTGGCGACCAAGGCCGTACCCGTCTTTGGTGCCTTCATCTGCAAAAACGGCAATGTGTATGGGTGCACGATCCAGCCCATCAAGTTTCAGTTTTGCATAGGCTTTTTTCTGATCGCCTTCATAACCTTCCAAAGCCTGCTGGTTGGCGCGCTCAAAGGAAGCTTTGACGAGGGCGCGGCGATGGTTAGATTCGACAAATACAAAGCGCCATGGCTGGCAATTACCAACAGATGGCGCGTGTGTGGACAGCTCGATCAGTGATTTTACCAGGTCTACATTGACTGGCTCGTTGCGAAACCGACGCACGTCGCGTCGCCATAAGACCAGCTCGCGGAATGCTTCGTGGAAGTGACTATCAAATTGCGGTGCTGAACTGTTCGCTGGCTGGATGTTTTTTTTACTCATAAGATTTTTCTCAGGGCCCACACTGATCGATCAAATGGAAGAACGTGCCTGTTATGTTACCACGCCGTGAGCCGCCACTGACAATGCGCGCTCCTTCCGCATCATAGATTTCAGCAAGGGCCGGGTCATTGTTTTGCACGGTGGTCGCATAATGAAACTCATGGCCGTAGAGGATATCTCCAGAAGTTCCCAGGCTGCAGCTCGTTAGTAGCTGAGACTTGCGATAGCCCAGGTGGAGTTTTCGCTTTGCAAAGGACGTCTCAAGGTCTAACAGGCCAAGCATTTCATGATGGTGGCCTTGCTTATCTATGAGGCCTTGGCCAAGTACCATGTAGCCACCGCACTCTCCATGAACCGGTATGTTGTTTTCTGCCAGGGCACGTAGACCATCTTTAAAGTGTTGCGCGGAGGCAAGTTTTCCTGCGTGCAGTTCGGGATATCCACCGGGCAGCCAAACAGCATCTGAAACTGGTGGAGGCGGTTCATTGGCCAGGGGTGAAAACGGTAAGATCTGAGCGCCTTGAGCCTGCCAGCTCTCCAGAATATGTGAGTATATAAATGAAAAGGCTACGTCTTGAGCCAGGGCTATATGCTGACCGGGCGGCTTTAACTTGAGTGGGGTTAGCGGTTTATCGTTTGCTGGACTGAGAAACTCTGTGTTTGCGGCGTTTGCAAGCTTGACGATTTTTTCAATGCCACCCTGCGCTTCCATAAGGCTGGCGAATGTATCTAATGTGGATTGAAGGAACTTGTTTTCCAAGGCCTGAACGAGGCCAAGATGACGCTCCGGCAGTGCTATATCCTGACAGCGGTTGATGGTGGCGAGAATTGGTACTCCTAATTCTTCGATGGGCTGTTTGACCAAACGTTCATGGCGGGCACTGGCTACGTTATTGAGGATGACCCCGGCAATTGTTACATCTGAACGATAGGTCATGCAGCCCTTGAGTATAGCAGCGGCTGTTGCTGCTTGACTTGATACGTCCAGAACCAGAATAACCGGCCAACCGGTGAGTGCGGCAAGGTCTGCTGTTGAACCACAGGCAAACTGGCCTGTGCTCGCGGCACCATCAAACAATCCCATGGCGCCTTCGACGACTGAAATATCAGCGTCGCTTGAAGCATTTGATATCAAATGCTTCAAGGTTTCTTCGTGCATGGACCAGGTATCGAGGTTCATACCGGCGCGCCCGCTTGCTGCCTTGTGAAATGCAGTGTCGATATAGTCTGGCCCACTCTTATAAGGTTGGGCAACGTAACCCTTCCGGCAAAGCGCCCGAAGCAAACCCAAAGTAACGGTGGTTTTTCCCGCGCGTGACGAGGGGGCCGAAACTATCAATCCTGGATAAGAACGGGAAGCCGGTAAATTCATGGGAGGTCACTCATTTTGACCAACATGTCAATTTTTATCGCAGCGATGGCACCGACCACCACAATGGCGGGAGAGGGCATGGCGTTTTGTTTTACATCGTGAATCGCCTGCTTGAGGGTGGTTCGTAAAACCTTTTCGTCTTTCATGGTGGCGGATGAGATTATTGCGACAGGTGTGTTTTGGTCCAATCCACCATCAGCCAGGGCAAGCATAATTTCTTCCAAGCGTTTCATGGCCATGTAGAGGATAATCGGTTGACCTGTGCGAGCCAGGGCTCGCCAGTTTTCACCGTCTTGATCATCTTTGACGCGATGACCGGTGGCCAGGATTACGGCGTGATTTGTTTTTCGAGTGGTTGCGGGGATTCCCATCATGGCGGGGCCTGCTAGCCCTGCGGTGATACCGGGTATGATGCGAAACCCGATTCCGGCTTTGGCCAGTTCCTCGGCTTCTTCGCCTCCGCGACCGAAAACGAAAGGATCACCGCCCTTCAAGCGAACCACGGCATGGCCTGCCTGAGCCAGTTCGATCAAGGTTGCGGTAATTTCAGGTTGGCTTGATGAAGCCATACCACCTCTTTTTCCAACGTAGATGATCTTTGCTCCCTTTTGAGCGAGATCCAGCACGCGGGTATCTATCAATGCATCATGAATAATGGCATCTGCGGTTTGAATGGCTTTTATGGCCATGATGGTCAACAGGCGTGGATCGCCGGGACCGGCTCCTACAAGCCAAACCTCACCGGGTTTTACGGTTGGTGTCGTTGGAAAATTTTCCGGAAGGGTGATCATTGGCAATCTATGTTAAATATCTGGTGCTAGAGGCATAAGGTCAAAACGGCGTTGTTGAACCCTAAGGTGTATTTTTTGAAGGTATTCGTTTTTGAGCAGTGGTGACGATAACGGATTGGAGCATAATGATGCTTTGGTGCCCGAGCCCACTTCTGCCGGCACCGCGCTTCGTCGTGGGTGGACCACTGGTACGTGCGCGGCAGCGGCAGCCCGGGCTGCTTATGAAGCGCTCGTCAGCGGAACGTGCCTCGACATGGTGGAGGTTGTTTTGCCTGGGGGCGGGCGGGCGAGTTTTGCCACTGCGATGTGTGAAAGCGATGGCGTGTTTGGACGGGCGGGCGTTGTCAAAGATGCCGGTGATGATCCCGATGTGACGCACGGTGCGCTGATTGTTGCCAGCGTTACGAAAGGTCAGATAGGTTCGGGAATCATTTTCAAGGCGGGAGAAGGCGTTGGCACCGTGACGAAGCCCGGGCTGCCAATTTCTCCTGGAGAGCCTGCCATTAACCCCGTACCGCGTGAGATGATTGGAAACAGTATCAGAGAAGTTTCGCGGCGATATGGTGCTGGTGAAGATGTGGTGGTTGAGATTTCCATTCCCGGCGGGGAGGAGATTGCCAAAAAAACACTCAATGGCCGTCTGGGAATTCTGGGTGGTCTTTCTATTCTTGGGACAACGGGGATCGTCATTCCCTATTCCTGTGCGGCCTGGATCCACAGCATCCATCGAGGTGTTGATGTTGCGCGGGCACTTGGTCTTACACATATCGCGGGTTCGACGGGCTCGAGGTCGGAAAACTCCGTCAAAGCCTTTTACAACCTGCCGAACGAGGCGCTCATTGATATGGGCGACTTCGTCGGTGGCATGCTCAAATATGTTCGTACTCACCCCGTGGCGCGCGTTACCATTACGGGCGGGTTTGCCAAGATGACAAAACTCGGGCAGGGGATGCTCGATTTGCATTCGAAACGTGGATCGGTTGATTTCCAGTGGCTTGCCGAGCGTGTTGCCTTGGCTGGCGCACCGGCTGAGCTGATTGCTTCGGTGCGCACGGCGAATACCGCGCAGCTTGTTTTGGAGTATGCCAAAGCTCATGGTATTGCGCTTGGTGATCTGGTGGCTGAAGCGGCGTGGCAAACGGCAGCCAAGGCTTTGAGGCAAACGGATATCAGTCTTGATGTCCTGGTGTTTGATCGCAACGGTAAACTTGTGGGGCGCAGTGAGACGAAGAGCGTTCAAACCGGCCTCCCGCGGTAGCGACGCTGATAGTTCACATCGTAAAGGGCACTGTTGGCGAAGTCCTTTGCGCCCAAGACATTACCAACCAGAATGAGCGCGGTGCGCTCCATTGGTTCTTGCTGACTCAGGACTTCTTCGACAGTTCCCAAAGTTGCGCGAACTATGCGTTCTTCCGGCCAACTGGCCCGGTAGACAATTGCGATCGGACAATCTTGCCCATAAAAGGGTTTCAAACGAGCAACCACCGTATCCAAGGTGTGGATCGAGAGATGAATTGCCAGTGTGGCGCGCGTTTTACCAAATGCCTCCAGGGTTTCATCTGACGGCATTTTCGAGGCGCGCCCGCCGGTTCGCGTGAGAACCACTGATTGGGCCACCTCGGGCAGCGTCAGTTCTTGAGCAAGTGCGGCGGCGGCGGCAGAAAAAGCGGCTACCCCTGGGGTTAATGTGAAAGGGATCGACCGCTCTTCAAGCAAACGTATCTGTTCGCCTATGGCACTCCAGATGGAAATATCTCCGGAATGAAGGCGTGCAACATCGTGACCCTTGTCAAAGGCTTCTTGAAATTCTTGACCCAATTCCTGTAGTGACATGGGCGCTGTATTGACGATCCGCGCGCCTTGCGGGCAGTGCTCCAGCAAAGCTTCTGGAACAAGCGAACCTGCATAGAGACAGACGGGGCAGTTTGCGATGAGCCTGGCACCGCGCATTGTGATGAGATCAGGTGCGCCCGGTCCGGCGCCTATGAAATGCACTGTCATGACTGGCTTCCAAGGGGTTGTGCAGTATCTTCTTGCTTATCAGACATGCCGATAGCGAGTGCGCATGTTGCTTCTTTTGATTTGATCCTGGGTCCGAGCAGCGTGGCATGGTTGCCGATCGCCGCCAGGGCCGCCGTTTCGGCAAGCGAGGGCAAGCCCTGTATGATCATGCTGGTTTCTGATTTGGTGATGGTCTTGGATGAGAACTGTTTCAGCCTTTCCCGGCTTAAAGGGACAACAGGAATATTTAGGTTTTTCGCGACGAGACACAGACTGTCTTGGGTGCTTTTTTCATCCAAGGTGGCAAATGCATCAAGGTCTTTATGTTTCAAACGGTGAAACTGCAAAGCCTGATTGAGCGCTTCGAGAATCTCTTCAGATGAGGCGTTTTTTTTGAAACCGACTCCTGCAACCATCATTTCTTGATCACCCGCCATTGAGTAACGGGCCTTGCCGCACGCCACCCGCGCATGCGGCCCACTCGGTCTGCATGGGACAAGCTGATTTTCAAAAGCTCACCGCCGAATTGCGCGTGAAGATCAGTGAGCCTTGCTTCGCTTTCAAGCGTTATGGCATTGGTTACCAGACGGCCACCTTCGGGCATGGCTTTCCATGCGGTCTCGAACAGGTTTGGCGTGGTGAGCCCGCCTCCGATAAAAACCACATCTGGCTGCGGTTGGTTTTCCAGAATCGCTGGAGCTGATCCGGTGACGACTTTCAGCTCGGGTGTCCCGAGGGCTGCTGCGTTGGCCATTGCGCGCGCTGCCCGTGTTTCGTTGTGTTCGAAACCGATGGCGCCCATAGAAGGGTGGCAGAGCAGCCATTCGATGGCAATTGAGCCGGAGCCAAGACCGATATCCCAGAGGAACTCTCCAGGTCGTGGGGCCAACGCGGATATGGTGATTACCCGAATGTCGCGTTTGGTTATTTGGCCGTCATGATCGAAGTCTGAATCTTCGAGCCCTGGCGTGAGACGTGAGAGTGACGGGTGAAAGTTGCTACCATTTGTTATGGGGCTTAAATCAATTGCCAGCGTATTTAATGGCGCAATATCTGTCAGGTTGAACTCGCCTGCTTTGCAGGAGCGAAGCTTTTCTTTCGGGCCGCCCATATTTTCCAGAACGGTGATTTCGGCCTGAGCGAGGCCGCGTTCATTTAAGGCCTGGGCGACTTTTCCGGGCGTGGTTTCGTCCCAGGAGAGCGCTAAAATTCGGGCTCCCTTATGCAGGTGACGGTTCAGTCCTGACAATGGCCGACCATGAAGTGTTATCAGTTTGGTGTCGGGCAGGGACCAGCCCATTCTCGCCGCCGCTTGTGAAAACGCCGAAGGCTGGGGAAGACACAGCATTTCAGATACGGGGAAATTTTTGGCAAGCATGGTTCCAACGCCGTAGTTGAACGGATCACCGGAAGCCAGGACCACAACCGGGTGACCCTGAAGTTTCCTGATTTTATCCATGGCATCAGCCATCGGGTTCGGCCAGGCGAGTCGGTTTGCCGTAATTAGTTCATCTGCCAGTGCCAAGTGCCGCTTGCCTCCGACAACAAGCTGGGCACCCTTTATGAGTGATTGAGCGGTTGCACTTAAACCAGCGATGCCATCTTCACCAATGCCGATGATGGATAGCCAGCGCGTTGGAGCGGTGCTACTCGTTCTTGATTCATTTCTGGGAGCTGACATGCGACTCCTCATACTTGGTGGCACATCTGAAGCGCGCAAACTTGCCGAGCGGCTCAGCGATGATACACGTTTTGAACTTACCATGTCTCTTGCCGGGCGCACTGTTTTGCCGGCAGCATTGCCGGTGCATACGCGCGTTGGCGGGTTTGGGGGTGTCAGGGGCTTGATTGAGTGGCTCATTGAGCAGCGGATTGAGGCCGTGATCGACGCCACTCATCCCTTCGCGGATCAAATTTCGGCGCATGTGGTGGCCGCCACCAAGGCTTGCAATATTCCGCTTGGCTCTCTGGTGCGGGCCCCTTGGGTTCAGCGAGTGGGTGATGAATGGGTTTGCGTGCCAAGCACTCAAGATGCCGCGCGGGCGCTGCCCATAACACCCTGCCGCGTGTTCTTGAGCGTCGGGCGGCTTGGGCTTAGTGCTTTTTGCGAACGCGCTGAGCACAGCTATGTGGCGCGGACCATAGACCCGCCAGGCGACATCCCTTTGCCACCTGATTTGACCTTTCTGTTTGAGCGGGGTCCGTTCGATCTTGCCAATGAGTTGGCGCTTCTGAAACGATATGAAATCAATGTTCTCGTTTCGAAAAATTCCGGCGGGGCGGCGACGTACCCGAAGATTGAAGCTGCCCGCGATCTCAAGATACCGGTCCTCATGATCGCGCGACCTTTGAAACCTTCGGGTACCATTTTGGATAACCTTGAGGCGGCGCTGAATTGGTTGGAAAAAAAGGTATCGTGAGTTCATTCAAACCCCCGCTGCGAGCGTGGGGTGTAGACCCAGGGGTCTTTGCCATCTCGATCAATCAACCGGGTTGTTGATGCGCCGATCAAGACCAGCGTTCGCATGTCAATCTGCGTGAAATCAACCGAACCAAGGGTGGTAATGAGCGCTTTGGATTGATTTGTTCCCGCTGCGCGAACCAAGGCAACGACGGTGTCATGCGATTTGTGGCGCGAGAGTAGATCAAATGCTTTCTTGATCTGGTTAGGGCGCGCTTTCGATGCTGGGTTATAAAGTGCAATGGTGAAATCGGCCTGAGCAGCTGCTTCCAGTCTTCGCTCAATGGTGTGCCAGCTTTTCAGGTTGTCCGACAAGGATATAGCACAGAAGTCTCCACCTAACGGTGCGCCCAATTGTGCAGCAGCGGCGAGCATGGCGGTGATGCCAGGCTCTACGCGCACGTCCAGGTGGCGCCAGCCTCGGGGCCCGTGCTCGATCGCTTCAAAGACTGCAGCGGCCATGGCGAAAACGCCGGGATCACCACCTGAGACGATCACCACTTTGCGGCCCTCTTTACAGGCCATTTCAAGAGCATGACGGGCGCGATCCAGTTCAACACCGTTGGCACTGGCGTGTATCGTCTGGTTGGCGTTCAGCGTGGGCAAGCGTTTGAGGTAAGTCTCGTAACCAACGAGATCCGTGGCGTTGGCGATTGCGGTTGAGACCCTGGGAGTCACCAGTTCCAGAGCACCGGGACCAAGCCCAACAATGATGACGCTTCCGCTCATAATCGCCGTCCTTTGCCGGGGATCAAGACCATAGCAAAATAGGGGCCTGTTTCCTTTTCCAGTTCGCTCACGGGCATGATTATTTCACCTTCCATCATACCGCGCTCAACATAAATGGCACGTTGTGTCAGGCCAGCCTTGGCGATGGCGCGGCGAACCTTTCCAAGATTGCGGCCAACTTTCATAATGACGCAGGCATCCGCCTGCTGGAGCTGTTGTGTGAGCTTGTCTTCCGGCAATGTTCCGGGAAGGACCCTGAGGATATCATCTCCCCAGGTGATGGGTGTGTTGGCGCGTGTCCAGCAGCCTGACATTCCGGTGACGCCGGGGATGACCTCGACCTCATGATTTTCGCATAAGCGATGCCACATGTGCATGAATGAACCGTAGAAGAACGGATCGCCCTCGGAAAGCAAACCAACGGATCGACCTTCTCCAAGTTGATCTGAAATGGTGAGGGCGGATTCCTCGTAAAACTCATGAATTTGTTTCTGGTAATCGGGATGGCTTGCGGGCAGCTCTGTGGTGAGAGGGTACTCTAGTCTTAATTGGACCTGAGTGACTTCGACCAGCGGGGTTACAATGGTGCGTGCGTTTCCTGGGCGTCCCTTTTTGGCAAAGTAGGCCAGGACATCCACGGACTTTATGAGCCCGGCGGCGCGCAATGTCAGATAGCGTGGATGACCAGGACCCACGCCGATGCCATAAAGTATGCCGCTTGATGCCTTTCCGGCGATGTCATCCAGGCTGGTCATTCGGTATCACTTGCCAGCGCATTGACGGCTGCAACGGCCATGGCGCTACCACCTTGGCGACCGCGCACAATGAGATAAGGGACACGGGCATCACTGGCTAATGCGTCTTTGGATTCGGCAGCACCAACGAAGCCAACGGGAATACCGATGATTGCGGCAGGGTGCGGGGCGCCCTCATCCAACATCTCCAGGAGGCGAAACAGGGCCGTCGGGGCGTTCCCAATTGCGACGATTGCGCCTTCCAGGTGCGGGAGCCATAAGTCAAGGGCGGCGGCTGTTCTGGTGGTCTGCATCTTTGCCGCCAGTTGCGGGACGTCTGGATCATTTAGTGTGCACAGCACCTCGTTGCGGGCTGGTAGGCGAGAACGGGTGATGCCGTTTGCCACCATCTGGGCATCGCACAGTATCGGTGCACCCTTGTGGAGTGCCGTTCGTGCGAACTGTGCAAAGGTGGGAGAGATTTCCAGTTGATCCACAATATCAACCATGCCGCATGCATGGATAATGCGAACTGCGACTTTTTCCTCAAGCCCCTTGAAGCGTTCCAGGTTTGCTTCCGAGCGGATGATTGCAAAGGACTTGGCGTAGATCTGCGGGCCGTCCTTTATGTAGCTGTGCTGTTTACGCACGAATGGTTTTCCTTGTTGAAGAGCTATTTTGTGATGGTCCCAATAGTGGTTCTATTTCTTCGATAATGCGAGAGACCCGATCATAGGGAACGAGTGTTTCTGGAGCTTGCGAGACTGTTGCATTGCGCGCCAGCGCGTAACCATTGGATTTGGCGACAAGTACCATATGGGCCGGCTTTGAACGTGCGCATCCCTTTTCGCAACCAGAGACATGAATACTTTTTATAGTTTCTGTAAATCTCATTTGCGCGGCGATGGCGCGCGCATCTTTGCGCGTGTCACTCATTGCTGAGGTGCAAGCGGGTGCGCCAGGGCAGGCATCAATTTTCAATAAAGGGTTGTTGTGGTCCGATACGAAACTTGCCTGGGTCGCGGCTTCCAGAAGAGGAGGTGCGCAATTTTTTGATGGCAACGGTAGATAAACCGTGCGCCATGGCGAAAGCCGCAGCTCTACTATTCCGGCTGATTTTGCCGCTTCTACAAGGCTGATCCAGTTTTGTGCCGTTTGACTGCCAAAGGGCAACGCCAAGGCAAGAATGGGATGATCATTCTCAAACTCGATCAACCCCAGTGGGCAGGAGGAAGAGATTTCTGAGCGAGAACTTTCCTGAGAGCTGGGTGGAGCTTGGCGCATGTCTGGCTGTGCGATGACATTGAATTCGCTGCGCGCGGACTTTTCTACCAGCGAAAATTTTTCAAAGGAAAGGTTTCGCATACGAGGCACCTGTTTCGTGTCTTTAGGTGCCTGTGAGATCACTGCCAAAGCAATGTTTGCGAGGATATCGATGAGGTGTTCACGATCATTTTCAAAGGTCTCACCGACCCATTTGATAGTTTCAGGGCGATCCAGCCCCACTTTAAAGCCGATACGGCCCTTTTCATTCTGAATGGCCACAAGCCGGATATCCGCGCGTTCATTTTCAAGCCCAGGGGAAGCGCCGGACTCAAGAATAAAACCAAACTTTCCCGGCAAACGCCAAAGCCGTTCATCGTGTGTGAGCCGGGCTTCAAGGGCTTGGGCTATGGGGCGGATATCAAGCAGCTCAGCGGGATCAATACTTGTTAGCGGCGAGAGCATGATGTTGCGTACCTGCTCTGCGGCTTGTGTCTCATCCAGAAGATCATGAGCATGTAATATATCGTGCATGCCAGGCAAGTTTTTCTCGCATAATCCTCTTACCTGCAGATTGGCGCGGCGCGTGAGATCGAGAATGCCATTGCCGTATTGCAAAGCACCGTGCGCGATATCAAGCATGGCGTCGAGGGAGAGTGCGCCAGCACGGGGACGGACGCGCAGGATCAAGCCATCCCCGCTTTGCATGGGGCGTAATGCACCTGGGCACCAACCGCGCTTGAGAGAGCCGGTCATGGGTTATCTCCTTTGGTGCCGGAAAGTGGTTTTTCCTGCGAGATCGTCTTTGTGGCACGTTCTATGATGAGATCAAGTTCCATAAGGACGGTATTTCGACGGGAGGTCCATAGCCCGCGCTTGATCGCCTCGTGCAAACGCTCGGCGATGGCTTGTGCGGCGAGAGGATTACTGGCGATCATTTTATCAGCCACCTGGCTTGGGGCGATCAAGGCATCGTGCAGGGCATCGAACAAGTGGGAGGGAACCTCGCGGGTGGTGGCTGCAAAGGCAAACAAGGCGTCGACTCCTTGCGCAATCTCGGCGACACCACGGTGAGAATGCTCCAGCATGCGTTCGATCCACTGTGGGTTCGATAAACGTCCGCGGGCAATGCGAACAATCTCTTCGTTGAATGTTCTGGCTATGGGGGTTTGCGGGCGGCTGGTGTCGAGATGATAGAGCGCGACATTGTTTCCCAGCATGCGCGCGGCCGCGGAAAAGCCACCGGCAAAGTCGGCGACACCGTCGCCATCGAGGATATCGCGTTCCCGGTCGTCCTGGGGATGGATGAGCGCATCAGCGGTGGCCACACGCTCCAAGAAGTTATCTTCTGCCTCATGGCTTTTACCCGAACGATCAACAGCGTGCTTGGAAGCGTTGATATAAGCGCGCGCCAAGTCTTCAATGTCGCTCCAGTTACCGTCTAATGCAACGTCGGCAACGGCTGCTCCGAAAGTCCCCGGTGCGGATGAGAATACCCGGCTCAAGGATTTGCCAGCACGGCGCGAGGCCGCAAGGGGATTGCATTCGTCCTCTTCCTCAAGGTTGGCGACTTGAGCAACAGCCATGTGATAAAGCGCGATCTGCGTTGGGAAAATATCGCGAAACAAACCGGAAATACGCAAGGTTGTGTCGATGCGCGGCCGCTCCATTTTGGCTTGAGGAATAACTTCGATACCGGTCACGCGATTTGAGGCTAGATCCCAAATGGGCCTGACGCCCAGGTAAGCGAATGCCTGTGCCAGGTCGTCGCCTCCGGTGCGCAAGGAGGCGGATGCCCAAAGGTCGATGACAAGAGCGCGGGGGTATTCTCCAAAATCCTGCAGGTGACGACGAATGATCTCATCGGCGGCACGCTTGCCGATCTTTGCGGCTGTGCGGGTCGGGATGGCGCGCGGGTCGACCGAGGTCAGGTTGCGACCGGTGGGCAGCACATCCATGCGCCCGCGTGAGGGCGCGCCTGCGGGACCAGCCGGGATGCGCCTTCCATCAAGAGCTTTTAGCAAGGCTTGGCGTTCGTTTGTTGCGCTTTGGTGTAGTCGCTGCGAGACCTGGGCGTGTTCATGCGCCATTGATCCGGCTGAAGCCGCCATGGCTTCGCTCAGAGCTTTTGCATGCTGTTCGTCTGGAGGCTGACCATAAACATGCAAGCCGTCGCGGATCGATAGCTCTTTGATGTCGCACAATTGGGCATCGAGCTTGGCAATTGCTTCGCGTGGTGTGTCTTCTTTTAACATTCCGCAATCAGCAGCCAAGGAGGAACGCCAGGCCTCTTCGATGATTTCTTTTTCCAGAAGTTCCATACGGCGTTTGTCGACACCGTCGGCCTGTGCGTACTCGTCAACGAGTCCTTCCAGGTCGGCCAGTGCTCCTGAAAGGCCGGCCTCGCGCAAAGGCGGTGTGAGATGCCCGAGTGTCACAGCACCCAAACGGCGCTTGGCTTGCACAGCTTCTCCGGGATTGTTGACGATGAACGGGTAGATAACCGGGAGCGGTCCCAAGACAACCTCTGGGAAACAGTCCTTGGAAAGTGCCAATGCCTTTCCTGGCAGCCATTCCAATGTTCCGTGTGTGCCTAAGTGAATGTGGGCGTCGATCTGTTGTTCATGGCGCAGGTGGGCATATAGCGCGGCATAGGCATGGCGCGGCGGTAATGTGGTGTCATGATAGCTTTGCTTCCTGTCTCCTGTGCTACCACGATCGGGTTGAATGAGAACCACGATGTTTCCAGCCCTCAGGCAGGAGAAAAAGAATTTTCCGTCTTTGAACGCCGGGTCTTCAGTGGGCGCCCCCCAAGCCGCTTGCATGCTTGTGCGCACGGTTTGCGGCATCTGACTGTACCAACGCTGGTAGTTTTCCAGAGGTACCGAAATTGTTTCAAAGTCTTGTTCGTTGAACAACTCTAAGATTTTTGTATCCCAAACATCGGAACCGGTGCCTGTCTGGTAGCCAGCCGACTTTAGGAGTGACAATATTTCTGAGATGCTTTTTGGTGTATCAAGGCCCACGGCGTATCCAGTTCGCCCAGCGCGAGCTGGGTAGTTGGAAACAACGAGTGCAATTTTACGTTCTATCGCGGGCTTGCTTTTCAGGTTCACCCAGTTTTTTGCAAGTGAAGCCACAAACTCAACGCGATCAAGAATGGGTTCATTGAAGACGCTGGCGTGCTCCAAAGCTGGGTTCGTATCTGCTGGAGACTTGAAGGAAATGGCGCGAGATAAAATCCGGCCATCTAATTCAGGCAGGACGACATTCATAGCGAGATCAGAAGGTCCAAGGCCACGATCGGATTTGTTCCAGGCCTCATAGGTGGCCGTTGAGAGAACCACCTGAAGGACGGGAACATCCGCTTCGTCGAGCACTGTGGTATCGTCGTCGCGCATGGCCGAGAAGGCTGTGGTGTTTAGTATGATAGCTGGTTTGTGCGCCTTGATAAGGCCCTGTAGTTTTTGGGCGATATGGTCATCTTTCAGACTCGTTAGCGCAACGGATACGGGAGTTAGACCTTGTTTGCGGGTGGCTGAAATCAAGGCTTCTATGGGAGCCGTATCGGCGGCCATCACGTTGGCGCGATAGAATAGAATTAACGCAACGGGCTTGGTGACGGCGGGGGCTTCGGTTGGCTGCGGTGTTGAAACTGTCGTTAAGTGTTTTTGCCCGGAGGGCGTCCACAAAGATATTGCTGGAATGAGCTTGGGTTCTTGCCAGGAGATGTTGGAGCCGGTCTCACTTGCCAGGAAAGCAAGAGCATTGTTGAGATTTTGCGTGCCACCGGCCCGGAAGAATGCATCCAGCCTAGCGAGCACATCTGGTTTTGCCGTTGACAATTGGGCAAGGCGGGTATCGGGGCGGTCGTCGCCGGGAAGGGCTGCGAATAATATATCGTTGTCGCGTGAGATGCTGGCAATTTGCTCAAGGCCATAGCGCCAGTAGTCCAGACCACCCAAGCAACGCACGACGACAATTCTGGCTTTAGCGATTACGCTGTCTATGTAGACGTCAACTGACATGGGGTGGCGTAGTTTTTTTAAACTCGCCAACCTCAAAGTGGGCAGGTTTTGCGCGTTTTCCTGCCAGGCATGGGCGAGGGACGTCAGGTCGGAATCGGAAAAGGAAAGTATGACGCACTGAGCAGGTGTTTGCTCAAGATCAAGAGCATCCTCGACCTCGTCTAATGTTGCTGATGATCTGGCCAGAAGGTGCATTACTGTGATGTCACCATGGCTTTGATTGCGTTTTCATCCATACCTTTTTCGCCAATTACGACAAGCCGCCCGATACGCGATTCCTGCGAGCTCCAGGGCCTATCATACTGGTGCGAAATGCGGTTGCCGACACCTTGCACCACGAGACGCATGGGCTTTCCGGAAATGTCGATGAAGCCTTTGATGCGCAGTATATCATGGACTTGAGCCGCTTCACGAATACGATCAACGAGAGTCTGGGGATCGCTTTGCGGGGGCAGGTCGAAAACAAAAGTTTCAAAGTCGTCGTGATCGTGTTCGCCTGCTTCATCGTGGTGTGAGGGGCGCGAAGCCAGATCCGCTTCAGCGGCGGCGTTCAGCCCCAATAAAACGGAAACATCGAGCTTGCCGTTAATGGTTTCCACGACTTTGACGGCCCGGGGGATGGCAGCCTCGATTTCACTGCTGACCTTGGTGCGCTGTGTATCCGACATGAGATCGACCTTGTTTAAGACGATCATATCGGCGCATAAGAGCTGATCCTCATAGACCTCTTCCAAAGGATTGTCGTGATCCAGTGACGTGTCCTGTTGGCGCTGTCTGGCGAGAGCCTCGGGGTCATCGGCGAAACGACCAGCGGCAACGGCGGCTCCGTCAACAACGGCAATGACACCATCCACCGTGACTTTTGAAGCGATCTGGGGCCAGTTGAAAGCCTGAACAAGTGGCTTTGGAAGCGCCAAACCCGATGTCTCGATCAAGATATGATCCGGGGGATCGGAGCGCTCAAGCAGGGCGGAAAGGGCGGGGATAAAGTCGTCGGCAACGGTGCAGCACAGGCAGCCGTTGGACAATTCGACAATACCATCCTCAGTGCAACTTTCGATACCGCACCCTTTCAGGATTTCTCCATCAATACCCACATCTCCAAATTCATTGACGATGACGGCAAGACGTCGGCCGGTGGTGTTTTCCAGCACGTTGCGCACCAGTGTGGTTTTTCCCGAGCCGAGAAATCCGGTCACAATGGTGCAGGGAACCTTGGAAAGAGATGTCATGGGGATTTTGTTTCCTTCAGGTTTTTTATGTTGACGGTCAGGTCATCTGCAGGGTGCGCGTTATGTTGAGGTGTCGGCGGGACACGGGCAACGACCCCTTTGCGAAAGATTGTTGGCCGATCCCGCCATGGCACAATACCTTTGTTGGATAGGGCAAAGGCGCGCGCTGCCGCGGCGATATCTTGTGCATGTTCACCGGTGTCAATGTCCCCGATGATGTAGGTCCATTTCTCTTTCCCTACAAAAGCAACGGTGCACGCTCGGGTGCAAACTGCGAGACATTCAACGGGAGAGACTGCGACAAGCGGATCATTTGATGTGAGATCTTCGAGGCGCTTGAGAAGTTCGTGACCTGGTTCGTGATAGCTTTCTTGCGAGCCGTCTTCTGATGCTGTGATGAGGCGGCAGCAGGTGCATACAAAGATGGTTGCTGCGGTTGATGGCGGCATTGGGTGTTCCTGACACTACGTACAAGCCATAGCCTCTCTGAGATACCTAGGCTTTCGCTTGCTATTGATTGCGAGCCAGCTGTTAGGAGCCGGAGCGTTCGCCCCATTGCCAGAAGATGCCGATTCCGGCACCTATGAGCGCCCAAAGCGTAGCTTGCACCCCCAACGAAGTGGCTGCGAAATGACCTGCCAGTTCTGCTGGAACTGCACTTGTGAGTTCGTGCGGTTGAGGAGCCCCGATAATATGGGGAAGCGCAATGAGAGCGACACCAGCCACTCTGGTTATGGAACTGGTTGTGCGCAGCAAGCAGGCGAGACCGATGGCTGTCACAACTGCGGTCAAAAGCCACCAAAGCTGCTGTATTTCCAGGGCTGCGGTGGCACTTCCGGGCAATTTGGGCGACAAGCCGAAGGCTGGGGCCAATCCCGCGGCTACAAAAGCTGCAGCTCCCCAGGCGATGCCGGTGTTGAGCGTAATGTTTTCTCGGGCAAAAACCATTAAGGCGAGGAGAATAAAGGCGAAACCGACACCCGTTGCGACAGTTGCCAAAGAGGTAAAGGCGGTTCGCTCCCAGCCATCATGGGGGGCCCATTCATTTTCAGCGCCTGCTTCACTTGAAGGTTTGTTTGCGTGCACGAGAATGAGGCGAGCTTCACCCATCATCCAGGATGTTGCGTGTTTTTCCGGAGCCGAGGGCGCGTTTTCAAAGCTCTCCGCCTTGAGGATCAGTGGCGTGGTGGTGAAGTGCTGCAGGGCCGCGACAGCCAACCCTGCGAGCAAGCCGGCCAAAAGACCGACACTCAAGATGCGTGTAATCATTGGATCAAATCAATGACAAGGAAACGCTACAGCGTGGCGCGTATCGTGGGCGGCGTTGTGGAGCGTGCTTGAGTAGGCAAAGCCTGTTGTAAAAACCAGAAAAGCCCCGAGCAGCAAGGCGATCAATGCGCCGGTGCGTGCCTCTGCCGATGCGTTAACACCTGTCGCGAGATTGGTGTCAGCTTGCGTCGTCATATTCACATCCTCTTCTGCCGCCCCTCCGGCGACGATAAAAAATCGAGTTTCCTACGACGGCAGGTTTCCTGGCTTGCGGCTTCAAGGCTTCTAATCCGCCTTCCCGGTTTTTACGCCAGTGGCAGAATGGATTCGAAACTTACCGCTAACAGTTGCGGGGGCAGCTCCGGACTTGGGCACTTTATAGTCAAAACCGATGACTGATAAGATGCTCGTACCGGTATTCCCTATTGATGCGTTGTTGGTTTTTCGCACCGCCGTAGTTTCTTGTTCTAGGCCCCGGGCAATGCGGCGTCAACTGTGCGATAGCGACTTTCAGGGCTTTCTGGACAAGACCTCTTCTAGCTGTTGGTATGTGGTTCAGTTCACTGCTCAAGGAGCTTGAAGACAATATGCCTGATACTGACAAAAGCTCGGCGCAAGCGCGTCACAAGGCCAAGATGGAAAACCGCAAGGCGGCCCAGGATGCCGAGGTGGCCGGGAAAACGCATGAAAAGGGTCTTTTGATTGTCCACACCGGCAAAGGTAAAGGAAAATCCACAGCGGCATTTGGGTTGCTGATGCGGGCTTTGGGACGCGGATTGAAATGCGGGGTCGTGCAATTTGGGAAGGGTTCTTGGCAAACCGGCGAGCGGTTGGCGGCTGAAAAGTTTGGGGATCAAGTGAGCTGGCATACCCTTGGGGAAGGCTTTACATGGGAAACCCAAGACAAAGCACGCGATATTGCCGCGGCCGAGAAAGCCTGGGATGTGGCGAAAGGGCTTATGAACGATGCCACGATACAGCTTCTTATTCTTGATGAATTGAATATCTCGCTGCGCTACGGGCACCTTGATTTGGGGCAGGTTGTTGCCGTGTTGTCAGCCCGGCGGCCTGATCTACATATTGTCGTCACGGGCCGAAATGCCAAACCTGAACTGATTGAGGCTGCCGACCTGGTCACCGAGATGAGCTTGGTGAAGCACCATTTCGCTGATGGGGTCAAGGCGCAGATCGGTATTGAGTTTTGATCTCACGAAACGTTAGCAAGTCACCTGCCATGCAAAAGCGCGCAATCATGATTGCCGGAACGGGCTCTGACGTGGGCAAGTCGTTGATTGTTGCCGGGCTATGCCGTGTGTTTTTGCGCAGAGGTATAAAGGTGCGCCCGTTCAAACCTCAGAATATGTCGAACAATGCAGCGGTGACAAGCGGGGGTGGGGAGATTGGCCGTGCGCAAGCCTTGCAGGCGCGCGCGGCCGGTGTCGCTCCAAGTGTTCATATGAACCCGGTGCTGCTGAAGCCGCAAAGCGATATTGGTTCCCAGGTGGTGGTGCGCGGCAAGATGTTTGGCAACTACAAGGCCGCTGAGTATCAAAAGCTCAAACCTCGGCTGATGGGTGAGGCATTGGAGAGCTTTGATATTCTCATGAATGAGGCGGACCTTGTGGTTGTGGAGGGAGCGGGATCGCCGGCGGAGGTTAATCTTCGACAAGGAGATTTCGCGAACATGGGGTTTGCGCGAGCGCTAAATATTCCTGTTATCATTATTGGCGATATTGACCGTGGCGGAGTCATTGCCGCTCTGGCGGGGACAAAACTGGTTTTGGCCCCTGAAGATGCTGAGCTGATTGTCGGGTTTTTGGTGAACAAGTTTCGCGGAGACCCGACGTTGTTCACCGAGGGCATGGAACGGATTGAACAACTTACCGGCTGGGCGGGCCTGGGCTTGGTGCCTCACTTTGCACGAGCGAGACAACTGCCTGCGGAAGACTCCGTGGTGCTCGACAAGGAGCAGGAAGAAGGTTCCACATCGAAAACATCTGAGACTGCAAAGAAAGTCTGCGTTCTTCAATTGCCGTTGATATCGAACTTTGATGACTTCGATCCTCTTGCTGCGGAACCGGGACTCAACCTGGTGTTTGTAAAGCCAGGAACTCCCATACCTGCTGACACGGCTCTTGTCATTCTGCCGGGATCTAAGGCGGTTATTTCCGATCTTGAAACTTTAAAAAGCACAGGCTGGGACATCGATATCAAAGCACATCACAGACGCGGGGGCTTGGTGCTTGGTATTTGTGGCGGTTATCAAATGCTCGGTCACTCCATTTGTGACCCTGAAGGTATTGAAGGCCCCCCTGCGCAAGTTACCGGACTTGGGCTTCTTGATGTGAAGACGGCGTTGACCTCGTGCAAATCACTGCAAGAGGTGAGTGGTGTATTTTGCGAAGACCACGGGACCGAGTTTGCAGGTTATGAGATGCACGTAGGGCGCACGAGCGGGCCGGGGCTTTCTCGGCCGTATCTCATGATGGCAGATGGGCGCAGGGATGGTTCTGTCAGTTTAGATGGTCGTGTTTCAGGTTGCTATGTGCATGGCCTGTTTGCGCGAGATCAAGCGCGCCGTTGGTGGTTGCAGCGGCTTGGTGCTCAAACATCTGATCTCAACTTTGAGGTTCGGATTGAAAGCATATTAAATTCGCTTGCCGATCACCTGGAACGTCATGTTGACTGTGACCGGCTGCTGGATCTGGCTCGTGCACCTGAACGCAGGCTCATGTCAGATATATGAGCAGACCTGCCAGGATCGCCAAGAGAAATATCTGAACAGAGCACGCTACCCGGTAAAGCGACAAAGCCTTCTTGATATCACTGGCTGTCAGAATTCTTCGGCCATCCCCCATCCAAGAATCATCGGTTCTGTTTCCATTGTAAGTGCGTGGCCCGGCCAGGGCCAGGCCCAACGCGCCTGCCGTTGCGGCTTCCGGCCACCCTGCGTTTGGAGAACGGTGAGATTGTGCATCTCGTTTTACAGCCTTGTAGGCGTTAGATGCTGAGGTGGAAGCGAGCAAGGCGGCTGCGGTGATGATGAAGAAAGCGGCCAGCCTTGAAGCGGGGAGATTGACGAGATCATCCAACTTTGCGGTTGCGAACCCAAAAGCTTTGTAGCGCTTTGAAAGATGGCCGATCATACTATCCGATGTGTTTATGGCCTTGTAGGCAACCAGACCCGGCAGCCCTGCAATTGTCAGCCAGAAAATCGGAGCGACCACACCATCTGAAAAATTTTCCGAAAGGCTTTCGATGGTGGCGCGGCAAATTTGGGGTTCGTCGAGTTCGGTGGTGTCTCGGCCGACGATTTGTGAAACGGCTTTTCTAGCAGACTCTATTCCTTCAAGATCTAGGGCCTGGACGACTTTCTGAACGTGCTCATGCAGACTTCTCTGGGCAATTAGCGTGCTTGCCAGAAGCCCCAGGATCAGACATGAAAGAAAACTACCCATGAATGCGTTATCAAGGGTGGTGGTGATAAGCACGCTTATGATGAGTGCTGAGCCAGCTGATAGGGCAATCACCAAACCCAGCGCCAAGAAACCCAGGTGCGTGCGTGATTTATCTGATTTCGATGACTTGTTCCATTGGTTCTCACACCATGCTATCAGCCATCCAATCCACATTACGGGATGACCAATACGTTGCAGCAGCCATTTCGGATAACCAAAGACGACTTCAATAAGAGCTGCGGTGAGCGCGAGTGGAGCGAACATCGTAAAAAAATCGTTTTCCAGGTGGGATGGGATTGCAGCTGAATTGGTCACCGGCCACAAAGATCAAGATAGCATATCTGATGCATGAAAAAGGGTCGTAACATAACTAGCTTGAAGGAGGAACCAACGCTTCATGGAGGCACACTGGATCTTGTTCGTGCCCGGTATGGCGATGTGAATGAGCCATGGATTGACCTTTCGACCGGGATCAATCCTGCGGCCTACCCATTTTGCCAACTTGATCAAAGGGTCTGGACGCGACTACCGATGGAATCGCAATTGAACGCGCTTTTATCCTCAGCAGCTGAGCGCTACCGGGCCCCAAGCTTCGAGAACATAGTTGCCTGCCCCGGATCGCAGGCGGCCATTCAAGTGATTCCTCGCCTGATTGATGCAAAAAATGTTGTCATTGTTGGTCCGACCTATGAAGAGCACCTGCGAAGTTGGAGGCGGGTGGGGTGCAATGTGAGCTTGACTGAAGGTCTGGATGAAGCTTTGCAATTACGCGCTGACGTTGTTGTAGTTGTTAACCCCAACAACCCCACCGGGCGCATCTATTCTGGCGAGTGCCTCTTAGAGGTCGCTGGTAAGCTGGCTTTGCAAGGTGGAGTCCTGGTGGTTGACGAAGCGTTTTGTGACCTGTGTGGCGATGGCGTTAGTTTAGTTCCTTCATTACCCGAAAATGCCGTGGTGCTGAGATCCTTTGGTAAAACATACGGACTTGCTGGGTTGCGCCTTGGGTTTGTTGTCAGCAACGTATCCTTTGCCAGGAAGCTGCGTTGCGCGTTGGGACCATGGGCTGTTTCCGGGCCGGCGTGTGAGATCGGACGTGGTGCCCTTGGTGATGATCAATGGATAAATGAACAACGTGCGAAGCTCTTAGGGGACGTAGAGCGACTGAAAGATATTCTAGAACAAGCAGGCTTTCGTATCATCGGTGAGACTCCGTTATTTGTTCTGGCGAGCATTGATGGCGCCAATGGCTCACGCGACCGCCTGGCAAAACGGGGTATTCACGTTCGGCATTTCCCCAAAAACCCAACATGGCTGCGCTTTGGCATTCCGGGAGTTGAGCGAGACTGGGATCGGCTTGCGACCTGTCTTGCCGCGCCGCGAAAACCCGCTGATTTGTGCAATCCGGGTGTAGAATAATGCAGCGAGCCGGAGCGCCAGCCAAGCCGAAACTCGTGTTTGCTCATGGGTGGGGATTTCATGCCGGGGTCTGGTCGCATATCACACCGCATTTCGATGACTATGAAATCATGTTTTGGGGGCCTGCGTTCATCAAAGGCGGGCCGCCTGTGGTGCAAGAATTTCCAAGTGATGCGGTTTGCATCGCATACTCTTTTGGCGTTGCGCAGGTGTTGAAAGAGAACCCGCCAAACCTTCGTGGCCTTATATCAATCGGAGGGTTTGACAGTCTTGTGGCGCGCGGGAGAGAAGAAGCTGTGCGTGCAATTCTTTCGGGCCTGTTGCGCAACCCCTATGCGCAAATGCGCGCCTTCTGGGCGTCCTGTGGTATTAACCGCTTCGCTCCTGCTGAAACCATAGATGCGGTTGTGCTGGAGCAAGGGCTCTTGGCTATGCTAGAGACTGATACGCGCCACCAGCTTGATGCGCTTACTTGTCCAGTTCTGGGCATGGCGAGTGCCGATGACCGGGTGATACCATTTCATGTTTCGAAAGCTGTTTGGGAAAAATATTCTCTGTTAACTTCACAGTCCGGTGGACACGGGTTACCGGTGACGCGCACATCCTGGTGCGTGGAAAATATAAAAAGGTTCTTGAGCAGGCATGACGCGCAAACAAACAATTGAAGCTAGTTTTGCCCGTCATGCTCACAGCTATGATGCCAATTGCGAAATCCAGGCGCGTGTCAGTTCCCGGCTGGGCGAGTTGTTGCCGGACCTTAAGCGCCCTGATGTTTTAGAGTTGGGCTGTGGAACGGGTGTTTTTACACGCCGTTTGCTGGCACACTATCCCGCTGGGCGGTTTGTTATATCTGATTTTTCTCAAGAGATGATTGGCGCGTGTGCCTTGGCGCTCAAGGATGGTGTTGAATGTGAATTGCGTGTGATTGATGCCGACAAACTGGAAACCGACAAGCGTTTTGATCTTATTGTCTCCAGCTTGGCTACGCACTGGTTTGACGAACCGCTGAGAAGCCTTGAACTGCAACGACAGGTCCTCAAGCCCGGGGGGCGGGTGCTCTACTCTACCATCGGGTTTGATAATTTCCCTCAGTGGCAAGAGGTGCTTTTGGAGCTTGGATTAAAAAGCGGCGTTTGTCCTGGTCCTGTTCTTCCTGGGCTCGTACTTGAAGAGCGCGTCACTATAGACTACGGAAACGCACGAGGGTTCTTGAATGCTCTCAAGCAAACCGGAGCCTGTGTGGCGCGTGCGGGATATACGCCTTTAACACCTGGAGAACTAAAGCGCGCGTGTCATTTGTTTGATGAGCGATTCCAGGGCAGGGTAAGCTGGCACATTGTATATGGGATTATTGAGGGCAGGGGCCGGCGCGTGGGGTTGGCTGATCGAGAAAAAGTGATCGTTGAAGGGTGACATGGTAAACGGCTTTTGATTTGCCGGAGGCCCAGTTTGCCTACTTAATCAGGCAGTAAGCTTCGTTTTCTATGGTATTTTGCTAAATTCCGCTTATTTAGAGAATGAAGGCTTGACCCTCCAGTAGCTGGAAGCTGAAGAATGCTCTAATCTGAAGTTCGTGGAGATTAAGAACCAACGTGATCAGACGACTTTACATTGTTATGGTCCATGCCCTGGCTGTATTGCTCTTAACATCGAGCTTCACCGGGGCTGTTGTTGCTTCCTACTCGAAACCAGCTTCTGAGCCTGCGATGAATCATCAGGGGATGGCTCACGCCCAGCATGACCATGTTCAATCAATGGTCAGCGAACGGTCGAAGAAAGAGTGCCTTGCTTTTTGCTTCGAAGGTTTGGGCGACCACTATCAAGGTTCCTCACCTGTCGCGTTTCCTTATCCAGAATTGATCGAAAACTCTGCGGATCCTTTGTTTGCTCTGGTTTCGCAAAATGATCTGAGTTCTTCTCAGTGGATCAATTCTGCCCATGGTCCGCCAGGATACTCTGGCGCAAAGACCTTCAATGGTTTGAGTGGTGTGCTGCTGCTCAACGGGCGTATGCGTAACTAAGACCTCTTCAAAAACCTTTTTCATCCACTGCTCATTGTGTCGTTTTGATGCGTGTGCTCGATGGATGGCATATTTGCTCCATGGCCTATGTCCATGGCACCGCAGTTTTTGAGGACAAGAATCATGAATATTGGCGAGGCCTCCAAACGCACGAACCTGCCCGTCAAGACAATCCGATATTATGAAGAGATCGGTCTCTTGGTGGCTTATCGAAAGCCAAATGGCTACCGCGACTATTCCAACGACCACCTTCAACAGTTGTCGTTTGTGAAGCGCGTGAGAAGCTTTGGTTTTTCACTCAATGACTGCCGAAAATTGCTTGGTCTTTTCAAAAACCAGGACCGCACCAGCGCGGACGTAAAGGCTCTTGCAGAGAGCCGGCTTTCAGATTTGAAGCTAAAGGCTGCCGAGATCAAAAACATGAGCGAGACGCTTGAAAGACTCATCAACAAGTGTGCAGGAAATGAAAAACCTGAATGTTCAATCATTGATGAATTTGCGCACAGAAAACCAACACAGATCGCCCCCAACGAGACCACTTATGAGTTCAGCGGATCATTGCTTCGCGACTGAGACCCAAGAAGGTTATGAAAATGTATATCAAGAAAGTTTTTCTCGCCCTTAGAACCGCGTTGATTTTACCGGCGGTGATCTTGGGCTTGCTAGCAATTAATATTGCTTTGCCGATTACGAGCACGGCGGAACCGGCAGCGTCCTCGAAAGCGGAATCGTCTGCCAAATGGACGTGTCCGATGCATCCGCATTACATTGCCGATGAAGCCGGCGTGTGCCCGATTTGCGGTATGACCCTTGTTCCTTTGACCTCGCCTGATGAGCCCGAAGCCCAGACATCCTCTGGCAAGCGCACGCCTATTACGATCGCGCCAGAAACTCTGCAAAATATGGGCGTGCGGATCGCCAAGGCAGAAAAATCCAGTTTTGGAAGGATCATTAGAAGCTTTGGGCGCGTTGTTGAAAACGAGCGCCTGCAAAGTGAACTGACAGCTCGGCTGGAAGGCTGGATCGAAGAGCTGAAAATCAGAGCGGTGGGAGACAACGTCAAAAAAGGTGACCTGCTGTTTTCGATCTACGCACCGGAATTTATCGTCTCGCAGCGAGACTATCTTGATGCCCTTAAAGGACGTGGAAAAGCGCGGGTCAATTCCATTCGAACCCGCCTGATGGCATTTGGAATGCAAGAACAGGTGATTGATAAGATCAGAGAGACAGGAGAAGTGTTTGAGTTTGTCCCGTTCTATGCCCAACAGGATGGAACCGTGGCGATGATTGACCTTAGACCGGGAAGCTATGTCAAACGTGGAACGATGCTGACACGCATTCAGGACTATTCGCAAATTTGGCTCATGGTGAGCGTTTCGGAAAAAGACATCAGCTTCATCAAAGTCGGTACTCCTACAAAAGTAACATTTCCCAACATTCCCGGACGCGAAATTTTTGCGCGGGTTGAATATATCTACCCAACCGTTGATCCGAAAACACGAACGGGTCAGGTGCGCCTTGTGCTGAACAATGAGGATGGAGAACTGCGGCCTGGTGCTTATGCTGATGTTGCGTTCGAAGTGGGTACACAACAACGCTTGGCAGTTCCCACAGAGGCCATCTTGAAAACTGGTAGCGGGAGATACGTTGTTGCCTCTTTGGGGGAAGGACGCTTCGAACCTCGAGCGGTAAAAGTCGGGCTTACTTCCGGAAGATGGAGTGAGGTGAGCGGCGAAATTAAAGAAGGGGATGATATCGTTGTTTCCGGACAATTCCTCATCGATTCGGAAAGCGCGCTACGTGAAAGCTTTAGGAAGCTGGAGCGGCTGCAACTACCGTTACCGTTGTTGAATCTCGACAAGACGCAATTGGCGATGGTCGACCATTTGGTCGATGCTGCGATTTATATGCATGAAACCGCCATTGAGGGAGGAAATATTGACCCCAAACTGCTTGATCCCGCCATTGGGATTAAGACGTTGCTATGGCCGGCGTTTCAGCACACACGCCTCGCCTATGTGCTGAGCGATGCTGTCACCAGCTTGGAGAAGGCCAAGATCGCCCAGACCAAAAGTGAACTGAATGAAGCTCTGGAAGAACTCGTTACAGCCTTGCAACCGTGGCTGCTGGAGGGTGCTCCTGAGCATTACAAAGAGCGCAAAGTCTTATTTTTCAAAGACAGCAAGAGCGGAAAGAAATGGCTGCAGATGTCTGGCAAACCGCTCAATCCTTATGGAGATGGTATGGCAGAAATAATCGCATGGCCGGAACCAAAGCCCGCATCCAGTTCGGAGAAGAAGAGCAAGGCCGAGCCAACTGAAACAAGCGACCCAAAAGATGCCATGAGAGGTAGCCATGCCGGACATTAAAGATGGTGCCTCAGGCACTGATATGAATGGTCATGACATGACAGGTCATGATCCGACGAAATCTGGTGTTGCGAAAGTTATTGAGTGGTCTGTCAACAATCAGCTTCTTGTGCTTATCGGTGCCCTTGCACTGATCATTGCCGGCTGGTTAGCCATTCAGCGCACACCGCTTGATGCTATCCCTGATTTGTCTGACACTCAGGTCATTATTCGAACTGAGTTTGCAGGTCAGTCGCCTCAGATTATCGAGGATCTTGTCACCTACCCTTTGTCGACCACATTGCTTGGTCTTCCCAAGACGAAAGCCGTGCGTGGGTTTTCGATGTTTGGGACAAGTTTTGTCTATGTCATTTTCAAAGATGGCATTGATCAATACTGGGCGAGATCGCGTGTTATTGAAGCGCTTTCCAAGATTTCAGGATCGCTACCACAAAACGCGAAACCACAGATAGGCCCCGATGCCACAGGCGTTGGCTGGGTTTATCAATATGCTCTGGTTGATCGCAGCGGAAAACAAGACCTTGCTCAGCTACGAACCTTGCAGGACTGGTTCTTGAAATTTGAGCTTGCAACCGTTCCTGGTGTTTCGGAGGTTTCCTCTGTGGGCGGGTTCGTCAAGGAATATCAGGTCCTGATCGATCCCAACCGGTTGCGAGCGTACAATGTACCGCTGAGCCGTATCACGGCTGCTGTCAAAGCCGCCTCCAGCGAGGTTGGCGGACGTCTTATTGAGCAGTCTGAAACCGAGTTGATGATTCGCTCTTTGGGTTACATCGAAAACCTGGATCAACTGAAAAATGTCGTCGTTTATTCAAGTGGTGGCACACCTGTTCTGCTTTCGGATATCGCCAACGTCGTTGAGGGGCCGGAGTTGCGCCGTGGTGTTGTTGAACTCAATGGAGAAGGAGAAACGGTCAGTGGCATTATCGTCATGCGTTCCGGCGAGAATGCCTTGAATGTCATCAATGCTGTAAAAGAAAAAATTGAGCAATTGAAACCGAGCCTTCCAGAAGGCGTCGAGATTGTTCCTGTCTATGACCGGGCGCCTCTTATTGAGGGTGCCGTTGACTACCTGACAAAAAAGCTGATCGAAGAAGGCATCGTCGTTGCCCTGGTCTGTTTCATATTCCTGCTGCATGTACGCTCGGCATTCGTTGCAATTATTACTTTGCCGCTAGGTGTTCTGGGTGCGTTTGTGATCATGGCGCAGCAGGGCATTACCGCCAATATTATGTCGCTGGGCGGTATTGCCATTGCCATTGGAGCCATGGTGGATGCGTCCATTGTGATGGTCGAAAACGCTCACCGGAAACTTTCTGATATGCCGAAAGAGGCTACCAGCGAGGAGCGGCGCCAAGCTGTTCTTGTTTCTGCCAAAGAGGTGGGGCCTGGGCTGTTTTTCTCGCTTCTCATCATTACGGTTTCTTTTTTGCCGGTGCTGGCTCTTACAGGGCAAAGCTACAAACTGTTTGCCCCCCTTGCGTTTACCAAGACCTATGCGATGGCCTTTGCCGCCGGGTTGTCTGTGACGCTTGTGCCCGTGCTCATGGTATGGCTGGTTCGTGGCCGGATAATTCCGGAGATGAGTAACCCGATCAACCGGATGTTTGTTACGGCCTATCGTCCTTTGTTGCGGATTTCACTTAAAATGCGTTGGTCCGTGTTGCTTCTGAGTCTTTTGACCGTCGCTTCACTGGCAATTCCTCTTACCAGGATGGGGACAGAATTCATGCCCGCCCTTTACGAGGGGGAGTTGTTATATATGCCTACGACTTTGCCGGGTGTTTCCATTACGAAAGCCAAGGAGATTCTTGCACAAACCAACCGCCTTATAAAAACAGTGCCGGAGGTGGAACGCGTCTTTGGAAAACTGGGCCGTGCGGATTCGGCGACAGACCCTGCGCCCATTTCCATGATTGAGACTTGGATAAAACTTAAACCAAAAGATCAATGGCGCGAGGGCCTGACGGTCAACAAGCTGATTTCCGATCTGGACGGGCGGTTGAAATTTCCCGGACTGGTCAATTCTTTCGGATACCCGATCAAGATCCGAACTGACATGATTTCGACCGGCATTCGAA
The DNA here is from genome assembly GCA_024275435.1 of Alphaproteobacteria bacterium. Lineage (GTDB taxonomy): Bacteria > Pseudomonadota > Alphaproteobacteria > Rhizobiales > Hyphomicrobiaceae > JAJRZC01. Next base: position 37,031 of record JAJRZC010000131.1, read on the forward strand.
CGCCTGTTGGAATCAAGATTTCAGGAAATGATCTTTCTGTTATTGAGCGGGTGGCACTTTCCATCGAGGCTGCCGTCAAGAAAATACCCGGGACGCGCTCTGCGTTTGCTGACCGGGTTCAGGGCGGGAAATATATCGAGATCAATCCTGATCGGCGAGAACTTGCTCGCCGCAATATTGACATGGCCACTTTTCAGTCTGTGATCCAGACGGCCCTTGGTGGCATGAAGTTGACGGAAAGTGTTCAGGGGCGTGAGCGCTACAACATCATGCTGCGGTATGATCGGCCATTTCGAGAGAGCACTGAACAACTGGGAGAGATTTTGATCCCCACACCTCTGGGCCAGCATATACCGCTGAAAGAAGTGGCTCAGATTGCTGTCACCGATGGTCCGCCGATGATCCGATCGGAGAACGCGCGGCTTACAGGCTGGGTTTTCGTAGACATCACAGGGCGAGATATTGGCGGATATGTCAATGAAGCTCAGGGGATAATTTCGAAAAATGTCGACCTGCCACCGGGGTACTCAATTGAATGGTCGGGTCAGTTCGAGCAAATGATCGAAGCCCGCGATAGATTGATGATCGCAATTCCAACTGCCATTTTAATCATCTTTGTTCTGCTGATGCTGCACTTTGGAAAGCTTGATCGCACCGCCCTTATCATGATGTCGTTGCCATTTGGTCTCGTGGGCGGACTTTGGGCCGTTTATCTGGCGGACTACAATATGTCGGTGGCCGTTGCCGTTGGGTTTATTGCTTTGGGAGGCATTGCGGTTGAAACTGCGGTTGTGATGTTGCTCTACATCGATCAACAAGTGCGTCAAAACCCTCCGCAATCACGACAAGAATTGCATGATGCCATCATGGCCGGTGCGGTGATGCGCGTTCGTCCTAAATTGATGACGGTGCTGGTGATCGTGACGGGCTTGATGCCAATTTTTCTTTCCGAAGGTTTGGGATCAGACGTTATGCGGCGCATCGCGCTACCGATGGTTGGCGGCATGGCTTCCACAACGGTTCTGACACTGATTGTCATTCCCGTCATTTATCTGATCTGGGAGGAAGGGCGGTTTAAAAAACAAAAGCAGGAGAGTAACAAAGAGTAATGGTACCGCCGCCTGGGATCGAACCAGGGACCTCTAGTTCCACAAACTAGCGCTCTAACCAACTGAGCTAAGGCGGCACAATACTACCGATTATTCAGCTTCCCGGTCCGGGCTCTACTGGTGGATATAGCAAACCGTTGTGTTTGCTATATTTACAGCTCGGCTGGGAAGAATACGGCTCCGGCTCCCGACCGTGTGGCGTGGTGGGACATTGGGTCCTTCACAAACATCGTAGCGCCCCTGATCGTCAAGTCAAAAAATGCTTTGAGAGTGCAATTTCTTGATATTGTCTTTGTATTCTCGTGCCTCAAGGGGCAACTCCGTCATTTAGATTCTTATAACAATATCAATCCTCTAGAGCATGATCTGTGAGAGACATTCCTTTATTTATATTTCGATATCTTTGGATTCTGCGGTGATTTTTCACTCCAATTCATGAATTTAGAAGCCCCTATCATCCGCGAAGCGTTTTTTTGTTCGTGATCTCGGGCCGAAGAAACATGGGGATGCATGCTGGAGCAGATTTTGAGTGCATGGTAGTTATAGAACTCCGCTGCCTCGCTCTGGTTGGCGGAGGTCATTTGCCTCGAAGGGCAATAGGTTCTGGATTGGTCGAATATGGACCAGAAATTTTTCATCGGTTTGGGCTTTGGGCGGACAGCAAGATACAATGGCGCAGAAGCGCGAAGACACCAGAAATAATTTAACTGGTGAGAAGGAAAAAAGTTCGAGCGTTACGGATCCGACCTTTGCACGCAAACGGCCGTTGTTGAGACTGGCCCACGAACTGAAGACACCTATCAGCGCTATTGCGGCGGCGGCCGATGTTATGCGGCAAGAACAACTGGGCCCGCTTGGTAATGAAAAATATATAACCTATGCCAATGACATTCATGCCAGCTCCCTTTTGGTACTTAGTCTTATCGATAGGATGATGGCGCTTCGAGCTGGTGATGAAGCTGGCGCCCGGCTTGATAAGGTTGAAATCGACTTGCATAAGCTGCTATCTGGCATTTGTTCGGCAATGCAACCACTTGCGTCCTCATCGGGGATCGAATTGAGCTTCTCCGTAGTGAACAAAAACAGCGATGCCCCCGTTCATGTTCTTGCAGATGCTGTAAGCCTCCAGCAGATTTTGTTGAACCTCATCAATAATTCCATCAAATTTACCGATGCGGGGGGCTGCGTTGAGATCTCGGCCCGAAAAATGGATGACAAGACAACAAGCCTTTCGGTTGTTGATACGGGTTCCGGCATGACCAGAAGCCAAATCGAAATGGCCCTGTCGGGGGAAACTATTCCCAGCGAATTAAATCAGAAACCTGGTCGAGGAATGGGTATCGGCTTGCCACTTGTGCGCGCATTATGTGAAGCCAATGGCGCCCAGTTTGAGCTTATAAGCAACGGGAAAAGCGGGGGGACGACCGCTCTCGTTACATTTCCCAGTGAACGGGGTGTTGAGGCTTGAGTCGGCCGGACCAAAGTTTGATTAGATAGCCTATTGTTTCCAAGCAATTGGCCATATGGTTGTATCTGAGGACTGGCAAAACGACTGAGCAGTCTTCGAGGAGTGATCTGAACTTGCAGCCTATATCGACGTTAGCTTACCTGCATGATGTGCTGCGCTTCATGGGCCGGGCACCTAAGCGGGTTGCTCTATGGCGGGCACGCAGGCGCTCCTCTCCGCTGTGGGCGGTGATCACAATTTCGATCATGATGCTGACTCTGACGCCGGTATTGACGATCCTGTTTATTGCCTTCGCACCAAGTGGTATTTTTTTGTCCGATCCTTCTGCGCCTGTGGAATCGATCTGGCCGCATCTGGTTGCAACGGTGCTTCCTAATGCGCTTTACCAAACGGTCATGCTGACTATTGGCGCGGGATTTGTCACTTTGTTGGTGGGAACAGGTACAGCCTGGCTCATCACAATGTATCGGTTTCCCGGTCGCGAGATTTTGGACCGACTGATGGTTCTTCCCCTTGCCATCCCAACTTATATTGTCGCCTATTGTTATGTAGAATTTTTCGACTTCACAGGCCCAATACAAACTATCATTCGCTATATGACGGGCGCGAGCCTGGCTCGAGACTATTGGTTTCCTGAGATCCGCTCATTGGGTGGTGCGATTCTGGTTATTTCCAGTGTGCTTTACCCATATGTCTATCTTGCTGCGCGTGCGAGTTTTGTTACGCAATCGGTGTGTGTTCTTGAAGTGGCGCGAACACTTGGGCGAACGCCATTTGGAGCTTTCTGGAGCGTCGCTTTGCCGTTGGCGCGCCCGGCATTGGCAGCAGGCGTCGCACTGGTCATTATGGAATGCTTGAATGATATTGGTGCCGTACAATACCTCGGCGTGCAAACGTTGACCTCGAGCATCTATGATACTTGGCAGCAGCGCTCAAACCTTGCTGGCGCCGCGCAACTGGCGACGACGCTTCTAGGGTTTGTCGTTTTGATGCTTGTGATTGAGCGGATTGCCCGAGGTGGGGCTCGTCATCATCATACCACCGGGCGATATCGTTCAATCCCGTTCCATGACCTTACCGGCAGCAAGGGGATTGTGGCATTTATCATTTGCCTGCTGCCGTTTATTTTTGGGTTCGTTATTCCGTTTTTCATTTTGATACGTCATGCCTTCGTTTTCTCGGAAGAGAGTTTTGAGCTGGGTTTCATAAGCGCGGCATGGAACAGCATTTCCCTTGCTGCATTGGCTGCGGGGGTTGCCGTCACACTGGCCCTCACTCTTGCTTACGCCCGGCGTGTTTCTGAAAATGTCATTACCCTGGTGAGCGTGCGACTTTCAGGACTTGGATATGCCATCCCAGGGACCGTTTTGGCGCTTGGGTTGTTGTTTCCGTTGGCTGCAATCGACAACGGGCTCGACGCGATGTTGCGAAGTATCTTCGGGGTTTCGAGCGGTCTTCTTATTTCTGGTTCTTTATTCGCCCTTGTTCTAGCCTATTCGATCCGGTTTCTCGCTGTGGGATTGGGAACGACTGAAGCGGGGCTGGAGCGCATTTCTCCAAATCTAGATGCGGTTTCGCGAACTCTGGGAGAGACTGCTCTTTCCACATTGAAGCGCGTTCACATGCCCCTGTTGATGCCCGCACTTGGCGCGGCGGTATTGTTGGTATTTGTCGATGCCATGAAGGAATTGCCAGCGACGCTGTTGTTGCGGCCGTTTAACTTTGAAACTCTGGCTACGCATGTCTTCGGCCTTGCCCAAAACGAGCAATTTGAAGAGGCTGCGTTGGGCGCCTTGACCATTGTCCTGGTGGGGCTGGTTCCTGTTCTATTTCTGCATAAGGCTGTGACCTCGGGACGGCCGGGCGGTTGATGTTTTTGGCATTTTTGACGGTGAGGAAGAGGGGACTGCACAAAAATCCAGCACTCACGGCGAGCAGATAGAACAAATATCAGCAAAACCGCTCGCTTTCACGAAACGAACAGTTTAGATTCTGCCTAGGATCACATGTCGACATGTCATTCAGGTGCCATTTTTATCGTAAATTCTTGTAGTTAGTTCTTTATGCCGGGGTTAAACTCTTCGCGTTTATTGAGACGGATCAACGCAAAGTGACCTAACGACGCTAGAGTTTTTTCGAGCGCAACGCTCAGAGTCGGATAGCACAGCCTAGAGGGACTGTGCTGTAGGTCCTGGACTGGCGGAACCATGAAGCGAAAATCACGCGTACTGCGTCAATTGTTTATCGCTATGGCATTCGTGGTTTTCACCGCGGCTATTTTGAGTGTGCCTTTTTTAGTTGGTCCATCCAATCAACATGCGATGTTGCGTGGTGTAACGGTTCTGGCGGCAGGCACTGATCGGCTTACTGTCAACAAACCCATAACGCTTTTGGATAAACCCGCTATCATCCTTGAACATGGGACTATCTCGTTTCCCATGGCTGATGATGATACTTCTAATGACAAAACCTCCAATAACAATACTCTCCTATCCGGTCGCCCAAGGCTGGCACTTGAGAATGCTGTTCTTCGCGTCAATCTTTTTTCCGATATTGTTGCTGATGACGTTTTTGGTTCAGAAAACCTCACGGGAGAAGAGGCGCAACATGTTATGGCGCCGCTACTGGTTGCCCTGGTTTCAAAACGCTACAAAGAACTTTCATTGCGCGATTGTACTATTCTTGTGGCGAGGAAAGGGGCACGTCCTTACCGGTTAGAGAATGTTCAGCTTGATATCAATATTCAGAAAAATACTTTTTTGGATGTCACCGGCACGTTTGTTTTCCGACGTGAGACCTTGCGCATTTCCAGTCGCGTGGGTCTTGGAGCGGATCAAAAGAGTTTCAAACGGTTTTCCTTAAGTGCGGCAATTGACGGGCGACTGATTTCAGCGAAGCTTGTTGGATACTCAAGCGTTGGCTCGAAAACCCAGATAAATGCCAAGCAAGCTCATCTTAAATTCACCAACCTGGTTTCCGTTGCCAACTGGCTCGGTCTTGATTGGCCCAAAGGTTTGCGTGCGCAAGAATTCACGGCACATGGTGGTTTTGAGTGGGCTGGTGAAGTGATGACATTTCAGGCTGCAACTTTTTCTTTGGGAAATAATAAAGCTACTGGGACTTTGTCATTAAGCTTTGCCAAGTCTCGTCCGCTTTTAACGGGAACCCTGGCGGCGCGAAATCTCATTTTTTCAAATACCTTTGATAGTGCGCAACCAACGGACAGCTCCGTTTCGCTCATTTATCCTGAAATCTGGCTTGAACAATTGGGAATTCAGCTTAAACCGTCAATGATTTCGTTGCTGCGTGGCTTTGATGCCGATGTGCGGATATCTGCCGATACAGTTTCAGGGATGGGTCTTAAAGTAGGTCGCAGCGCGGCGACAATTTCTCTTCGCGATGGCAAGATGCTTGCTGATATTGCAGAATTTGAACTTCCTTCAGGGGGGAGCGGAGAGCTTCAGGTCAGCCTTGATGTTACGGGCGCCGTTCCGCGAATGGGCGTACAAGGTCAGATGTCCGACGCTGAGATCGGCCCTGCCATGGCACTCGCTTTTGGCCACCGTGTGTTGAGTGGTCGGAGCAATGTCTCGTTTGATGCCCGCGGTAAGAGCTTCGAAAAACTCCGCTTCCTGGAATCGTTAAATGGCAAAATTTCCATTGATATTCCAGATGATGCCGAGCTTGCACTGGACTTAAAAAAGCTTTTTGAGCCAACGAACAATAATTTGGCGAAGACCGGTTGGGGCGTGGCCGCTTCGGGGACGTCTACACTGCGCAATTTGAAGGCAAACCTTTCATTTCAGAACGGTGTTGCTGCCTTCGATGACGCTAGCGCTATCTTCGGTAAGAGTGCGATTTTTGTTGACGGAGAAATTGAATTTCCCACAAAGACCGTTGATCTGAGAATTTCAAAAACCAGTCTTATCTCTGGTGCGATACCTTCTCGTCTTTCAGGACCGAAGTTTGGGCGTTTGCATCTGCATGCCACTGGAAATTGGGGGCACCCCAATATGATTTCACCTGATCATGCACGCCACCAATCGAATGCCCCCTACAAGAATCCCGTCGGCGGTCCGCTTAAAGGAGAAAAAAGGGAAGACGGCTAAAATAAGAAAAACCGGGAACCCATCATTTCATGAGCTCCCGGCTTAGATTTGCTAATGTTGTGTATGGCGTTTTTTATGAATTCACCATGTACGGCGTGGACCCGTATCAATGTGGAACAACCCCCCGCCATAGTGCTTATAGCCTCCAACACCGCTGCGTTTTTTCAAAAACGCATAGGCGGCGCCGTACTTGCCGTGAATTCGGAAATCGACTGCGTTACCTGTCAGATGTTTGGAACGTTTTGCACCGCCGACGCGGCGATTGTGTTTTTTACTGCGGCATGTGGAGTTAACAGTGACGCGGCCAAATTTCGATGCCACTTCATAGATGATCGACTTTAAGCGGGCATTTAGGCATGAGGACGAAGCAACCCAACGGACATTCCCACCCGTTTTGGAAGCTGCAACACTCTTGGTGTTTTTGGGCAGGTCAACATATCTTAGGTCAACGGCGGCTACCTTGACGCTTTTTTTGTTCTTCTTTTTCGTCTTTCGGTTTTTACGATAAATCTTGTGGTTCTTTTTGACCGTTCTGTTGAGGCGTTTTTTTTTGGATTTGTTTTTTGTTGTGTAGCTGTTCTTCTTGGCAGGCTGACCCAGCTTGGGGCCACCTGACCAATTTTGTTTCTTGTAGGTTTGTGAAACTGTCGAACCTAGTGACCAGCTGCGATCGGCAAGGGCCTTTGAAGACATCGCGATTGGGCTTGCTGCCAGTGCGATCAAGGCTGTGAGGGCAATAGCCACTAGGCGGCTTGAATGCCTCACCATGGCTTTGGTGCAATAACGAGCTTCCCCCTGGATGCCAAAACGCGGCACCTTAATACTGATAGTCATTTTGATAACTCCCTACACGGAGACATTACGCGGAGTATCCCGCTGCTTTTCGCGGCGTGAGAAATGCTGCTCCTAAAAATATGATTTCCGTTTTTGGAAATCCCCCGTTCCCGGCGAGCGGTACACCTAATGTTTTGATCTTGCCGAGACCCCTAAATTAAACATGGTTAACGGCATAGAACATCGCGCGGCAGTGCACAATATCTTAAAGTCAGATGCTGCAAGAATGTCGCAACTGGCAGTATTGCTTAGCCTTTCCAAAAGATAAGAGGCTGTTGTTTTGTAGTCTTTCAAGGTTTATCACGGCGCACCGCGGGTCATTGAGGGGCGATCTATTGCCCGAGAGCAAGAATTCGAGTTCTGGTGCAAGCACAGTCTTTCTTGTTTCGGTTGCCCTGGCTTATTGGTCTTGTTTGATGCTGGGAACTAAGTGCGGCGGGGAATTAGAAATGTAAGTCCAATGAGAACCAAAAGCGCTGTGGGCAGAGCAAAGATCGCGCTGGCTGAGTTTTGAATGCCTAACCAATTTGCCGACTCATAGGCGAGGGTCGACAACGAAGAGCATTCGCCAACATCCGATCCGCTACATTTCGCCATAAGGGAGATGAGTTCTTCAAGCTGCCATTGCGGGGCACTGGAGATTGCCTGCCAGAAGATTGCAAAGGATGGGGCAAAGTATGTTGTTCCGATAATATAGTATGCCCAAACTGCAAACCCGGCGATCATGGCAGAAATTGCTGCCGGTGCACTTACCCGCGTCCAGAGGTGGGAAACGACAATCACAGGAAACAGCGTTGAAGCGGCCAGGCTGGCACTCCAAGAGATAAGTGTCATCGTGTTCAGATTCGACATGGTCACAAACAAAGTGGCGGCCACCAGAAAACCGATATATGTGGCGGAAGTGGTCAGTGTATTTTCTTTCGTGGTCCTTTTATTGCCTGATGAGAGGTCTTCTTGTGTCATTGCTGCTTTTAGTTCAGCTGCGGCGATTGTGAGCAACCGTGAGCCACCAAAAAGCGCGACTAAGAAGATGACAAGGCTCAGGACCAAGATCATGATCGAAGGCTGGTTTGCAAAATCTGGAGCTAATGACAGCAGGGTGTCCGGTTGAAAAACGATGTCATGGAGCCTTAGTCTTCCCTCCTGGTCCGAGCAAGTAGAGGTGAGATTTGATGTGCTCAGATCTGTCTGTCCGCAAATTTTCATAAGACCACTATTTGAAAAAGGTGTGACCCATGAGGGTAGTGTTGAAATTGAGATGGGGGTGGAAATTGTTTTGTAGAGATTGAGTTTGGAAAAAGCCGAGACGGCCGGCAACGTGATGATTGTCAAGCAAACAAAGAAAGCGCACCAGGCGAGTGCTTGAGAAGACTGGGCCAAAGAAACGGTTGTCTCGTCCGTTGCCTTATCTGAGCTTGGAGAAAAACCTGCAGGCCGACTGTTGCCATTAAAAAGCGCACGGAGCGGCAGTACGGCAAAGCCAAATGCCAAACATGAGATGATGGCAAAAAAATTCACCGCATCAAAATGCAAGCGTGGCCTTAGGTGCTGCTTCATGGTGACGGCGTCGGCAAGTTCCTTTTCCAACAGAGTTTGTTCCAAGCCGACAATTTCGTAAAGGGCGTGCCCGTAACTGAACTGTGGCAGTGGAAAGCTAAATTGTTCCCATGACGAGAGACCACTTTGGAGGGAGAGCACAACCAGTAGTAATATGGAACCGAGGGCCAAACCTGCGGGTAGAATATTTCGTTTCAGGTTTACCATTGCTACGAAAAGCAACGTCAAGACAGCAGCTAAGAAGGTTGCGTTTTGAAAGCTTATGGCGAGAGATCGGGTTAAAATAACCGCGACGACAGTTATCTCTGCGGCCAGCAGGAGGATCAAACAAAATCCAAGGGTTGTTGCGCCTAGCACCGTCAACATGCGGGAACTGTAGTTGATTGAGAGGTATTGTGTGAGGGACCGCGACGGCGTGTTCGCGAAGGCCGGGACGACGAACAGTGACATCACAACCAGAGCACTCATCAGGCCCAACATGTAGGCGAGGCCATCATAACCTTGTGCGAAAAGAACCCCTGCCAGACCAACAATAACGGCGCCAGAAAGAAACTCTCCGCTGGCCGATAAACCATTTTTCAAGGCGAAGCGGGCGTTTCGCACCCTCTTACCATCATTTTCAACTGATTCGTCTGCCTTGAGGGAGAGTTGGTGTCGCGAAGCAATCCAAAACGCTATGGTCGCCAGGAGGATCGGAGCAGCTTGGGCTGCAAGGTAAAAACCCAGAGGAAAGCCTTCAAGGTTCATGAAGTTCAGTTGATGAACCAGCAGATGGACGGCAAAACCGATGAACAGGAAGGCAATAAAGGGTGCCAGTGCACGGCCTTTTCGTGGTGACTTTTTCTGCTCACCGTTGGAATTCTTGTTGGAGTTCTTGCCAGTTGAAGCCGATTGAATGCTCAAATGTTTCTTCCCCCACAAAGCATTTTCTTCCTGCCCCTCCAGATAAGGATCAACAAGGTGGTCGATATTTCAGGCTAAGTACCTAAAGAACTAGCTCTGTGAACATCTTGCGGCGTTGACCTGGGCTTGCGCTGCATCGCTCAACAATCGCACATCATTTTGCAAAGAACAGAGGTGAAAGCCCTCCTTGAAACGCATTCGAGCGGTTTTTGGACCGTCTGTGTGCACCGCTGCCACCAAGCCTTTCGCCCTCGTCTTTTGCATTACCCTGGTGATTGCTTCTGTAACCAATTGAGATGTTGGATTCATCAGTGGTGGTTCCCCCAGCGCCAGAGATAAATCTCCCGGTCCAATATAAAGACCATCTAGGCCAGGTGTCGCAAGGATTGCATCGACATTGTCCAGAGCCTGCTTGGTTTCGATTTGTGCAAGAAGGAGGATTTGCTTATTGGCCTGGGCTGCATAGTCACGACCTGATTGGGCATTTGCGTAATATACGGCTCGCCCTGGACCGTAGGATCTGGAACCCATGGGTGGATACCGGCAAGCTTCCACAAAGCTTTGCGCTTGTGCGGGCGAATTGACCATGGGGCATATGACGCCGTAAGCGCCAGCGTCGAGGAGCTTCATTAAGATGCCTGGCTCGTTCCAAGGCACACGGACCATTGGCATTGCGTTTGTCGTCGAGACGGCCTGAAGCATGGCCATGGCAGTTTCGAAATGCATGGCGCCATGCTGCAGGTCGATGGTGACGCTATCATATCCCTGGTTAGCTATGATCTCGGCGGCATAGGCACATGGAAGTGAGCACCATGCGTTTAAGGCTGTTGCGCCATTGCCCAGCAATTCTTTGATCGGATTGGCGCGCATGGCTTAGCCTTTACGTTGTCCAATTTTTACAATTTTCTGAACCGTTTTCACCATCTGGAAACTATGTCGCCACATGGCGCAAGCTGGGTTGATCAGTCTAGATCTGATCCCTGTGGTGAAACGTGAGCGAAATGCGGAACTGTCGACGAATGCACCGTTGAATCATTCTGCCAAATGGATTTTCAGATATTCTGTAAAGTAGAAAGTCTCGTTCGGTAAGAGCTGAGTGGGAAATTCCATGGTTTCCTCGCGCCGTGTGGAATGCTCATCCATAAACGAAGCAAGGCGACACCTGATGGTGTCGCCTTGCTTTGTATTCCCTAGACTTGGGCCGTTATTATTACCCGTCGAACTCTATTTCTTCGGCTCGATTGAGGGCACTTTGTTGTCCTCGAAGCGCGAAGTCAAGCACAATGTTACATAGTTACTGGGATTAGTTGTCTTGATCGTACCACTTAGCCAAGGAGCTAATTTGGTGGGAAACACTTGATTTTTTTGTTGCGATGCGCCATATATTGCTGCAGTGCGATGAAATGTTTAGTCTGAGTGACTGTGACTCTGGTCTTTGATCAGAATCATTGGCACTCGCTGGGTTCTGCTGCAGATGGACAAGAGATATTTATCCCATCGTAAGGAGAAGCGGCAGGGACTTGAGTTAAGTCCTTCGAACACAACCCAAAAAACCCAAGGTGGACTCTATGAGTGATATAGCTATGGCTGTGGTTAATGTCGAAAATTCCGCTAGCAGGCCCCCGCAGGAACAGCGCCGAGGGACCGAGCCACGTGACAGTGCCTACCTGCAGCTCGTCGGTTCTCGCGTTCGTTCGCAGCGCAAAAAGCTTGGCATGTCGCGCAAGGTACTCTCGCAAAAATCCGGCGTATCGGAACGCTATCTGGCTGAACTTGAGCGTGGTTCAGGAAATGCTTCGCTACTGGTGTTGCGCAGTGTTGCTGCGGCACTCGGTCTTCGGGTTGATGACCTTGCCTTTGAGGTGGTGGACGTGCAGGCGGACAATGATGATGTTGCGCTTGATGTTCCAAAAAGAAAAATCGGAAAAGTTATTCTTGTAGGCCTTCGCGGAGCCGGTAAGTCGACACTTGGTCAGGCAACTGCAAAACGCTTTAACGTGCCTTTTATCGAGCTTAATGATGAAGTGGAACGCGTGGCTGGCATGGATGTTTCTGAGATCTTTGCTGAGAAAGGCGAGAACACCTACCGCGATCTGGAGCGTTCCTGCCTAAAAGCTGTGCTTGATGCCCACGAAGATGTCGTGGTGGCGACGGGTGGCGGTATTGTTACTGATCAAAAGTTGTTTGAAGAGCTTTCCAATGACAGCTTTGTGGTCTGGGTGAAGACATCGCCGGAAGTTCTTTTTGAACGGGCTCGCGAAAGTGTGGCATTGCGCAGAGTCGGTTTGAGCAGTCAGGCCATGTTGGAAATTCGCAAGGCTCTGGCCACGCGCGAGCCGCTGTTTGCCAAAGCTGATTTAACGATCGATACAACGGACAAGGATTCCGTTGAGTCGGCTGAAGAGCTCTTGAAAACTCTTGGGACGTTATAGGTTATTCGCCTAGACGTTTGTCTTGCTGGTTCTGTGTATCGACAAATCGCGAATTGTGGGATTTCGACCGGACAGCTCGTTGTCGGGGTCCCAGCTGATTTGGACTCTTTGAAAGCGTGTACCAAGGGCGTCATAAATTATAAGGTGACCGGCGAGACTTTCGCCGGCACCGGTGATTTCCTTGATGACTTCGGTAGCTTGCAAGGTCCCAATTACACCGACGACCGCACCAAGAACGCCAACCTCTGAGCAGTTTGGGACCGTTCCGGGTGGAGGAGCCTGCGGGAACAGGCAGCGGTAACTGGCGAAAGGTTTACCTTCATCGTTTTTCAGGTGCGGCTTGAAGGTGGTTACATAGCCATCAAAGGGCCCCACTGCGCCAAATACCAGTGTGCGTTTTTTCAAATAGCAAGCGTCAGAGACCAGATAACGGGTCGCAAAATTATCCGAGCCATCACAGATGATGTCATAGTTGAAGATAATTTCTTCAGCGTTGTCGGCGGTCAGACGCTCATTTAATGCCTCAACAATGACATGCGGGTTGAGGCGCTCAATTGTGGCCTTGGCGCTTTCGACTTTGCTGGCGTTCACGCTTTGGGTATCAAAAAGGATTTGCCGTTGAAGATTATCGAGTGACACCACGTCGTCGTCGATAATTCCCAGTGTACCCACACCAGCTGCGGCCAGATACATGGCAAGGGGTGAGCCAAGCCCGCCGGCGCCAACAATCAACACGCGCGCTGCTTTCAGTTTCTGCTGACCTGCCCCGCCAATTTCCTTCAAGACAAGGTGGCGTTTGTAGCGTGCTATCTCATCAGCACTAAGAGACATCAAGCGCTCCCCGCTGACGTTTTGCACCTATGGTCCGTGCTTGAGCTAAAAGCAACATCAACTCTCCGGCAATTGAAAAAGATCGCTGGAATAATATCGCTCGGCACTGGAAGGGGCAAATGTCACGATGGTCTTACCCTGCATATCATCGCGCGAAGCGAGAGTGATTGCGGCCGTTAGGTTGGCACCTGTGGAAATACCGCCGGGAATTCCCTCTATTCTGGCTAGCATCCTGGCGGCTTCGAAGGCCATTTCGTCGGGAATGGTAATCACTTCGTCGATGAAATCACGCTCCAAAATTACCGGTACGAAACCTGCCCCAATACCCTGGATTTTATGGGGTCCCTTTTCACCTTTCGAAAGAACCGGGCTGCCTTCCGGCTCCACAGCGATGATCTTGAGATTTGGGTTGCGTGGCTTTAAGACCCGCGCACATCCTGTGAGGGTTCCTCCGGTGCCGACACCTACCACCAGAGCATCTATGTTGCCACCTGTATCGTTCCAAATCTCAACACCTGTGGTCATTTCATGAACCAGGGGGTTTGCTGGATTTTCGAACTGGCCCAGTATGCACGAATCAGGCTCCGTTGCAGCCAGCTCTTTGGCCTTTTCAATGGCGGCCCCCATGCCGCCTGCTGCTGGGGTCAGAACTAATTCAGCCCCCAGGTGCGTGAGAATCTTGCGCCGCTCAAGGGACATTGATTCCGGCATCACCAGGATGAGCCGGTAACCGCGCGCTGCTGCTGCAAAGGCCAATGCCACACCAGTGTTACCCGATGTTGGCTCGATTATCACGGTCTTGCCTGGTGTGATCTTACCTTGATGTTCGAGTACGATGATCATCGCATCACCGATGCGATCTTTTACCGATGAGAGTGGATTAAAGAATTCAAGCTTCATCAAGATGTCTGCCTTGGATTGCGCCTTGGCCTTTATCTTGTGGAGCCGAACGAGAGGTGTGTGACCTATGGTTTCTGCGACCGTATCATAAACCTTGCCTCTACCCCATGCTTGCGTTTCACTGATTTTATTCAAGTTAGGCGTTTCGCCCATTTATCTTGGCCCTTTTTTTTTCATTTTAGGTCTCCCGCCACGCCAAGGACCATAGACGTTTTTAGCTGGGTCTTGAACCGATTCTATAGGGGGATTACGGACAAACTGTTGGGAAATTAAAATGTCTATTTGAAAGCATTTACTTGCGTTTGATGGTTGAGATTTAAAGTATCAATTTTTGTGAATTTTCGAGGGCTGAATCTAGAAATTATTTCTTTGATGGTCTGGTGCGCGCCGATTTTATTTTTCTAGGTCTCTTTTGGGCAACGTTTGTTGTTTTCTTAGAATTTTTTACTCGCTCTTTCTTTGCCTTAACGCCGGTTGATCCGAAACCACCACTGCCGCGCTTTGTTTCACTTGTGGTCTTTACATTTTTGATCTTGGCGCGTGTCACGGGGGTGATGACAAGTTGGGCAATGCGCTCTCCGCGTTGGATCTTGAAAGATTTCTGTCCATGATTAATGAGTAAAACGCCCACTTCTCCGCGATAGTCTGGATCAATGGTGCCGGGGCTGTTGAGCACTGTAATGCCATGCTTGAACGCAAGACCGGATCGTGGCCTCACTTGGGCTTCATAACCAGCAGGTATTTCTAGAATCAATCCCGTTGGGATAAGGCAGTGTTTTCCTGGCTTTAATGTCAGCGGTTGTTTTTTGGGTAGCGCTGCGAGCAGGTCCATACCGGCTGAAAGTGCGGTTTGATATTCGGGCTGAGGAAGACCCTTGGCGTGTGCCTGCTGCATCAGTTTAATGGTTACGCTGGAAGGCCGCTTTGCACGGGCCTTGTTTGAGGTTTTCGATCCTCGCTTTGGAGCGCTCATTGCGCAGCATCCTGTTTGCTAGTGTGGTGAGCTGACAAAAAATCGGCAGCAAGGCTCATGAGCCTTTGCGCGACTTTGATCTTAGACATCTGCGGCCATTCCTGTATGCCTGTGTTCTGGATAATGAACACGCGATTATGCTCACCGCCCATGATGCCTGTTTTGTGAGAAACGTCGTTGGCGACAATCCAGTCTGCACCTTTTTTCTTCAGTTTCTTTTTGGCGAAACTAACGACATCGTTTGTTTCGGCGGCAAATCCAATTACGAGTTTGGGTCGGCCTTGCTTGAGTGAGGCAACGGTTTTTAAAATATCTGGATTCTCACGAAGCTTAAGGGACAGGGATTTAGGGTCAGCAGTTTTCTTGATCTTAGCCGCTTGTACTTTCTCCACCCGCCAATCCGCTACTGCTGCGGCGAATATTGAGATGTCTGCTGGCAAAGCCTTTTGCACGGCCTCAAGCATTTCTTCTGCAGTTTGAACGTGGATGGTTTTCACGCCTTCTGGGTCAGCAAGAGTAACCGGACCAGTGATCAATGTCACGCGGGCGCCGGAGCTGGCAGCGGCGCGTGCAAGTGCAAACCCCTGTTTGCCGGAAGACCGGTTGGCGATGTAGCGCACGGGGTCGATGGGCTCGTGAGTTGGGCCGCTGGTGATTAAGACATGCCGGCCGGCGAGCGCGCCTCTCAAGCTACCCGTTGTTTCGTAATCTATTCCACGGTTGAGCCTTGTTTCAATTTCATGAACAAGCTGGGGGACCTCCGGCAGACGACCCTGGCCCGATTCATTCTTTTCGGCCATCTCACCTGTTGCAGGCTCAAGGACATGGATGCCATCAGACCTCAGCTGCTCAACGTTGCGGATTGTCGCTTTATGGCGCCACATATGCGGGTTCATTGCCGGGGCTACCAGCACAGGTTTGTCTGTGGCGAGTAAAACCGCGGTCGCCAGGTCATCGGCGAGACCGTTCGCCATCTTGGCAATCAAGTTCGCCGTGGCTGGTGCTACGACGATAAGATCGGACTCGCGGCTAAGGCGGATATGACCGATCTCGCGCTCGTCATTGAGGTCGAACAGATCAGTAAAGACACGATCATTAGTAAGTGCGGAAACGGACAAAGGCGTGATGAAGCGTTGGGCAGATTGCGTCATGACCACACGCACTTTGATGTGGCGATCAGCGAGCCGCCGCACGAGTTCAAGGCACTTGTAAGCGGAGATGCCGCCACTGATGATGAGCAATATGTTTCTTTGCGCCACGATGGTCCTCTGGTTGGGCTATATTCTAGCATATGGGTGTATCGAATGCTGTATCGAGGTAAAAACCCTTAACTGCGCATGCGCTTGCCCAAATTGCGCTTGGGTCATTGGTTAGCATGGCGAAAAGTTGTAAAACCATTCATAGCTTTGGGGCAAATCAGTGTGACAGACAGATCGGTGCAAAAAAAGGTTTGCTATGGGAGACGGCCAGGGAAAAGATTTAAGTGGTTCTTTGTCATTGTGCTTTTGATGCTGGGTTCCTCAGCCAGCCTTGCCGATGCTCAAAGGGATTGCTTCAGTCCTGAGCGAGGACAACGTATCGAGGGATGCACGAAACTCCTCGAAGGAAAATTAAGCCCATTGAGCGCCAGTCTCGTTTACGCGATGCGTGCTCTGGCTTATTCCCTGCAAGGCCGCTATGAGGAGGCCCTTGAAGACTATGACAAGTCGCTGAAGATAAATCCTGATTATCCTCATGCCTTGAACAACCGTGCCTGGGCCTATTTTAAAATCGGAAAACCAAGTCAGGGCCTTGCCGATGTAGAGCGCGCGCTTCGCTTGTCACCACGATCGGCGCACACCTATGACACACGCGCGCATATCCATCAGGCGATGGGACAAGTGGAGAAAGCTCTAGCCGATTACCGGAGCGCGATAAGGTTTGGTGGATCCAAAATCATCAAGCTCTATCAATGTGGGCTACAGGCCCATGGTCTATATTCGGGATCGTTGAACGGTATTAGCACGGGGGCTTTTTTTGCAGCTCTTGAAACCTGCGTTGCCAACGAGCAATGCGATCCGCTGCCAGCCGACGAAGAATGTCGCAAGCTGACATCCTAGGTTCAGCCCGTTGACGGCTTTGATGCCTGGTAAGATCTGTAGCGGTGCCAATAGTTGACGGTGCAATGAATTGCGCTGGTCACTTTTGTCGTCCCTAAGACACTTAAAACATTGCCGGGTGCACGCGGTCTGGTGGCGCGTGACCGTCAATGAATGTTTTGATATTGATGATGACCTTTTCGCCCATATCGGCACGCCCCTCGATGGTGGCAGACCCCATATGAGGTAACGCAACGACGCGGTTTGAGGTCAGAAGCTTTGGATTAACCGCCGGTTCGTGCTCGAACACGTCAAGGCCAGCACCTGCGATGGAGCCGTTCGTTATAAGGCGGGCAAGTTCATTTTCATCAATGACTTCTCCGCGCGCGGTGTTCACGATGAAGGCCGTTTCCTTCAAGAGCTTCAAGCGACGCGCCGACAAGAGATGATAAGTCGCCGGTGTATGAGGACAATTCACCGAAATGATATCCATGCGCGCCAACATCTGGTCGAGGCTTTCCCAGTAGGTGGCCTCGTGCTCTTGCTCTATGGCTTCAGGTAGGCGGCGGCGGTTGTGATAGTGGATCTGCAAACCGAATGCTTTGGCCCGTCGCGCTATAGCCTGACCAATGCGCCCCATGCCAATGATACCAAGACGTTTTCCATATATCCGGTGCCCCAGCATCCAGGTTGGCGACCAGCCCGACCAGTGATTCTCGGTGTTTTTCAAATACTGGGCCGCTTCTGCGAGTCGACGGGGGACGGCAAGGATCAATGCCATGGTCATGTCGGCGGTATCTTCGGTCAAGACACCCGGCGTATTTGTTACGGTGATACCGCGATTGCGTGCGGTGTCCAGATCAATATTGTCGACGCCTGTTCCGAAGTTGGCAATCAGGCGCAGTTGCTCTCCTGCCTGCGAAATAACTCCGCGGTCTATTCTGTCCGTGACGGTAGGGACCAAAACATCGGCCGTTTTCACAGCCTCGATAAGTTCGGACTGGGAAAGGGGTTTATCGTCAACGTTTAAAATCACGTCAAACAGTTCGCACATGCGGGTCTCGACGACCTCGGGCAGTTTACGCGTGACAATGACCTTGGGCTTTTTTTGTGTATTCGGCATGAGTTTTGGTGCGCCTGATTTTAGAATGGGATATAGGCTTGGAGGGTGCGCGTTGTTTTAGAAAATTGGCGAGAATTGCGGCCTCGTTTGATTGAGAACCGGCCCCTCTGTAACAGATGGTCACGTTCATGACAAAGCGTAGTGTTGTGGTCTTGGTTCCTTTTTTTCGTTGGACCGGCTTTGGGTTTAATTTCTATTGGTACCATATCTTGATTCAACGTTTTAGCGCGTTTGAATAAGATATGCTTGAAGAGAGAGCTGCCAATTTTTCATGTCTGTTAGGGTAAAGAGCCTGGATGCTAGGCAGTTTGATTTATGGTGGATAAACGGATGGAGGCGTCAGCGTCCCGGTAAAGTCTCCATTTCAAGCAAAGCTCAAAATCACAAGATGAATTTAGCGGATCACAAGAGATGGATAGCTTGGATTGCACAGTTACGTTTGATGCACCCCGTTCCCGGCGTCGTCTTAATGGCATTTTCGATTCTTATTTCTATACTTTGCTCGGCAGGGCCGGGGACACAAGCCTTCGCACAGTCTTCTGGGGGCGGTAAAGGTACGGTTACGGGCCTTAAGCTGCCGCGATATGTCAGCTTAAAAGCGAGCCGGGTCAATCTACGAAAAGGGCCGGGGACGAAATATCCCATAGCCTGGGTGTTTAGGCAAGCCGGCTTGCCTGTTGAAATTATTGCCGAATTTGAAGCATGGCGACAAGTTCGCGATTCGGAAGGCACCAAGGGCTGGGTTTTGCGGTCGCTGCTTTCGGGGCGTAGAACGGTGCAAGTCACACCATGGGACGCAAACGGTAAAAAAGAACGTCCTCGCATTGCCTTGACTACGCGAGCGAGCCATTCCGCGCCAGTGGTTGTCCTTGTGGAGGCGGGTGTTATTGCCGATGTGAAAAGCTGTGATGGGCAGTGGTGCTATGTGGGGATTTCAAAGTTTAACGGCTACCTACCGCAAAATAAACTCTGGGGCGTTTATAAAGGCGAGGCAGTAAATTAGGGGGATGGTAAAATAGAGGGATAGCCTGGACATCACCTTACCGCGTAGGTGCCGTACTCCATCTCCAACCAACCTGACGAAACCAGATAAAAACTCTCTAGTTGGACCTTTTCAGGCGGACCACTACGTCAATATGGCTGATTTCCATACCGTCAGGGGGCTTTGGGAGGCCATCAACCCGGATGTTTTCCGAGGGAATATCCATCAGTTCCCCATTGTGTTCGTTGTAATAATGGCTGTGGTTTGAGGTATTGGTATCGAAGTATGCCTTTGACCCATCAATGGCCAACTCGCGCAAAAGGCCCGCTTCTTGAAACTGATGCAGGGTATTGTAGACAGTGGCCAATGATACGCGTTCTCCTTGGCCGACCACTTCAGCGTGTAAATTTTCTGCCGTGACGTGACGATCCTCCCCTGCAAACAGAAGCCGTCCCAGGGCCATTCTTTGGCGCGTAGGCCTCAAGCCGGCATCTTTTAATATCTGGGAAATGTCTTTGGTTATCATTTGTCTTCTATTCATCGTGGAAAGATGTCGACCAGCATAGCAGTGGTTCTTTTTCTACTCTAGTGCATGCACGGAGGAATTGAGCTGGATCAAGTCCTTAAACTACGGTGATTGATTTCTTCTTTGGCCTACTGTGAGGCCAGTAAGAGGTTCATTTTGGGGCCTAAGCCTCTGCTACTGGTGTCACGAGCATGTTGCACCGCAACAAATACCCCATGTTTCATTCCGGTAAATATCCTAAAGCCAGCCATGATTGAGGCTTAAAGGTCAAATGTTTCAAGTCAATCTATCGCGGCAGTTGGAATTACGCAACATTTTGGACTTTTTACAGTTCACGGCACTAGGTCGTGGTCTGA